>NZ_JBFDUZ010000005.1 GCF_040719145.1 Paenibacillus sp. JQZ6Y-1
GCCGATCACCCTCTCAGGTCGGCTACGCATCGTCGCCTTGGTGAGCCGTTACCCCACCAACTAGCTAATGCGCCGCAGGCCCATCCTTCAGTGACAGATTGCTCCGTCTTTCGTTCGTCGTCCATGCGGACAACGAAAGTATCCGGTATTAGCTACCGTTTCCGGTAGTTATCCCAGGCTAAAGGGCAGGTTGCCTACGTGTTACTCACCCGTCCGCCGCTAAGTCTCAAAGAAGCAAGCTTCTTATCGACTCCGCTCGACTTGCATGTATTAGGCACGCCGCCAGCGTTCGTCCTGAGCCAGGATCAAACTCTCCATAAAAGTGTTTGACTTGCTCATCTCTTGCTGGCGAGAACATTGCTGTTCTCTATATTTTTGAAGAACCGAAGTTCTTCACTCACTCGTTGTTCAGTTTTCAAAGATCAAGCTCTTTCGTTGCCGTTCAGTGTCTCTCGCAGCAACTCTTATATCTTATCACCTTCTCAGCTAGCTGTCAACAACTTTTTTTGAAGTTGTTTTTCGTAATGATTTGACTCATTGTGGAAGCGACAGATGCTTTCAAAAGGCTTGTACAAAAGACTATACCATGGATCGACCGAGCAAGTCAACACCTTTATAACCAATTATTTTATTCCCTTTATAATTCAGGTAGATCAGGTAGATCAGGTAGATCAGGTAGATCAGGTAGATCAGGTAGATCAGGTAGATCAGGTAGATCAGGTAGATCAGGTAGATCAGGTAGATCAGGTAGATCAGGTAGATCAGGTAGATCAAATGATTGTGTTGGACTGTATTAAGGGTGTCAAGCTTATTGTCTCCATTCATATAAAAAGGCGCATTCCGTGGTTTACTTATCGGAATGCGCCTTGAGGTGAGAAACGGAATATCTCATTATAGAGCCAACTGTAAAAGAATCATTTTACCGTTGGAGCTATTTTTCATCTCGTCTATTTATATTATGAAGTATATAGAGCTACTTGTTCATTTTGAATTGTAGGAACAGTTCATTGTAGTGAACCAGCATTTTTTTGCCCAAGTTGTCGTAGACCTCTAGGCGGTCGGTTAGTTCGCTTGGTGGATAGAAGCGTTCGTCACCAGCGATGTCTTCTGGCAGCAGCTTCAAGGCAGCATCATTAGGCGTTGAATAGCCTACGTATTCCGCATTCTGGGCTGCGACTTTTGGATCGAGCATGAAGTTGATGAATTTGTGAGCGGCATCGACATTAGCTGCGGTTTTTGGAATCACCATATTGTCGAACCAGAGGTTTGTCCCTTCTTCCGGCACCACATAATCCAGATCTTCATTTTCGCTCATAATCTCGGACGCATCGCCAGAGAATACAAGACCAGCTGCCGCTTCGTTGTTGGCGAGCAACATTTTGATCTCGTCACCAACAATGGCTTTGACGTTTGGCGTTAGCTTTTTCAGTTTTGCCAGTGCTTGTTGCAGATGCTGCTCATTGGTATCGTTCAGCGAGTAGCCTAGACTATTCAGCGACATGCCTATCACTTCGCGTGCGCCATCGGTCAGCAGCACATTGTTACGCAGCGAGGGGTCCCACAAATCGTTCCAGCTATGGAATTTGAGACTGGTCAGCTTTGGATTGTAGACGATCCCAACCGTTCCCCAGAAATATGGCGCAGAATATTTATTGCCCGGATCGAACGATAGATTCAGAAACGATGGATCGATATTTTTCAGATTCGGCAGTTTGCTGTGATCCAATGGAAGGAGCAGCTTTTCTTCACGCATTTTGGAAATGGCATAATCCGACGGAATGGCTACATCAAATGTAGTACCGCCCTGCTCGATTTTGGTCAACATCGCTTCATTGGAATCAAAAGTCTGATAAATGACAGTAATGCCTGTTTCTTTTTGAAATTGGGTCAGCAGGTCAGGATCGATATAATCGCCCCAATTATAAATGGTCAGCGTATTACCGCCAGCATACCCCTGACTAACATTCAGACGTCCTGCTACATACATGAGCAGCAGTGCCACAGCGACAATAATGATAAATGTACGACTAATGGCTTTCATCTTATCTTGGCACCCCCATTTCGGCAGCTGCTTCATGACGACGGCTGCGTCCCTGTGCACGGCGCGTGATCATATAATAACCAACCACCAGTGCAGTGGTGAATAGGAAGATCAGTGTGGACAGCGCATTGATAGACAGCGCAACCCCCTGTCTCGCACGGGAGTAAATTTCGACTGATAGAGTCGAATATCCATTACCGGTCACAAAGAACGTAACAGCAAAGTCATCCAATGAATACGTGAACGCCATGAAAAAGCCAGCAAAGATGCCGGGCTTAATAAATGGCAAAATAACTTTGGTCAGCACATCGCGGCGGCTAGCACCCAAATCGCGCGCCGCATCTACTAAGGTCGGGCTCATTTCCTGCAAACGCGGCAGAATCATAAGCACCGTAATCGGTATGCTGAAAGCGATATGCGAGATCAGCACCGAGGCAAAGCCTAGCTTGATGCCTACAATCGTAAACAAAATCAAAAAGGATGCACCAATGATCACGTCCGGGCTAACAATGAGCACGTTATTGAGCGACAATACGGTATCTTTTAAACGGCGACGACGAATGCGGTCAATCGCTAGCGCACCAATAATACCGATGATCGTTGCAATTGTAGAGGATAGAAGCGCAATGACCAGCGTATTAATCAGAATAATAATGAGACGGGTATCGTGAAAGACTTCGCTATACCATTCCCACGTAAAGCCTTCAAACTTGTGCATATTACCAGCACTATTAAAGGAATAATACATCAGATACAAAATCGGCGCGTATAAAACAGCAAATACGAGTACGAGATATAGATTGCTCCAGCGGTTTTTATTTCCCATGACGCACCTCCTGTCCGAAGCCGCCACTCAGCAGCATCAGCACAGCCATCGCAATAATCAATACTACGGCAACGGTTGAACCCATTCCCCAGTCCTGTGTGACTAAGAAATGCTGCTCAATCGCTGTACCAAGTGTAATCACTTTATTGCCCGCAATCAGGCGTGTGATCATAAACAGCGACAGCGACGGGATGAATACCGCCATACAGCCGGATTTGACACCAGAGACAGTCAACGGGAAAATCACGCGTTGAAATGTAGTCCAGCCGGATGCGCCCAGATCACGCGCTGCCGAGATGAGCGATGGATTCATTTCCTCCAGCGCATTATAGATTGGCAGAATCATAAACGGCACGAAAATATATACCGATACGAATACGAAGCTAAAGGCGTTAAACAGCAATTGCTGCGGTCCGAAACCGATCGCCCCCAATAGGGCATTGATCGGACCGTACGTACCGAAAATACCGATAAACGCGTACGTTTTTAGCAGCAGGTTGATCCATGTCGGCAAAATAATCAGCAAAATCCACAGCTGACGATGCTTGGTTCGGGTCAGCACATAAGCAGCTGGATACGCAATCAGCAGCGAAAATAGTGTCACGAGAAACGCATACCAGAACGAGCTTAGTGTCATTTGCAAATAAACGGGTGTAAAAAAGGTACGATAATTTTGAAAGGTAAAATGACCGTCCACATCAAAAAAGGAATAATACCCAACTAGCACCACAGGTGCTACGACAAACAGAACGATCCATACATAATAAGGCAACATATAGATCGCGCGCGTATTAGCCTGCATGGACACCGCCTTCTCCGTATCCTTCCAGACGGCGGTCATAATCTTCTTCGCTCTCACCGAAGCGCATGACGTGAATTGCTTCCGGTTCAAAATCCAACCCAATCTGACTGCCCGGCTCTGCTTTGCGTGTAGAATGCACCAGCCATTCATGACCGGAATCGTCATAGCAGCTAATCTCATAGTGAACGCCACGGAATAGCTGCGTATCGACGCGGACCTTGAGCTTGCCTTTGTCCTCGGTAGTCAATTCCAAGTCTTCAGGACGGATGACAACCTCAATCGCTTCATCTGGACGAAGCCCAGCATCGACGCATTGGAATTGTCTGCCGTTGAATTCCACTACATAGTCCTCGATCATGCGACCGGGTACGATATTCGATTCGCCAATAAAGTCAGCTACAAAGCGGTTAATCGGCTCATCATAAATATCGTTTGGCGTGCCGCTCTGCTCGATTTTACCCTTGTTCATGACAAAGATATAATCGGACATTGCTAATGCTTCTTCCTGATCATGGGTGACGAAGATAAAGGTAATGCCTAGACGCTGCTGGATTTCGCGTAGCTCATACTGCATCTCTGTACGCAGCTTCAGGTCAAGCGCAGACAACGGCTCGTCGAGCAGCAGTACTTCCGGCTCGTTAACCAACGCACGTGCAATAGCTACACGCTGACGCTGACCACCGGACATTTCTGAAATGGCACGCTGTCCGTACCCTTCCAGATTGACAAATTTCAGCGCTTCATTCACTTTGGTCTGAATGGCATCCTTTTTCATCTTTTTGACGCGCAGACCAAAAGCCACATTCTCAAATACATTCAAATGCGGGAATAAGGCGTAGTCTTGAAATACGGTATTCACCTGACGTTTGTTGGCAGGCACCTTGTTGATGACCTTCCCATTCAAATAAATCGAACCTCCGCTCGGTTCGGTAAATCCGGCGATCATCCGTAAAATGGTTGTTTTGCCGCAACCGGACGGTCCAAGCAAGGTGTAAAACTTACCGCGTTCGATCTCGAAATCGATATGCTCCAGCACCTGTGTGCCATCTTCGTAACGCTTGCTCACTCCGTCAAAGCGGATCATATTGTTATCGCTCATAACAGCCTCCTTTTGGCATCCGTATACTTGCTGTGGATTATAAATTGTTGTATACCGTGCACCGTTTCCCTTGCTGACTTTAGTATTGCATATCATCAAACCGCTGCGGTTAGCGGGCTTACTTGCTATTGATACATTAACCATCTGTCCATGCCGCAAAAGGTACAACTGCTATTATAACGGTTGAATTCTGTGGAAAACACCCCATTTTTCAACGCTTTTCGTAAAACATCCTCAAACACGCTCCATCTATAATGTGCAAAAGGACCATCATGAAATGTAAAGACGGATGCGTAGCAGATATGCTAATTTGAGCATAGAGAACAGATGGGCAGCAGACGGAGCGAATAAACGATACAATATAATAGAAGATGATAAGAATGAAGATACAGTGAAACAACGACCTACACGAATACAAGCAGCAGTCGATATATGAGAACCTTCTTCTAAATAGATACATGTCGTTTATACCTGTAATTGATACATGTCATAGCTATATGAAAAGTTTCTTCTATAGAAGGTTATGTTTGCATCAGAAGATTATGTTTGTATCAGGAGATTGTTTTGCATTACATCCTATCTGCACACCAAGATATAAAGGAGCATCTTTCTATGGAACATCTCATTCATGCACCGATTCACGATATTCAGATCAGCGGCATTCGCAAAATTGCCACCGCTGCAGCGCGTTATCCAGATGCGTTGGCATTGACGCTGGGACAGCCGGATTTCCCAACACCTGCGCATATTATTACTGCTGCGGAAGAAGCGATGCACCAAGGCAAAACAGTGTATACGCCCAATGCGGGTATTCCTGCACTGCGCCGAGCAGCAGCAGAGTTTGTCAAAGTGAAATATGATCAGCATTATGACATGGATACCGAGGTCATCGTAACGGTCGGAGCGAGTCAAGCGCTGGATGTGGCGCTGCGTACTATTGTATCGCCGGGGGATGAAGTGATTTTGCCGGGACCGATCTATCCCGGGTATGAGCCGTTGATCCGCTTAGCGGGCGGTATCCCGATCTATGTGGATACACGCAGTACAGGCTTCAAATTGACTGCGGAGTTACTCGAACCGCATCTATCGCCACGTACCAAAGCCATCGCTTTAGGTTATCCATCCAATCCGACAGGACGCGTATTGGGCGAGCAGGAATTGAACGGTATTGCTGATCTACTGCGGGAGCGGGATATTTTCGTGATTTCCGATGAAATTTATAGCGAGCTGATCTATGATGAGCCACACCGCTCTATCTCACTGCTGCCGGGAATGCGTGAGAAGACCATTGTGATTAATGGCTTGTCCAAATCGCATTCGATGACGGGTTGGCGGATCGGCTTACTATTTGCTCCAGCTTGGTTGTCGGCGCATATGCTGAAGGTGCATCAATATAATGTATCGTGTGCCAGCTCGATCAGTCAGTTTGCTGCGGTTGAAGCATTGACCAATGGCATAGATGATGCGTTGCCGATGCGTGACGCGTACCGTCAGCGCCGAGATTATGTCTATGATCGACTGGTGCAGATGGGATTAGAGCTGGATAAGCCGGAAGGTGCGTTTTATCTGTTCCCTTCTATTGCGCATCTGAATATACCATCGATGGAATTTGCGATGCGATTGCTGGAAGAACAAAAGGTTGCCGTCGTGCCGGGAGATGCCTTTTCGATCTATGGAGAAGGATATATTCGCTTATCGTATGCGTATGCACTACCAGTGCTAGAAAAAGCGCTGGATCGGTTGGAAGCATTCATCCGTACTTTGCATGTGTAAAAAAAATTTTTTGGAAATAAGAAGCATTGTATTTCCTTCTGGTAGCGATAGTTTGATAAGGCTATGTTGAAACATGCTGAATTTTGATTCTTTTTGTGGCACTTTGCTGTTTGTTATCCGCACACCGGATTCGCTTACAGCAAGGTGCAATTTGTGTTGTGCAAAATCGACTTTCTTTTGTAAACGTTTCCTTTAACTTGAAATTGATAATCGTGAAATCTACAGTAATTAAGCGACTGCGCCGATAATAAAAGAGTGAAGGTTGACCGCGTGAGCATCGGCGATACGAGATAAATATGAAATTTTGCAGGTGCAGCCGTGGGGGAGGCTGTCGGTATAGAATCGGGAAAGTCTTGATTTGAAATAGAAAAGGAAGAAACGAAATCATGAACTTTAGCGCTTTGCCGAAGGAACGCAAAACAAGTATGATCTCCATATGCCACTATCGGGTACTCATGCAACCGGAACGATACGACTCGATGGGGTGATATCATGAATAAATGGACATCTTTTTTTACCAAGCAATCACTGGGACGCAAGCTGATGCTATCGTTCGGTCTGGTGCTGATTGCAGCGCTAACCGTATCAAGTCTGGCGTCATATTATGTTGCCCAGCGCTCGCTTAGCAGTGAGTTAATCTCCAGTACTGCCTTGAATACACAGACACTCAGTGCCGTTGTCGATAACGATATGCAGCAAAATATCGATGCGGTTGACTATTTTGCCAGCCAAATCAAACAGGCTAGCTATACCGATAGTGATCGGTTAATAGAAGAATTACGCATTTATGATCAAACGATGACCAAAGTCGAAGGCTTATATGTCGGCACAGCGACAGGCGCCTTTTATACCTCGTCGGATATTCCAACAGCATCGGATTACGATCCACGTAAACGTCCGTGGTATCAAGAAGCAGAAGCTAGTCCGGGCAAAACGATCGTGACGCCGCCTTATCTATCTTCCTCTACTCAAGCAATGACAGTTACGGTTGCCAAACGCACCGATGATGGTAGCGGTGTGGTCGGTCTGGATATTAATCTAGCATCGCTCATCCAGATCGCCTCCAATATCAAAATTGGTGAAAATGGATATGCCTTTATCGTTGCAGCAGACGGTACGTACATCTCGCACCCAACGATCAAAGCGGGTGAAACAGATGCACTTGCCAAGCAGATCGTAGCGGATAATAAGCAGACCGATACATTCAGCTATAACAGCAAGGGTGAGGATGAGCAACTCAGCTATACGACAAGCGCATTGACTGGCTGGAAACTGGTAGGGAATTTCTATCAATCCGAGATTGATGCCAAAGTACGTCCACTCCTGATCCAAACGCTGATCGTTCTGATCGCCGCGCTCGTCATCGGCAGTATCGTCATCTGGCTGATCACACGCTCGATCAGTCGCAGAATGAGCCGCATTGTGACCGTCGCCAACGCAATCAGTCAGGGCGATCTGACCAAATCGGTACAGGATAAAAGTAAGGATGAGCTGGGTCATCTGTCCGCTGCCTTTAATGACATGAATCAGTCGCTCGGTACGCTGGTCGGTTCAATCCAAGATACGGTTAGCGATGTGGTCTCCTCTTCTGAGCAATTGACAGCAAGCTCAGAGCAAACAAGCAAAGCGACCGAGCAGATTACCAGTGTGATTGAGCAATTTTCCAGTGGTAGCGATCGTCAGAACACGCATATCGGACAAAGTGCAGCGCAGCTCAATCAGGTATCTGGTTGGCTGGGTGAAGTACAGCAACATTCACAATCGCTACTGCAATTGTCGGGTACGTCTAATGAAATGGCAGATACCGGTGATCGACTCGTACGCACAACGGTTGGACAGATGCAGCAAATCGATCAATCCGTGAATGATGCATATCGCGTCATTAATGGATTGTCGCATAAATCGACTCAGATTGGCGATATTCTGAAAACGATCAATAATATCGCGCAGCAAACCAATCTCTTATCCCTGAACGCGGCGATTGAAGCAGCTCGTGCAGGCGAAGCAGGCAAAGGCTTCAGCGTCGTTGCCGGTGAAGTGAAAAAGCTGGCAGAGCAATCGCATCAATCATCCGGTCATATCGAAACATTGTTGCAGGATATTATCCGTGAGATTAACGATTCGCTCGCAACCTTTGAACAGATTCATCATTCGGTAGAAGACGGATTGCAAGGCGTACAGCAATCAGCAGATCAGTTCCAACAGCTGAAAGCTAATGCGCATCAGATCGCAACCAGTCTGCAAGATATGAACAACCTCGTACGCGAGGTGAACAGCAATGCAGGTGAGGTTGCTCGTTCAGTTGGCGAGGTTAGCGAGATTTCTGCACAAAATACCGGGAATATGCACGATATTGCCGCTTCCGCAGAAGAACAATTGGCTTCAATGGAAGAGATCAGCTCGTCGGCACAATCACTGGCGAAGCTGGCGGAGGATTTACAGAAGGAAATCGAGCATTTCAAGCTGCATGAGTAAATTGAATTTGGAATAACGGAAAAACCGGTTCTGCATAATAGATGCAGACCGGTTTTTTTGGTATAGACATGCTTATTTATGAAGAACCATCACAGACAGTAGAGAATACAGATATACAGCGATATATGGCTTCCTTTCATTGTAATCAGAGCGTCATTCGGTTTCTGTTCAAAATGATTATGCTTCTTTTTTTGGTAGGCAGCAGCAATACTACGTAGCGGATACATTCGTTTACTAGTAGCTTGTCAGCAGTACTGTATTATGAAAATAGCTTAATATGAACATGCTATAGCTTTATTTACTTTTGACATCAAGCTATATAAACTGCTGTTGCAGCAAGCACAATTAAGGTTATATAGAAAACGAACGATGTTAAATTTTGGTTATGAGAGGAATGAATAATATGGCAAAGGCATTAGCCACTCATGAATTACTGGAAGTGCACGAACTGCTTATTTTCAAAACATCCTGTGTGACCAAAGCGATGGCTATGCGCGAACTGGTTAAGGATGAGGGACTGCGCAAGATTATCGATGAAGACATTCAAGACTCGACCAAAGCGATTGAAGACTTGAGATCCATTCTGCAAAAACAACAATAAGGAGGTTTCACTTATGGCTGCTAACAATATGACGAAGGAAATGCTTGTAAATGCTACGGCTCCATTGGACGATCTGGCAATCGCTACTGATTTGCTGATGTCTGCCAAAGCTGGTGTGCGCAATTATGCTGTAGCGCTGACCGAGACGGCAACACCGGGAGTGCGCCGTACATTGAAATCCCAGTTGCAAAAAGCAATTGATCTACATGAGCAAATCGCAACGTATATGATCGAAAACGAAATGTACCATGCGTACAATATTCAGGAGCAAGTAGAGCATGATCTGGAAAAAGCCGATATTGCACTGGAACTAGTGAAAAATAAAGGCTGATCGAAAGTAAGTTCATCCGCTGTCATCTACCCTATATGCCGAGTAGGCATAAGCAGAGATCGACATCTGCCGATTGGCATTCTGCTACATGGCATATACAAAAGCCGTATCTCCCTCGTAGGGTGATACGGCTTTTGTTGTGAGCTTATTTACACTTTTATTATTTGGACAATTCCAAAAATCCTTCGCCGAACACATCGCGTACATCGTGAATGGTGATAAAGGCATTCGGATCTGCGTTGCGTACGATCTTTTTCAGGACGGATACTTCCTGTTTGCTGATGACGATATATAGTACTTCTTTGGGCGTTTTGGTGTAATAACCATGCCCGGACAATACGGTAACACCGCGATCCATAACGGTGATGACCTTTTCGGCAATCGCGTCCTGATGTGAGGAGATGATGGTAACTGCCTTTTTCGGATTCAATCCCTCGATGATAAAATCCATCACTTTCGTACCGATATACAGGGCGATGATTGTCAGCATGAGACGCTCCGCACCGATGATGAACAGCGACGAGAATGCAACGATGAGATCGAAAAACAGCAATCCATAGCTAATGTTCCAGTCCAAATACTTATGCGTAATCCGCGCCAAAATCGCTGTACCGGCTGTCGTACCGCCTGCACGGATAATCAATCCCAGTCCCACACCAACCAGAATACCGGCAAATACAGCATTGACGACGATCTCGTTAGAATCAATGCGCCACCCTTCGGTCAGATGCAGGAATAGTGAGTTGAGCGCAACCGCAATAATGGTGTAAATGATGCTTGTTTTATCCAGAAACTTATAACCGATCAGAATGAGGAATGAGTTGATCACCAGATTGACTAGACCGGGCGACCATTGAAATAGATAGTACAAAATAATCGTTACCCCGGTTACGCCGCCTTCTCCGAGATTGTTGGGAATAATGAACAGATTGACTGCCAGCGCAAACAGAAAAGCACCAACGGTAATCAGGATCATATCATAAACACGTTTTTTCATGGGCAAAGCTCCTTCTTATGCTGACGTTCCGTTACGGAAGTCATACTTGTACTCGTACTCGTTATATAGAGCTGCATGGACAGCATCGTGAACAGCTAGCTTTGCTATAAAAGTCATCGTGTTCTCCATTCAACTTTTATGCACTCTATGTATAATCGCTGGAATGTCAGAAATGGTGCTTGCAGGCTTGCTATGTCACCGAAATATGCAGCATTTTTATACAAAATGGTCAAAAACGGGCGAAAATGCACGTATGTCCATCCTTACCCGCCAAATGAGTATTTTAAGCCTCGCCCTCAAGCAAGTCAAAGCTTTTTTACCATCCTTTGACTATTCATTTCACTGCTTGATTAACGCAAAAAAGCAGTTGTTACATGAACATGCAGGGAAGCTTATGAATATCGGATCTGGATCATGTAATAGATACTATTTATATGTAACAGAAAAAGACCAGATCGCAACCTACACGATCTGATCCTGAATATGAATATACGTCGTGAAATAACGCGCAAGTACATCATACACGTACTGGGCGATTCCACGATTATGCCGATTTCCAACGCAAATAATCCGTCACTGTACGTACCGCTATTTCTATTGCATCCTCACTCGGCTCCAGCTTGGCGTGATGCAGTCCATATGGTGTATCCACGCCGAGCCAGAACATAAAGCCGGGAATATCTTTTAGAAAATAACCGAAGTCTTCGCCAGTCATCGCTTCGGTGCACTCAAACAGAGTCACATCGTCGCGTCCATCCAGCCACTGCATGAATTCAGCTGTCAGCTTCTCTTCATTGTACACCTGCATATAATTGGCGCCCCAGTCGATCTCGGCACGACATTCAAATCCTGCTTCAATCCCCTTCACCAATGCCTGAATGCGTGACTTCACCAGTGTCATCGTCTCCGCAGACAATGTACGAATCGTTCCTTCCAGACGAGCACGTTCGGCGATAATGTTCTGCTTGGTGCCGCCCTCGATCTTGCCGATCGTAATGACTGCCGAATCGAGTGGATTCACATTGCGAGCGATCACGCTTTGCAATTGACCGACCAGCTGACAGCCTGCTACCACCATATCGTTCGCCCGATGCGGATATGCTGCATGACCACCCGTACCGATCAGATCAATAAACAACTCCGACGTATTGGCAAACAAAATACCCGGACGCGTCGCAATCGTACCAACCGGATATTCAGGGGCAACATGCAAACCGACCATCTGCTCCGGCATCCAATCCGCCAGTTCTTCGCTCGCTAACATCGGCTGTGCACCGCCTGGTCCTTCCTCGGCTGGCTGGAACAATACGACCAGATCGTCCTTCATCCGCTGCTCCACGAATTGTGTCAGCACACCAAGTCCAATCGTCATATGCAGATCATGCCCGCATGCGTGCATATAGTCGGGATGCTCACTTTTAAAATCATAGCCGGTCTCTTCTACAATCGGTAGACCGTCCATATCCGCGCGATAACCAAAACGCCGAGTCGGCGCGGTTCCATGCACATACACGAGGATGCCCGTTTTCCACGTACGTACTTCGATATGTTCTTGTGGCAAGCTTGCAATATAGTCTAGCAGATAGCGCTGCGTTTTGAATTCCTGAAATCCTGCCTCTGGAATCCGGTGTAGATCGCGGCGAATATCGATGAGTTTGTTGTTGCTCATGCGTGTAACTCCTTTTATATAAGATAAGAAGGCTGCCACAGATTCCTATGACAGCCTTCGTGTATATGGAGATGTACAATTCATTTAAAAAGAATTACAGGGTACGCAGATCTTGCAGAATTTCTGTTTTGGACTTCGTTTTGTCGTCCACTTGTTTGATTACGCGTGCCGGTGTACCTGCGACAACGGAGAATGCTGGTACGTCTTGTGTTACGACTGCACCCGCAGCAACAACTGCGCCTTCACCGATGCGTACGCCTTCCAGTACCACAACGTTAGCGCCAATCAGTACATCGTCTTCCACGACAACTGGTTGTGCACTTGGTGGCTCGATAACGCCAGCCAGTACGGAACCTGCGCCGATATGACACATTTTGCCGACTTGTACGCGACCGCCCAGTACGGCACCCATATCGATCATGGTGCCTTCGCCGATGACAACGCCGATATTGATTACTGCGCCCATCATGATGACTGCATTGTCACCAATCGATACCATTTCACGGATAAATGCGCCTGGCTCGATGCGAGCGTTGATGTTCTTCATATCCAGCAGCGGAATCGCGGAGTTGCGACGGTCGCTCTCGATCACATGATCTTCGATCTGTGCGCTGTTTTCAGACAGAACGCCTTGAATATCTGCCCAGTCACCAAAAATCACACCTGTGTTGCCAGTGATAAATGTTTGTACGCCTTCTGGGAAGGAGATGCCGTCCAGTTGACCTTTCAGGTACACTTTAACCGGAGTTTTCTTTTTGCTCGTTTTGATCAGATTAATAATTTCATGCGTGTTCATCTCAGTAGACATATGTAGATGACAGCTCCTTTTTCTCATAATAATATCACCGCTGCCATATCTGGCGCAGTGCGCTCTATTCAACTGTTATGGCACAAGCCATAGCCAAATGTATGAACATATTCAGTCTCCCAGATGGGAACTACATCATTTATAGCACAGATGCAGGATCGCTCGCAATTGATCCATGATATTTACACCAAATGTTTATACAGATAGTACATAATATCTTCTTAAATGAAGAAAAGAAGATTGGAGAACACGACGTTTAGCTATAATTTTTCATTTTTGCGAAACATTATATGTATACATTGCATCTACTATTCATAGAAAGGGGTGATGTTTTGAAACATATACTTTTAGTAGTACTCATTGTCGTAGCAGGGTGTGGGAATCAAAGTATATCTTCTTCTGCCAATCATAACTCTTCTGAACTGGGGCAAAAACATATCAATACAGAGTCAACAGAAACGAATACATCTAAACAAAGTACAAACGTTTATGTAGACGAATCTCCCTATTCTGGAGATGAACTTGAAGTCATTCAACTATTAAATAAATCCATAACGTATCGAAATGAAAAGAATACCACTGAATTTATAAAATTATTGACTGCCGATTCAAATGTGGGTCAACCAAACTCTCGAAAAGCTAATTCTGTTCAAATAGAAAAGATAGATCACTCTAATGATTCGCAAATTGTAGTCCGAGCTAACGTCACTACAAACGAGAATGGTGTTTCTCCTGAAACATATGTATTCAAGAAATGGAACAGCATATGGAAGATTAACGATATTGATTAAATAAGAAGCTGCGCTTTAGAAGCGCAGCTTCTTATTTCAAACGTAATTAAACCCACTTTAAACTTACTCTGAAGTGCTCCCTCTAACCACGCTACACATAGATCTACTCACTCCGCCATCAAGCAGCAGATCTCTGTCTACATCCAACTGCTGTCAAAGCTATACCTCATCGTGTAGCAGCATATACATCTTGCGTGACCCCATTTGTTTCCTTTCCATACACATCACTTGTTACAGAAGCGTTAGGGTCTTTCCCGTGAATAATAACTTCATTCACACTCACATATCTGCCTGTTGTTTTCACATGGATCTCAAATTCATGATAATACCCTGGCTTAATCGGTATCGTTTGCAAATAAACGATGCCATCGCCGCCTGGATCACGAACCGTTGTCTTCAGCTGACCAATTTGAATATCTCCTGTATTCCAATCCCAACCAGACGTGATCGTATATTCATCTTCTCGTACACCGGATCGGTCCAGAGCCACAGGAGAATACTGGGTTACGATTTGAATACTGTCTATATAGGTGGGATTACGGAAGAAATACAGCGAGAGCGAACCATCGTCATTGGGCGGATAATTAGGGTTGGTATAATACCACGATGTATAAATGTCTCCATCAAACGCATCGTTCGGCGTTAGATTCAAATCACTGTAATACGGCCACACACCTCCGCGTGTTCCTTCGGGCAATGTTTTAGCGATTTTGCTCGACTTGGGTACAACCGACAGTTCTTTGGAATAGTAGATCTTCCCTTGGATATTGGCGGCTATTTTGAAATAGTACTTCTGATCGTTCACCAGATTGTACACGCGCGTTCCTAGATAGCCCCGCCAAGGCGCAATAACTTTGTCCGTGTACACGCCGGGCTTGGTGCCGTAATAGATAACTGTTTGGTTGGCAAAGCCGTCATACTGCCACGTCAAAAATGCCCCCCCACTCAATTGAGAGATCGTAGCATTGTCAAATGTAGGTTCTGTTCCTTGGGTCAGATACAGTTCGTTGATTGATACAAATGCTTTGGTACTGGAATCCATTGAGATCAAGACACCACCATATGTTCCTTCCAGAACGGGGATTCGCTCCAAAATCGTAGCTTTGCCGTCTGCGCGATATTCTATCGTACGCGAAGCACGTCCAATTTCTTCCCATTGGTTACCATTCAGCCCGTAGATCAGATAGCTAACTGTACTGGTTGAAGAAGCAGTCGTAGCAATCTCTATCCCATTCATCTTGATGTTCTGGTTAAACACAACACTGATGACACCGCTGTTACGTCCTGCGTTCCATGCCGTATTCAGATTACCGTCAGCAACCATTTGGGGTGTGCTGCCCGATAACGTGTTATGTGCACTGATCAGGCTGTTGCTTGGTACGGTGATTCTTTCGTAATCCCCCTGCTCTGCCTGCACCGTTCCAACAGGTACATACGACCCCAGCAGACAAACGATAAATACAGCCATACACATGACACGCCAATTCATAAATAATCCCTCCTTTATAATATGAAGATTCAATTCATTATATAGCCGTGGTTGCTAAATATAATACATTTATTTGTAAATATTCCATAATTAATATGTATATATTTCGTTAGATTACGAATACTAATTGCCTCTCTCTATTAAGCAAAGACAACTCGCTTAAAAGAAAATAGGTTTTGTCATTGATCTGTTTTGCTTATCTAATGAATGTCTGAATATAGGAGACACATAACATACTAAAAAGAGAGAATGACAGTTGGCTTTGTACCAGAGTATCAATTATTTTCTCTATCTAATTTTGATACTAATAGTATCAAAATCATGCATTATTTAAATTCAATGTATTAATACTAATGATACTCTACATAAAATGAATAGATTAATATATAGATAAACAGCGAATAACAGAGGGTTTTGGCGTATATAATAGCCTTCTCTTCTGTTAATATTGTAAATTTGATACTTCATTCTAGTATTAATACTATGTATCATAATATTGACACTATATTGATACAGTATTAATACTGTGTTAAAATATCTATAACGAATGTTTTGCATCATCCGACTTCTTCCTGGGGGTTTTATTATGAATCAGAAAAATTCCAACGCCGAGGGTATACGTAATCACGTGCTTGGCTATTTACAAAAAGAAGGTAAAACCGGCTTTGCGGTTGTTCGGAAGTATCTGGAACAGTTGCCGGAAAACTATAGTGAAGGCTCTATCGTAGGAGCGCTGCGTACTATTGCTGATCGTGAACCACGCATTGTAAAGATCAAGGAAGGCACAGCTGCCTATTACGATCTTGCTGAGAATCAGGCAAAGCTCCAACAGACAGCTCCCTCACCTGCCGCTTCAAGCACGGGTGATACAACAGCGCCATCCTCATGGTCGATGCAACACGAGCGTCATGCGCTGCTGGTGCAAGATATTGAGCAGTTGATTCTGGATCTAAACAAGAAGACACAGGAACTGAATATTCTGATGATGGAAGGCAAAATCAAAGAGCGGGACGCTTATCATATGGGGCTAGCGATCAAAGCGAATGAGTTACAAACGCTGGTGCTTCAGAATAAAATTAAGCGACGTTCCTTTCCATAATATTCGCTATATACTCTATAGTCAGTTTAGCCGATGTATCTTTGCGAGATGCGTCGTTCCCTTTGCTATAGATCGAATTACTATTGATCGAAAACGAGATACAAACATCGACAATATCCCTACCATTCTTCTTTATGGTCCACACAAATAAAGAGCGGCAGATCCCATGAATGTTCATGAAATCTGCCGCTCTCTTTGCTGTTTATACTCACGATGTTGTCATGGCTTCATGACATATTACTTATTGTTGCTGTACTTCTTTATTTCACTTCAATGCCCCAACCAAATGGATCTTCCTCGATCCCCTTCTGGATGCCAGTCAATGTCTCATACAGCTTGGCAGACAGTTCGCCTGTTTTGCCTTCGTTAATGATCATTTTCTCTCCCTGCCAGTTCAGTTCGCCCATTGGGGAGATAACAGCTGCGGTACCTGTACCGAATGCTTCTTCCAATGTACCGGCTTTGTGAGCCTCTTCCAGCTCGTCGATAGACAGCAGGCGCTCTTCCACTGGAATGTCCCAGTGCTTGAGCAGCTGGATGATCGAATCGCGGGTGATCCCGTTCAGGATACTACCGTTCAGCGCTGGTGTTACGACAGTGCCGTCGATTTTGAAGAAGACGTTCATGCTGCCGACTTCCTCGATATATTTGCGATGTACGCCGTCCAGCCACAGCACCTGAGAATAGCCCAGCTCGGTTGCGCCTTCTTGTGCTTTCAGACCTGCTGCGTAGTTACCAGCGGTTTTCGCCATGCCTACGCCGCCCGGAACAGCACGTACGTACTTGGATTCCACGTAGATTTTAACCGGGTTGATGCCTTCTGCATAGTAAGCAGCAACCGGGGACAAGATGATCATGAATTTGTATTGCAGCGATGGTGCTACGCCCAATGCCGCTTCTGTTGCGATCACGAATGGACGTACATACAGCGATGTACCTTCTCCTTGCGGAATCCAGTCTTTGTCCGTCAGGATCAGCTGACGTAGCGCTTCGAGCGCCAATTCTGGATCAATCTCTGGAATGCTCAGACGCTCATTGGACAGGTTCAGACGCTCGATATTTTTGTTCGGACGGAACATGAGGATGCGACCGTCTGGTGCCAGATATGCTTTCAGACCTTCAAAGATCGTTTGACCGTAATGAAAGACTTTGGCAGCTGGGTCAAGGCTAATGTTCTGATACGGCACGATACGTGCATCATGCCAGCCTTGTCCGTGATCGTAGTCCAGAATGAACATATGATCTGTAAATTTGGTTCCGAATACCAGTCCTTCTGTGGCTGGCTTTTCTTTTGGTGTAGTTGTTTGCTCTATTTTGATCTCGATACTCATGGCTATGTCTCCTTAACAGGAATTCCTTTGGATTTCATTAAATCATATCACTTTTAGGCGCTTCGGGAAAATAGCTAAAATGTGAGAAGTTCCGCTACCGTTTGTGCATAGAGGACGAGACGCTCATTTCGTAAACGCTTCCTCCTCCACTCTGTTCATGAAAAAGATGCAATTTTACTTTTTTTGGTTTTCTTTTTGTCCAAAATGAAAAATCTTACATTCACGGTAAAATGGCAAATGAACGCACTGGAAAGCCAGATGCACGCGCAGCTTTGGGCACAATATTGAAAATGACTGCCCCTGTCGGTGGAACCTGATCCAGATTGGTCAGCAGCTCCACCTGATATGTATCTTGATCCAGTACGTAGTATTCGGCAAGCAGTGAGCCATTGCGGGTAAAATCGACCGCAGCGTCAGTATCGAATGTCTCATGCCCGACTGCCTTGATACCGCGTTCGCGGAACAGCAGTTGCAACGCTTCTACCGACCAGCCCGGTGCGTGATTATTGCCTTGCGGATCTTTGTTCTCAAATTGCTCCTGACTCGGCCAACGCTTACTCCAATCGGTACGCAGCGCGACAAAGCTGCCCTCGGCAATCGTTCCATGCTCTTGTTCAAATGCCAATACATCGTCCGGGGTAAGAATGTAATCGGGATTACTTGCTACTTCAGCCGACTTATCGATAACGACCAATGGTAGCACCAGCTCCTTCAGCTCCAATTGCTCCAAATAGCGGGCATCTCGTACAAAGTGAATTGGCGCATCCAGATGCGTTCCATATTGACCGGCAAAGCTAAAGCTTTGCGCGAAAAAGCCGTCATTGTGGTCAAACAGCGTTTGAAATTCAGCTGGCGGAAAGGCGGCAAAATGCGGCGATTCTGGACCAAAGGCATGTGTCAGATCGACCCATTTCTTTTGCTTGAGCAGTTGCAGTGCTTGTAAGAGTTCATTGGACATCGTGGTCACCTCTCTGTTGGATTGGATGAATAGCGATGGGACGGAACATCGTAGGAATACGATCAAGCTTTCGGTACTGTGATACAGCTTTGCCTTAGTATAGCGGTGACATTTTGCAGAGGTCAATATGCTATACTTTGGACAAATGGGTATACCAAGAATATTCCAACAAACCGAAAGGAATGGCTGCTATGAATATTCCAGAGCATAATCAGATGAACAATATTAACCGCTTTAACGGATTTGAGGATGTGTATGACCAGAATCGTCCGCATGCGCCGGGGCTAGTCGTCGATTTGCTCAGCAATTATGTACAAAAGCGTCCGCAGCTTGTGGTCGATGTTGGCTGTGGCACGGGTCTGTCTACGTTAGTCTGGGAAGGACGTGCGCGGCAGGTGATCGGGGTAGAGCCGAATGCAGACATGCTGGGCAAGGCACGGCAGAAGCTAGCGCAATTGCCAGAAGGGCGTCATATCTCATTTGAGCACGGGTATTCCAATGAACTGCCGGTAGCAAGTGGTAGCGCCGATATTGTGACCTGCTCGCAATCGTTTCATTGGATGGAACCAGTCAGCACGTTAACAGAAATCCATCGTGTACTGGCAGAGGGCGGAGTCTTTGCTGCTTATGATTGCGACTGGCCGCCAGTGCTGAATTGGCAATTGGAGCGTGAATATGAGCATCTGATCGGCTTGGCAGATCGACTGCTGTATGAGCATGAGGACCCGCAGAAGCTACCTGTAAAACGCGACAAATCCACGCATCTGCAAACCTTGCAAAACAGTGGGCATTTCCGATTCGTACGAGAGATTGTATTTCATCATACCGAGCCTTGTAGTGCAGAGCGCTATATTGGTCTTCTGCTCAGTCAGGGCGGTATTCAGGCAACACTCAAGCTAAGTTCGGCAGCACGTTATCTGGAGCCGGAGATCGCGGTATTTGAGGCGATGGCAAACGATGTGTTTCGTGGCGGCATGATCAATATACTGTTCAGCTACCGAATGCGTCTGGGTATCAAATAATCAATCGTTTCCACTGGTATAAATAAAAAGGCAAATCGGATGCAGATACATTACTGCATGACGATTTGCCTTTTATAGTTCCCGTTTACTTTTTCACCAGATTGATATGATCCAGATCGGTACTAGTATTGAAGATGAATTCGAGTTTGTAATCACCACGATTGTAGGTAACTTTGGTTTGCTTTTGCTTGCCGTTGACGATGGTGGAAGTGGCGCTAGGCGCATACCACTGCTGACGCAGCAGCTTCATCGTAATGCCGCCAATATTCGTCTGACGCTCCACATTGGTGCCATAATAGCGAATCTCGCTCAACACGTCGTTGGTATAACGAAATGAATAGCCCGGCGAACCCATCGTAGCCGTATATGTATCGAATCCAGCTGCGCTTGTACGCGGAATCTCTGCTGAGCCAAAGCGCTTCATGACATCCACGCGTTTGGACTTGCCAATCGTAAACTCTCTGACATCCCCCGGAAATTGACCCTTCAGGGCAGGCTTGTAAAAGCTATTCAGAGTCTGGATCGCCAGATTGCGTTGATATCTAGCATCGCTTGCACTAGCTGCCGCCTGCACCGATTGAATGGGCAGTAGCGAGGATACAGCCCCCCATGCACCAGCTGTTGTAACACCTGTAATCGTAGCGATGATTGCCGCCTTGCGCATATATGGCATCAAATTCGTCATCTTCATTATTATTCCTCCTTATTTCTCCTATGATTCCAAGCGTAAGTCATTCCTCTATTCAGCGGATCATTTGCCGTCGTCGTTATCATGCTGATAATTCCACTTCTTCCTCTTGCATCCATCGAAATGTAGACTCCGAAACGAAATGTCGATCGACCCGTTGCTTATCCTGATAGAGCGGTTACCGCGAGTATCATTATATGATGTGAACGGTCACGAAGAAGTTACCCTCACGTCTCAAATCAGTAACAATGTCGTATTCATTGATAGTCATATCCAGTGTATGAAGCTGCGACATGTATAACTTAGGGTGTTGAAAGATGCGGCGTTATATCTGTTTGAGAGCAAGTGTAGATGTATGCAAAATGTGCTTGCTCGCTGTAATGCAATCGTTATAGTTGCAGTATGATAACGGGTTAAAGCATCCGCAAACAGGGTATTGTACAAACAGATGCTTTTCTGTAAAATCGGTTGCTTCTTTACGTTGGCAACTGCGTGTCGTTTGCCTTGGATTGAGGTCCAACATTTCTGCCATTGCACAATTCCACCTATTCTTTCATCCTATACATCATTTTAATAGACGATCTATATTGCAGCAGACTACCTTTTCAGTGATCGCTCTCTTTTCGATATGTATCTACTCCTGTCTGCATACGATTTGCCTGTTTATCCAAATTGCACATCGAGGTGATTCCATTGAACGATAACAGTCATTCTATTTCCCCGACACCACAATCAAATGTAACACCCATTACTGGGCATCAGACCGATACTGGCAAGCGGCGACCGAAGATTGCGCTGACCGGAGCCAGTGGGTACATCGGGCATAATTTGCTGGAAAAGTTGACCGAGCATTTTGATGTCATTGCTTTATCCCGTAACGGCGATGATCGTGAAAATAGTGAGCATGTCGAATGGCGCTCACTGGACCTATTCTCGCTGTCGATGGCAGAGGAAGCGCTAGAAGGTGCCGATTATGCGGTGTATCTAGTGCATTCCATGATGCCGACTGCCAAGCTGACACAGGCGGATTTTGAAGATATGGACTTTATTCTAGCAGACCATTTTGCCCGGGCTGCTCGTAAAAAAAATATCAAGCAGATTGTGTATTTGAGCGGGATTTTGCCAGAAAATGAGCCGCGTGAAAATCTGTCTCGCCATCTGCGCAGCCGTTTAGAGGTTCAGCAAACACTTGGCTCGTATGGTGTGCCTGTCACGACGATTCGCGCTGGTCTGATCGTCGGTCCGCAAGGCTCGTCGTTCCCGATTCTCGTGCGGTTGGTAGAGCGGCTGCCTGTGATGACACTACCATCATGGACACGTACACAAACTCATGCCATTGCGCTGCCGGATGTGCTGAACGCATTGAGCAAAAGTATCGGTAAACCAGCGCTGTACGACCGCTCTATCGACATCGGCGGACCAGATGTGATGACCTACAAGCAAATGATGGAACGGATGGCAGATGTACTGGGCAAGAAACGGCATTTTATCGACTTCCCGTTCCTGACCATTCATCTGTCGCGCCTTTGGGTCACACTGGTCACTCAGATGCCGCGCGAAATGGTCTATCCACTCGTCGAAAGTCTGGCTCACCCGATGGTCGCTCATCCCGACAAAATGGTACCGGGCATTAGCGACGGCAAAATCGGTTTTGAGGAATCCGCTAAGGAAGCGCTAGAAGAAGAACAAAAGCACAAGGAAGAGAAAAAAGAAAAATCTCACTCCAACTCCTCTTCTTCTTCATCCAAAGACAAGAAAGAAAAGCTAGCGGATGTTCGTTCCATCCAGCGTGTGCTGCTGCCGGAAGGTAAAAACGCCGACTGGGCAGGTAAATATTATATGCAATGGCTCGGCAGACTGGCGGGTCCAATCATTCACACCGAATGTCATGAAGGCGTACACCGTGTCTATGTATGGCCCAAAAAGCAGCCGATTCTAGAGCTGACGTATGCGCCAGAGCATAGCAATGACGAGAGCGCCATTTACAATATTACGGGTGGTAGCTTTGCGCGTGTACAGGCAGAGCACCGCCTCGGACAGCATGGGCGACTGGAATTTTCACAAATTCCGGGTACGCAGGAATGTGTTATCGCGATCCATGATTATCTGCCTGCGCTACCGTGGTTTTTGTACAAATATACGCAAGCCAAGCTGCATCTATGGGTCATGACGCTATTCCGTTGGCATCTGAAACGGATGATTACGGGCGGCGAGACGCAGCAGCTACAGCATACACCGGGTATGCCTGAAGCGACTGGCACACCGCGTACCCCGACGACATCATCCTAAGGTAGATAGGTGGATGATGTACGCATTTATTTCCATCCTACCTTCTCCCACTTCATGCAATACGAATGGATTGAGAAGGTATGGAGCATTACGTTTCTTCATCCCATCCTTACGTATATAGGATCTAGTCAACCAGCTTCCGCGCCTGATGGCGTGATGAAGCTGGTTTTTTGGTTCGCCTTCTGCGCCTGCTGGCGTAATGAAGATGGCTGTTCCGTTTGGATGTATCCAGTTAGCATCGTTATCTATGAAGATCTGTACGGAACGTATGCTTTCAATACCGGCGGTTCATGCTAAAATACAATATAGCATTCACTATTCCCGAACATCCGAGAGGAGCATGACCGTTTTGAAAAATGAACTGATTGAACGTTTGAGTTCCTATGTGAAGATTGATACTCAATCCAACGAAGAGAGCGAAACCTGCCCGTCCACACCCGGACAGTGGGATCTACTGCGTCAGCTGGAGCAGGAGCTACATACGCTCGGTTTGGAAGAGATTACGCTGAATGATGAAGGCTATCTGATGGCAACACTGCCGTCCAATAGCGACAAGGATGTGCCAGTGATCGGCTTTATGGCGCATGTGGATACGGCAACTGATTTTACAGGCAAACATGTGAAACCACAGCTGGTAGAATACAACGGCGGTGATATTTTGCTGAACAAGGAGCAAGGTGTCGTGCTGTCGCCCAAAGATTTCCCCGAGCTGGATGGCTATCACGGTCATACGCTGATGACAACCGATGGCACAACGCTGCTCGGCGCAGATAACAAGGCAGGCATCGCCGAGATTATGACGGCGGTTCATTATCTGCTGGATCATCCAGAAGTGAAGCATGGCAAGCTGCGTATTGCCTTTACCCCGGATGAAGAGATTGGTCGCGGTCCGCATCGCTTTGATGTAGACGCCTACGGCGCGAAATATGCTTATACTGTCGATGGTGGTCCACTCGGCGAGTTGGAATACGAAACCTTTAATGCGGCAGCGGCACGCGTCATCTGCAAAGGAACCAATGTACATCCCGGTACAGCCAAAGGCAAAATGATCAACGCTGCCAAGATCGCGATGGAGCTGAACCGTCGTCTGCCGGTGGATGAAGCGCCGGAGTTTACGGAAGGCTACGAAGGCTTCTACCATCTGCAATCCATCAAAGGTGATGTAGAGCATACCGAGTTATCCTACATTATCCGTGACTTTGACCGTGAGAACTTTGAACACAAGAAAAATACACTCACCAGCATTGTGCATGAATTCCGCCAAACGTATGGAGAAGACAGCATTTTGCTGGAAATCCGTGATCAATATTTCAATATGCGTGAGAAAATCGAGCCAGTCATGCACATCGTCGATACCGCTGCTCAGGCGATGCGTAATCGTGGCGTAGAGCCGCATATTATACCAGTGCGCGGCGGTACAGATGGTGCACAGCTGTCGTACATGGGATTACCTACACCGAATATCTTTACCGGCGGTGAGAACTACCACGGCAAGTTTGAATATGTATCGGTAGATAATATGGTAAAAGCGACCGAAGTGATCGTGGAAATTGCTCGTTTGTTTGAAGAACAAGCTTAATGACAACTATAGCTCTCTGACCATTCCGTCGATTCGAATCCCTGTTATCCGAAGCAAAGAAGTAAGAGCCGGAGTCACATGCCGGCTCTGCGTTTACATGACGTGTAATCTCTGGTACGATGCAACATAAAAGATTATTCCTATCCAGAAAGTAGGTTATTGATTATGACATCTTCCCCATCTTCTCTGCAACGCACAACCGCGCCTTTTCGTGCTGATCATGTAGGCAGTCTGCTGCGCACCGAAACAATCAAAAAAGCACGTCTTCAGCATACCGCTGGTGTGATTACTGCGGAACAACTGCGAGAGATTGAGAATGAGGAAATTCGCCGCATTGCTGCCAAGCAGGAGGAACTCGGTCTGCAATCCATCACAGACGGCGAATTCCGCCGTGCATGGTGGCACTTTGACTTCCTCGAAAATCTGGACGGTGTTGAGGCGTTTGAAGCGCAGCAGGGTATCCAGTTCCACGGCGTAACCACTAAGCCGCGCGGGATCAAGGTGGTCGACAAAATCGATTTTACCGGGCATCCACATCTGGAGGATTACAAATTCCTGCATAGCGTCGTCAGCCCAGATCGCACTGCTAAAATGACGATTCCTAGCCCCAATATGCTGCAATTCCGTGGTCAGATTGGGACGGATCTGTACAGTGACAGCGATGTGCTGCTAAACGATCTCGGTCTGGCTTATCAAAAAGCGCTGCGCGCATTTTATGATGAAGGCTGCCGTTATCTGCAACTGGACGATACCTCATGGGCGGCATTCTTCTCCGACGACGCAAAGCAAAAGCTGCGTGCCGAAGGCAAAGACCCTGACAAAATGCTTGCTGATTCTGTGAAGCTGATCAATCTGGCGGTTGCAAATCGTCCAGACGATATGGTGATCACCATGCACATCTGCCGTGGTAACTTCCGTTCGACATGGACTGCTTCCGGCGGCTACGAAGGTGCAGCGGACGCGATTTTGGATCAACTGAACCTAAATGGATTGTTCATGGAATTTGACGACGAGCGTTCCGGGTCACTGGATGTGCTCAAGCATGTCAAACGTAAGGACCTTCAACTGGTACTCGGTCTGATTACCTCCAAGCATGGCGAGCTGGAAAGCAAAGACGATATTAAGCGCCGCATCGATCAGGCAACACGTTATGTGAATCTGGATCAACTATGCTTGAGCCCGCAATGCGGCTTCGCGTCCACAGAGGAAGGCAATCTGCTGACCGAGGAGCAACAATGGGACAAGCTGCGTCATGTGATCGAAATCGCACAGGATGTATGGAACGAATAGAAACGGATGGGCTTTGCACTTGATACGCTCATCTGTCAGACGCCTGCTGCCCTCGACGATACGTCGGTGGTGGCAGGCGTCTTTTTGCATTCAATAGATAGAATAATTTCCAGATTCTTTACTGGGCAGGCTACGCATCCTGTATAATAGAATAGATTAAGCTCGTTATATTCACATTTGGCATTAAAGGAGGACTGACTGATGGAATGTCGTGCCGGATGTGCTGCTTGTTGTATTGTCATCTCTATCTCTTCCCCACTCCCCGGTCTGCCTGAGGGTAAGCCTGCAGGTATGCCATGCCCGCATCTGACAGATGCACGTCGATGTGGTCTATTTGGCAAACCAGAGCGTCCCGCAGTATGTAGTGGTCTAGCGGCTTCGCTGGATATGTGTGGGACAACGGATGACTATGCCTTTGCTTATTTGGAAGAATTGGAGCGCATTACTTCCCCAGCCTGACTAATTTTATAGTTTTTTTTATTTTTTTTGCATCGTTTCAATGGATAATGAGTGGAATCATGAGTGCCTTTCCTTCCTTTTCACACTTATTCTGTATATTTATAGAAATAAATAACGCTTTAACTACATTTTTTGGTGAAATATAAGGTTTACGCCTATTTTTTTACTATAAATGCTCGGCTAAAGATTCGTTCGTTGCTTCCCGATAAAGATACAAAGTACTGCATCCTCTACAAAGGAAGGGATAAAATGAGTGTTGTTGAAGCATTGATACAAGTAATTCCTTTTTTCACGAAAGCGTTGCGTGAGAAGGCTGCGGTTTCGGTTTATGACCATAGTCATATTTTATATTATGAGCAATTGGGCGATTTCAATCTTGGTTATCAAACTGGTAGTGAGTTAGATCCTAGCTTTCATAATTTTCAAGGTGTAGCGGATAAAACCAAAACATCGATTAGCTTCTTCCCAGCAGAACTCTTCGGATACCCGCTGGAAGGCGTTTCTGTGCCTATTTATGAAGGTGGCAAACTGGTCGCAATGTTTAACGTCTTTTACGAGCAGTCCAATCACCAGAGTCTGGAGCATGTCGTATCGGATAGCCGCTCCATTTCGGACAGTCTGGTAGATATGGTACAGCACGTCGCTTCGCATGCCCAGCAATTGCAGGCAACAAGCGAGCAAATTTTGCAAAACAGCAAAATCACGGTCGAGAAATCGTCCAAAATCAATGAAGTTGCGACCCTGATCAAAGAAATCTCCGAACAAACGAATCTGCTCGGTCTGAATGCGGCGATTGAAGCAGCACGTGTCGGCGAACTCGGCGCTGGATTCGGCGTCGTAGCTACGGAAGTGCGTAAGCTTTCCGTTAACGCCAAGCAAGCGACTGGCGATATTGAAAATGCACTGCGTGAAGTGCAGGATTCGATCCGCAATATGGAGCGCGAAATTGAGCAAATCACTTCGTCTTCACAAGAGCAAGCTACACTGGTCGGCTCGTTTACCGATGTGATTGAGCGTCTGCACAGCACTAGCTCTACAATGCAAGAACTGGCAGACAATCTGTATCACTATTCCGTACCGAAAAGCAAAAAATAATACGATGACACCCTGCATGTCATCTTTATAACTAGTTGCTCACAAGCAACACACAGCAAAAGACCAGCCCCATATCATGAGGCTGGTCTTTGTTTGGGTTTGGGCATGATTTGCAGCATTGTATAGCGACTATCCCACACCGCTTTGATTCATTTCCCTTTATAAACAATCATCATTCGACTTATAGCTCTGTATTGCTCGCTGCCAATGCCTTCTGCTGCTGAGTGAACACCTGACCGAGAATCTCAACACCGCGTACAATCTGCTCGTCAGATGGTGTGGAGAAATTCAGGCGCAGCGCGTTGCATGGCTCACTTTCGTTAACGAGAAACGCATTGCCCGGCACGACTGCGACACCGCTCGCGGCGGCTTGCTTGCAGTACGCCAGCATCGGCATATCAGGCGGCAATTCGCACCAAAGGAACAACCCGCCATCCGGCTGTGTATAGGCAACCGCTGGGTCCATATGTTGCTCCAAGGAACGGCGCATCAGATCGCTTTTGCGACGATAGACATCGCGCACCAGCTGAATATGCCCTTCATAATCGTATTCGGTCATGAATTTGTGGGCAATCATTTGTGGTAGGATCGCGGTATGCACATCCTCACCTTGCTTGGCGACTGCCATTTTTTGAATAATCTCATCCGGTGCCAGTACATAACCGACACGTAGACCAGCTGATAGCACTTTGGAGAAGGAACCAACATAAATGACCAGCTGCTCGTCGTCGATTGCTTTTATAGTCGGTACATCTTCGCCCTGGAAGCGTAGCTCGCCATACGGATTATCCTCCAAGATGACGACGTTGTACTGTTTCGCCAATGCGTAGATTGCCTTGCGCTTCTCGGCGGAGGTGGTGATCCCCGTCGGATTCTGGAAGCTAGGGATCAGGTAGATCAGCTTCACATTCGGCTCGGTTTGCAGTGCATGCTCTAGCTGTTCCAGATGAATGCCATCCTGCTCCATCGGCACGCCTGCCAGACGTACGCCTGCGGTGCGGAATGTATTCAGCGAACCGATAAAGCTCGGACTTTCGCAAATGATCGTATCGCCTTCATTGCAAAAGATTTTACATGCCAGCTCAATGCCTTGCTGTGCGCCGGATACGACCATCAGGCTATTGCCCGTAGTGTCGATACCAAAGCGCTGCTGCAAATGACTCAGCAGATGCTCACGCAGCGGCTCGTAGCCCTCGGTTACACCATATTGCAGCGCTGCGACCGGATGGTCTGCCAGAATCTGCGTCGTGAATGAACGAATCGCATCCAGTGGAAAGGTCTCGGAAGCCGGATTGCCCGCGGCAAATGGAATCACCGATTGCCCCGAACTAGATTTTAAAATTTCGCGGATAATGGACGGCTTCATCGCCGTCATCCGTTCAGCAAAGGAATAGTTCATGCGTATCTTCTCTCCTGACCCATAAAATGAAAATGAGGGCAGCATATTCTGCAACAGATGAGCTGCATGCAGAATGCCAGCCCGGTATTTGTTCTAGCTTATCGTATATTGGGGCAATCGGGGAATACCTTGATTCATTTTTGTGTATAAAAATAACCCTCCATCCCGATAGATGATCCGATCGGTGGAAGGTTTGGCTTTATGGTAGCGTGGCTTCCGCTTGCTCATGATTGTACACGGCAACTTGATTTTTGCCAGCGCGCTTGGCATTGTACAGCGCATGGTCGCTCAGCTCGTATAACGTATTCAGTTGAATATGACGCTGTGCTGGTACTGTGACTACGCCAAGACTGATCGTATACGGTACAGGCAGCACATCTGAGTTGCTCTCCGCTACGGCGATACGCAGCTGCTCGGCAATACAGCCTGCCTGTTGCTCATTCGTATCCGGCAGCAAAATAGCAAATTCATCTCCACCGTATCGCCCAAAAATATAACGTTCCCCCGCCAATTCCAGCAGCCGTTCCTTCAGCCGATCGGTCATATCCCGCAGCACCCG
The DNA here is from genome assembly GCF_040719145.1 of Paenibacillus sp. JQZ6Y-1. Taxonomy (NCBI): domain Bacteria; kingdom Bacillati; phylum Bacillota; class Bacilli; order Caryophanales; family Paenibacillaceae; genus Paenibacillus; species Paenibacillus kandeliae. Next base: position 29,471 of record NZ_JBFDUZ010000005.1, read on the forward strand.
ATCTCCAGTAAAATGACCATACGTATCGTTAATGATCTTATACGAATCAATATCGAATAAAATAAACGAAACCTGCCCCTCACGCGCTGCCACTCGATGAATAAAATTCCGACTCTCTACCATAAATGTACGCCGATTGAAGACACCGGTCATCTCGTCATAGCTGGCAATACGCAGCAGCTCCGCATCTGCCTGTTCCTTGAATAGCAGCACATAACCGGTATTGCCCAGAATCATAATCAGATATAGCGCGATAAACGAGAAGTTCTGATACAGCCCCACCGTAAATAACCCCACTTGACTGCCCAGCTCCATCGCAGAAGCAGCGCGAAAGAGTAGACTGAGTGACACGACACCATACAAGATACCCATCAGCCGTCGCAGTGTCGAAGCGGTATGATCGGTTGTCATATGGTACACGGGATACACCAGAAACAGTGCCGTCGCAATCGACGCGTATACAATCCGCATTCCCTCGGTTACGTCCAAAGCATAAATCGTTACAAAGCCCGCAATACAGAGTAGCGTGCCGATCATATACAGCTTTTTGATTCGCTTGGAAAATACCTTTTGCATAATGAGCAGCGCACTTGTTTCCAGCCCCGCTCCGATAAACAGGAGCGTATTCGCCAGTACAATCGAGAATAGTTCTGGAATTAAGCCACGAAAAACAAGCATACCCCAGGCAAGCGCTTGGATCAGCTTTGCCATAAAAAATGCGTTGGCTGAACGATCTGGCGCGTTTTGCCTGCGATATGCGCTTATTAAAATGACTGTAAAAATATGACCAAATACCAGCGAGATGAAGATCGTCTTCATGTCCAGGTTAAAGCTCATGGCGTATCTCCCAACCGCAAATGTCATGCGGCAATCCATACTTGCCAGCCTAGATGGATGACTGTGGACTCAGTATACCACCTTTATCAACGGGGGAGCGCATCATTTCTGCGAAACCGCGGTGAAAATTTTAACGGTTATACTCGCGACTCTGAAATTGAGCTAGCGCACTATACTGCTGCTCCAGACTGCGGAAGATAGATACATAGATCGGTAGCAATTGATGATACACATGCGTATGCTCCGGCTTCGGCGTATGAGCATGCGTCGAGCCGATCATATCGTTCACAATATCCAGCGAGTCGATACGTCCTGTTCCATACAATCCCAGCACTACCGCACCAAGGCAGGAGCTTTCGATACTTTCCGGTACCACCACATCCTGATCAAAAATATCCGCCATCATCTGACGCCATAGCGGGGAACGGGCAAACCCACCCGTTGCATGAATCTTCGCCGGATGACCAATCTGCTCCTTCATCGCCAGCATGACCGTATACAGGTTGAAAATAACGCCTTCCAGCACCGAGCGAATCATATGCTCCTTGCGATGCTTCATCGTCAGCCCGATAAAGGAGCCTCGTGCATCTGGATTCCATAGGGGCGCACGCTCACCGGTCAGATAGGGGTGGAACAGCAGCCCTTCGCTGCCTGCTGGCACTTGTTCAGCAATGCGGGTCAATACATCATACGAGTCGATCCCAAGCCGCTTCGCCGTCTCTACCTCAGATGCGGCAAATTCGTCACGTACCCAGCGGAACAGCATACCGCCGTTGTTCACCGGACCACCAATCACCCATTTATCCTCGGTTAGTGCATAACAGAAGATGCGTCCTTTCTGATCGGTCAGCGGCTTGTCTACCACCGTACGAATTGCACCGCTAGTACCAATTGTCACTGCTACAACACCGGGATCAATAGCGCCTACACCCAGATTGGACAGTACTCCATCACTTGCGCCTACGATAAAGGGAGTGGATATCGCTAGATTCATCGCCAATGCTGCTTCGGCATGCAATCCTTCAACAGCGTGCGTGGTTGGGACAAGCGTCGATAGGCGCTCTGGCGTTACACCTGCTAGTTTCAGTGCTTCGGCATCCCAATCCAGCTGCTGCAAATTCAGCAATCCGGTACACGAAGCGATGGAATGATCAATCACATACGTACCGAATAGACGGAAAAATACATATTCCTTGATCGAGATGAATTTGTGCGCGGCATTGAAAATATCCTGCTGCTCCTCCTGCATCCACATCAGCTTGGATAGTGGCGACATCGGATGAATCGGCGTACCCGTACGCAGGTAAATCTCGTGTCCGTTGTATTCTTCTTTTAATCGGCGCGCATAGTCTGCGCTGCGGTTGTCCGCCCATGTGATGCAGTTCGTCAGCGGCATGCCTTGTTCATCCACTGCGATCAGACTGTGCATCGCTGAGCTGAACGAGACGAACAGAATCTGCTCTGGTGACGTACCGCTCTGTGTCATCACGTTCGCAATCGTATCCATAACCGCTCGCAAAATCTGATCCGGGTCCTGCTCTGCTGTCGATGGGGTTGGCGTATGCAGCGGATAGCCGATATTCGCCGATGTGATTACTGTTCCATTTTCCTCAAATAGTACAGACTTGGTGCTTGTCGTGCCGATGTCGACACCAATCATCCGCATACCAGTAGGTTGTTGACTTGATTTCAATGTCTCTGTTGTTTTCATATGATTCAGTCTCCTTCTCTCCACTTCTGGATGTATCTCTCTCTATCATTGCAATATAAAATAAAACAGAACGGAGTCATGTATCCTCCGCCCTGCTATATCCATCTACGCTAGCCTGTCCATAGGGGACATTGCATCGGCGACGAAGTTATATGCACACTTGTTACGTATTCTTCATCGATGCAAGATGCCTTTGCTTTATACAAATACACTCAAAATCATAATAAATGCTAGTCCAACCACTGACAGGATCGTTTCCATCGCTGTCCACGACTTCAGCGTTTGTCCCACGGTCATACCGAAGAACTCCTTGATCATCCAGAAGCCTGCATCGTTAACGTGCGACAGAATCAATGATCCTGCACCTGTTGCGAGTACAACCAGCTCCACATTGACACCCGTGCTCACCGCTAGAACTGGTGCGACGATCCCTGCTGCCGTCGTCATCGCTACCGTTGCCGAACCAGTAGCTACCCGAATCAGCGCAGCGACGAGCCAAGCGAACAGGATCACATTGATATGACTGTTGCTGGCAATATCAGCAATCGCTTTACCTACACCGCTATCAATCAGTACTTGCTTGAATGCGCCGCCACCACCGATGATCAGAATGATACCAGCGGTAGGCGCCAGACACTCACTGGTGAATTTGGAAATATCCTCTTTGCTAAATCCACGAGCAAATCCAAGCGAGAAGAATGCGAATACTGCCGAAATCAGCAGTGCAATAATCTCATGACCGACAAATTCAGCAAAATGCGTAAACCCGTTTACACCCTCAGGGTCAACGATGCTGGCAATGGAGCCCATCAGCATCAGAATAACGGGCAGCAAAATCGTAAACAGCGTAATACCGAAGCCCGGCAGCTTACGCTCACCGCTGGATGCGAATTGCTCTGCAAGCTCCTTCGGTGGCTGAACGTCAATGCGGCTACCGATAAATTTACCAAAGATCGGTCCGGCAATAATCGCTGTTGGCAAGCCGACGATCAGAGAATACAAGATCGTACGTCCCAAATTGGCATTGTACGCTTCAATCGCAATCATAGGCGCCGGATGCGGCGGAACTAGACCGTGCACAGTGGACAAACCTGCCAGAATCGGAATCCCGATCTTCAGCAGGGACAGCCCCGTTTTGCGTGCAACCAGAAAGACAATCGGAATTAACAGAATCAATCCGACTTCAAAAAAGACTGGAATCCCGACGATAAAGCCGACCAGCATCATCGCCCAGTGTACGCGCTTCTGACCAAAGCGGTCGATCAGTGTGGTGGCAATTTGTTCCGCACCACCGGATTCCGCCATCATTTTACCAAGCATGGTACCTAGACCGATAACAATCGCAATCGTTCCGAGCGTTCCGCCCAACCCACCAGTTACCGACTTGATCAATGCCTGCGGCTCCATACCGGCAAGCAAGCCGAGCATCAGTGCGGAGATCATGAGCGTAACGAACGGATTCCATTTGAATTTGGCAATCAATACGATCAGAAAGACAATCGCAATCAGTGTCCAGACAAGCAGTGTTGCATTATGACTGAGTCCAAATAATTGATCCAAGGGAATAGCCTCCTTTAGGGGAATCATAGTTAGCGAACGAATGAATAGCCAATACATCGATAGGATGTATAAGAAATAAAAATGAAAATTTTCAAAGTTATTTTTTGAAAATTTGAAATATTTTCCGTAAAAAAATAGAGCGCTTACAAAATTAGTGTAGCATGTCTTTGATTTCCACATTGTATACTTGTCGACAAGTTGAGTAATACAAACTGCGACTTTGCCAACTTAGATGACATATCGGGAAACTCCGATAATAGAACGAGATGCCCTGTCTGCATCCGACACAACATATCATCTTCATGGATGAGTGTCTTGTTGTGCCGAATAGCGGATTGCCCAGCATGGCATGTGTTTACAGGTCTATTACCTGTAAGCGCACATGCTTACATCCTTTACGGCAAGGTACGGGTCAGGGTACGGGTAGAATCGGCAAAATAGTCATTCACTGCGCGGCGGATCACCTCTGGATCGCGGGAACGCAGCCCGTCGAGGATGTTGTAATGCTTATCCGCTACCCAGTTCATGCGCTCTTCGCCACTTTGAAATCCCTTTTCCGTGGTGATCAGAATCACGGTCATCACAATCTGACGAATGCTGTTCCATAGATGAATCATGCGCTGGTGCCGAGCCTGCATTACCATCGCCTCATGAAACATAAAGTCCTGATAAGCAAAGTCGACATAATCGCCATGCTTGACTGCCAGCTTCATCTTATCAATCGTACGATCCAACTGGGTGATCAGCATATCGTGATCGCCCTCTGCCAGCCGCTGCTGGGCAAAGCTCTCGATCAGATAACGCACATCATACAGTTCTTTGACATCCTCCAGATTCAGTCCGAGCACCACCGCGCCCATACGCTCTAGCCGAATTAAACCCTCGTTGGACAATGCTTTGAGTGCATCGCGTACCGGGGAGCGACTGCTGCCAAAATCGGCGGCAATTCGATTCTCAGAAATGATTTCGCCCGGTTGAATTTGTTCGTTTATAATTTGCAGCCGAAGCTCGCAGGCAATCACTTCCCCACGGGAAGCGCCCTGTAGCCAGGCAGTTGGATATTGCATCGTCAACGTTCCTTTCTGGTATAAAATCGGCGATAAACAGACGCAGTCAAAGCCAGTACAGATCATTCTACGAATCTGATCATACGGCGTATTCGCTGCTTGCGGATAGGAACCGCTGCCTGCTATGTATTACGATTTTAGCACAAACCGGCAAACCGGATATAACGTTTTCGACGAGCGGTATCGCTGGATAATCCGTATCGCCCTCCTTCACAGTTGAATATAAAAGGATATGCGTTACCCGATTGGATCGGATATACCAATCGCCGGATAACGAATCGAAAATGATCTTGTTGTGTACTTGTATACAACTTCAAAACTTTAATTGTTATCTTACTCCTCTGATTCGCCGATGTAAAGTTTTTGTTGTAAGCGTTTTATAAATTGAGACAAAATACCCTGTTTCGTAGGCATAGACTCTTTATGTGGAATCTATGCTTGGCGCAACAGGGTATTCGATGTTCATGTGTACGTTTTATGCAGAAGTTTTATATAGCAGTTTTATACATCAATTTCATCAATACGTTTCATACATAGGGTTCATATCCAGACGTCATATCAGCGGTAAGCATATACAACTAGCTACACTGACACGTCCGTAAATGATTATTCAGATTCGCCGTTTAAATAACGGAAGAACGGCTGGTCTACCCAGAAGTCATAGCCGGAGATGTCCGCATCCGGTGCTATCTTACGGAAGCCGTCACGTAGGGTCTGCGCCTGATCCTTGAGCGAGAAGGATTGCGCATAATAATGACCGAGTGTGATCTTCGTATTAGAAATGACTGGGTAACCGGACAGCTCGGTTGGTGAATAATACAGCGGTTGCCACCATGAGTTGTAGATTAGCGGTGTTGTAGTATCACTATTCTTTTTCGCGTAGGTAGAGATGATCTGGTTGAAGCGTTCCTTGTCAGCAATGTTGTTGAATTCAAACTGAATATCATATTCCTTGGCATAGGCGATATAGTTACCGTTGTCGATCTGGGTCACTTTATAATCTGGCGTTTCTTTTGGTGTTCCCCATTCTTGCAGGTAAATAAATGCTGATGTTTTCGGCTGGAACTGTACATCGGCATCAATCTGTTCGCTGCGTAGTAGTCCGATTAGCTGTACCGCATGCTTGATGTCATCATGCCCATAGGTGAGGGTTAGATTATCAATAAAGTTGGAGTCAAAACGGCTGTCCTTCAAGTTGTAGCCTGTGACCAGATTGCTGCGCAGCGCTTGATCTACGATGGTTCTCAGCTCTGGCGCTTCGATCAGATCAGCCGTGCGATACGCAGCATACAGCTTTTCATAAATATCGCTATCACTGGCACGACCAATTTCATTTTTGTATTTGCCCAGACTGGTGAGCGTTTTGCCGAGTAGAATATTGGCAGTATCGCGGTCGATGGCTCCGCCTTTACGTAAAACAGGATACAGATGGGCAGGCAGTAGCCCCGTGTCGATTGCCGCTGCTACTTCCTGTGCCGCCTGCCCCTGCAATGTGCTGTCAGTAATGCCAGCTTTGGTCAATGCAGCTTTGATTTTGGTTTGTGGATATGTATACGCCAGTTCCTTGAAGCCAGCAGCTTTGACCGCGATAAATACGGCTGCATATGTACTTAGTGCCTGATCAGCATGTACCTCGGTGCTCGATAAAATGCCATCGTTGTACAGACTGACTGCGGCAGGATACGCAGCATCATCCGGCTTCAGATCAGTAAAGGTTGGTGTAGCCGCATAGGTGGATGATGTAGCCGTTGCCGGTACGATTTGCGAAATGGCTTGTAGGAAATCACCACGCTTCACCTGTTGTGGAAGCTGAAGATTATATTTTGCCTGTAAAAATTGAGCGTAATCTGCTGCTGTCTCGTTGTATGCTGAATTGGTTTCAGAAAGAGGTGGTGCTTGAGGTGTCTTGGTAGTAGTGGGGCTTGCTGTAGATGCTGTAGGTGCTGTCGGTGTCTTCACTGCGGCAGGTGTCTTCACCGCTGCTGGTGTTGTAACAGGTGCGGCATATGCCGGCAATCCAATCGCGCCAAGCGCTGTCGGTGCAGCAAGCAGGGCTGCAAGTGTGAAACGGGTCATCTTTTTCAAATGAATGCCTCCTCGAAATATGGAAATCATAAACAATAAAACAGATTCTCCCAATTCATACCATTCCGATGTGAATTAAAATATTGGAATGAATTTAGCACGGATAAACGATACCTGTCAACGAAAAAATAAGCCAGCCGAATCATCGACTGACTTGTAAAAGGTATTCCTTTCCAAACTAGATAATCTAAGGGATATTAGGATGCAGCAAGCGACATCTCTCCGCTAAATTTTACACGACATAGCTGCGATGACCGGCACGATAAATATAAATGCGTGTACGATGAATATCCCGGCATGTGATCATATGCTCCGGCTCCCAGCCCGGCAATGCAAAATATACGCTAATGATATACGCGTCCTGTCGGCACTGCTCCCGCCATAGCACGCTTAGCCGCTGCATCGCTCCCGGAAATAAATAACAGACGATCAGATCGGTATCCCGATAATCATAGTGATACAGATCGCCGCGAATGAGTGCAATCCGGCTGCGTCGTAGCCAAGCCAGACCGCGCGAAGCCAGATACGGCACAGGCGAATTCTCAATTCCGGTCACATGCAAAGCGGGAAAATGGCGTTTCAAGTGCATCGCTAGCGTTCCCCAGCCCGATCCAGCTTCCACTAGCTTGAGCGGAGGGCAATCATCCAGCATAGCTTCCGTTGTTGTATCTGTCCATGCACCCTGTTGACCCTGCTGGATGGAAGACGCTGTACGCTCTACTCTTGTACCCGCCGATGCTGCTGCCATCCCGTTTACAACGTCTACAGTCCTTTGCCCAGCTTGCGGCTCCCCATGAACGATACGAATACGCTGAATCGCCTCTCGTACCTCACGCTCCACTTCTCCCAACAGTAAAGGCGATGCTGGCAGCGGCGGAATACCATTGCGCCAGCTCACATACACAATCGATGTGACCAGCAGCAATGCGATGATTAATCCAACCATTGATAGGAGCATACTCCACCATTCCATACGTAATCCTCCCGGCAGCGATAAAGGGTCCGCCAAGGTCATATTCTCGTCATTTGCAACCTTGGCACATCTCTAATATTCTGTTGTGTACGTAACGATGCAGTCACTTTTAACAGGAAAATTATAACATATATTTCCATAGAAAATCACCTACATAGACTATGTGAAATAATCTGTACACAGTAAAAAGCCCGCTCTCCGTTACCGGAAAGCGGGCTTGTGTAACTGTATGCAAGAGGGGATGCCAACTGCCATGTGATATGCAAATGACTTGTTGAGCATACCGTATTTGTCCATCAGCCTTTGACTGATCCACCCAGCAGACCGCGTACAAAGTACTTTTGCAGAGCGAAGAATACAGCCAGCGGTGTCAGCATGGATACGAATGCTGCCGCCGTGAGCAGCTGCCAGTCATTACCACGCGAACCAACGAGGTTGGCGATACTCATCGACAATACCTGTACCTCTGGCTGAGAGCCGAGGAAGATGAGCGAAACGAGATAATCGTTCCATACCCACAGGAACTGGAAGATGGAGATCGATGCCAGCGCCGGTACCGACAATGGCAGAATCAGCTTCGAGAAAATAGTAAAGTTGGTTGCACCGTCCATAAAGGCGGATTCAAACAAATCCTTCGGCAGCTGACTGATCGAGTTATACATAAAGTACGTGATCAGCGGCAAACCAAACGCCGTATGCGCCATCCATATGCCAAAGTACGTACCGTTCAATCCGAGTGTCGTATAATCACGCAGAATCGGGATCAATGCTACCTGAAGCGGCACGACGAGCAGTGCAATAATGACGATAAAGAATATTTTGCGTCCACGGAATTTTAGCCAAGCAAACGCATAGGCTGCGAATGATGCGATAAAGATTGGAATGACCGTAGATGGAATAACGACGGCAATCGTATTCCAGAAGGAACGTCCCATGCCGCTACCTTGCTCCGTTTTGATCGTTCCGTCGGGCTGAGTAATTTTGTACTGTTTGCCGCCCAGCACGGTTTCATAGTTTTGCAGGGTAAAGTTGGTCGAAGCGCCCCATTTCTTTTCCTGTACATCCAGTGTACGGGCGCGGCGATTTTCCCAGATCAGACGCTGGTCGCCCACTTGCACACCAGCTTTGAGCTGATCGTCGCTAAAGGTCTGACCATTCACCGTAATCGGCTTACGCAGATCGGTATCACGATCCAGCTTGAGCTGACTGACCGTATCCCATTGACGATGCGGGAATACCGTCCACCAACCGGTTTGCAAAATGTCAGCAGCCGGACGAACGGAGGAGATCAGCAATCCGAGCGTCGGGATAAACCAGATAATACAGATGATGCCCAGCACCAGATTGACGATCCAATTCCCTTTGCGCTTTTGTCCTTTGGCAGATTTACGCATTATAGGGTTCCTCCCTTCTGGAGCTGACGCACATTCAGAATGATCACAGGAATAACAGCAATCAACAGCACGATAGCAAGCGTCGAGCCATAGCCTGCATTTTGATACATGAACAGCTGACGATAGAACTCAGTTGCGACAACCTCAGTACCATACTGTCCGCCAGTCATGATCATAACCACGTCGAAGATTTTCAGCGTGAAGACGATAATCGTTGTCGTTACAGCAAGGACGGTACCGGAGATCACAGGCAGCATGATTTTGAAGAAAATACGCACTTCGCCTGCGCCGTCCATCCGCGCCGCTTCCAGCATATCCTCTGGAATCCCTTTGATGGATGCCGAGAAAATAACCATCGCAAACCCAGTCTGCATCCAGACTAGGATGACGATCAGGAACAAGTTATTCCACGGCTGCACCATACTTAGCCAGCCCTGCGGCTGAAAGCCCATATTCACGATAATCGCATTCAACAGACCGATTTGATCGGCACCCGGTTGATAGTAGTAGATAAACTTCCAAATAACACCGGCAGCAACAAACGAGATCGCCATCGGCATAAAGACAACCGCTTTTGCCAGACGTTCAAAGCTACTACGATCTGCCAGTACAGCGATCAGCAAGCCTAGAATGACGCAGGCAAGCGTACCGAATACGACCCACATCAGGTTGTTGCGTAGCGCCGTCAACAGTAGTCGGTCGGTAAAGACAGCGACAAAGTTGGCAAGCCCAACAAACTGGGTCGAATCTGCGTTGAAAAAGCTCAAATATAGCGTCCGCAGCGTTGGCAGGAATAACAACCAGCCCAGCAGCAAGACCGCTGGTCCAACAAATACGTACGGAATAATGCGATCTTTCCATTTATCTGGATATTGCTCCACTACCCAGTTCAAGGAGTAGTAAATGGAATAGATCCCGAATACGCCCCACAGTACAGCGAGAAACGCATTCACGATCGGCGGCAAATCCGAGCTGCGGAAAAACAGGAAGATCAGCGTGTGCAGTCCCAGATTGAGTAACGGAACAATGATGGATAGCAAAATCAGCTTTGGCGTAAATCGCTGCTGGCTACGCACATCCATTTGTTTGCCTACGTCCATTGGCTTTCCCCCTTCAACATTTTGCAAACCAGTACAGCTTGTTGTTTACAGTTCTCAATACCCGTAAATGAAAGCCAAACGGACCGCGATGAGGCCCGGTCCGTTTTGGCGGTTGGTCTTCGTTGGTTGTGTGATGCAATAAACGAAACGACGTACGTTTTATTTTTTCCAGCCTGCTTGAATTTCTTGCATCGCTTGATCCAGATCGGCAGTACCGCTCACGTAGTCGGTCATCCCTTTCCAGAATGTACCTGCACCAACGGCGCTAGGCATCAGGTCGGAACCGTCAAAGCGAATCGTTTTGGCAGTCTGTACAAATTCGGACATGCGGCGTTCTTGGTCATTCGCGAACCAGTCATCCGGTGTACCATTCATTGGAGGCGTTACACCGCCGGATTTGATCCAGCTTTGCAGCGATTCAGCAGTTGTGAAGAATTCCATTGCTGCACGTACTTCTGGACGGTCATTGAACATTGCATAGATATCGCCAGAGATCATAGCAGGTGTACCGTATTTCTCATCAATGGATGGGAACGGGAACCAGTCGTAATCTTCTGGTTTTACGCCCTCAGGAATGAAGGAAGTGATGAAACCAGCTTGACGGTGCAGCCATGCTTTTGGTGGATCGGTAAACAGTGGAGCGATCGCGTCACCGAAGTTGGTAGTAGCAATAGAGCTACGTCCGCCGTATACATAATCTTTGTTGAACCAGATTTCGGACATTTTTTCGACTGCGTTTTTCACGATTGGATCAGTGAATGGCAGCTCGCCTTTGACCCATTTGTCGTAGTTTTCCGGTGTTGTCGTACGCAGCATGATGTCCTCTACCCAGTCGGTAGCAGGCCAGCCTGTTGCCGCGCCACTCTCAATACCGATACTCCAAGCTGGATCGCCATCAGCAGCGATTTGCTCAGTCAGCTTCATCATGTCGTCCCATGTTTTTGGAACGGTGTAGCCTGCTTCGTCAAATGCTTTTTTGTTGTACCAAACCAAGCTTTTCACACTACTGCGCGCCCAAACACCGGCAGTGATGTCTTTGTTGTCTGGACCAGCCATTTGGCCCATATCCAACCAGCTTTGTTTGTATTGTTTTTTCATATAATCAGCGTCGATAAATGTGGATACGTCAACCACTTTGCCTGCTTTGGCGAAGTTTTCCAGCAGACCCGGTTGCGGGAAGTCCGCGATGTCCGGTGCGTTGCCGCCGTTTACACGTACGTTAATCGTCGCTTCAAATTCTTTGGAGCCTTCATATGCGATGTCGATACCGGTTGCATCTTCAAATGCCTTGATGCTGGCATTGAACTTCTGCTCATCCGCATCCACGAATGGACCGTACATCGTTACTTTTGTACCTTTGTATTCTCCTTTAAGCGCTTTCTCCAAATCGGAGCCAGCAGGCACTTGTGCCGTTGTGATCAGGTTGGTTCCGTCAGTCGTTGCTGCCGTTTCGGTTGTACCTCCGCTGCCAGTCTGCGAACTGCCGGTGGTACTTGTGTTGCTTCCTCCCGAACACGCACTCAGAACGACAGAGAACATCAGTACCAGCATTAAACCTAAAGAACCATTTCTTTTCAGTTTGCCCTGTTTCATGGACTCAACCCTCTCTTTTAATATACAAACCCTCTTTTTGCATGTAGCCTTTCGTGCAAACAGCGTGGAATCTGCTTGACGCTCTAAATAGACAAATTTTACTTTTAATCCATTTTCTAATATTCATCGGTAAAAGTAAACAAAAATTTGATAGCGTTTGCAAATTTTTATCAAATTCTTGCGCTACTACAATTTTGCCGATGCTGACCTCTGCATTAAAGATTTACTCATCTATTTGTAAGCGGTTACAGTTGTACGCAAGAACATTCTATGATATTGCAACCCGATAAGCAATCCCTTTTTTGTAAAAGAAAAAAATATTTTTTGTCCTTATCTTTCATTCATATTTTCGTTAATAATAAATACATTTAAAATTGTTAGCGGAAGTGAGCGGAAGTACAGAAATTACAGAACGGATAAGGGTAAAAAAAGCCTTGCAAAAGTGCTTGTTTACAGGGGGTGTTGACCTTCATGAAATACGTATTCCTTTCATCTCAACAGCCCATTTTTAGCGAAAATATACAACCTCAAAGGTAGAGTGGAACCAGTTCCGTTTCGAAAATAAAGGTTTGTGCAATCGTGCGCACAGATAGCGAGATTTGATGCCATTTTTCCATATTCATTTTACAAAAGTTGAAATCGATATACGCAATTACGCTTGTGTCTTTTGCATAGGCTGGATAGAAACTAGATCGGATATAATGACATACAGCTTGCAAATGCGTCTATATCAATAACGCAAACTTTCCTCATTTTCCATATAAAGGACCCAAAATCAAATCTTCTTGCACCTAAATTATTGCTAAGTACCTATATCTTCTACCATAGGAGGATTGCTATATTAGGATGTGAAGCACATAATTTCCAATTAAAAGGAGGAAGATGATGAAAAAGTTTCTTTCGGCAGGCATGGCAACGGTGCTGCTACTGCCACTCGCAACAACCAATGTACATGCAGAAGCACCAGCCACAACTGTCCCCTCGACACCCACATCCAGTCAAACGCAGGTGAACCTGCCTAGCCAGAATGGTGATGCTCCTTCCCGTGTAGCTACCAATGTATATGGAGCATCACAGCAAACGGTAGATACCACTCCTACAACTATTGTACAGCAAGCAGCTTATAGTCTCGATCAGTTGAATATCTCTGCTCCATATGGTATCGCCTACTTCAATAACACAGTCTATGTCGCCAAGGGCAACCAAGGTCTGGATGCTGTCTCCTTATCAACAGGAACAGTCACCAAGGTCGTTTACGGAACAGATCTGAATATTCGTGCCATTACCGTCGACTCGCAAGGATCGCTCTATTACGCCATTCCTGATCCACAAAACCAACAGCAATCGTACATAAAAAAATGGGATGCCAATAAGCTTCAACGTCCAACTTCCGCAGCAGATGTAGCTAACAACAGTACGACTTACGCCCATATTACAGCAACTGATATTAGCCAGTTGGCGATGAGTCCGAGCAATCATCTATATCTTTCTATTAATAAAGGATGGTCATATGATCCGGGTATTCTACGCTGGAATGAATCGGGTCAATCACTGGAAGTCGTCTCTGAAGAAGGAGCGATGATCACTGCACTAGCATTTGATTCTAAAGGAAATCTGTATTTTAAAAGTTCTGTATCGCAGGAATACTACCCATTCGCTGCCCCCGGCATTATCAAAATTAGTGCTGCTCAATTGAGTGGAGTATTGCCAGCAGATAGTAGCACGATGCAATCCTACAAAATGGACAGGTCCCGTACAACAAACATTGCCAATCTGTTATTTCTACCAGATGGCAAATCGTATCAAACAATCAATAATACCATTACGCGTGTTTTCCCTGAATCCAGACCGATCGTTTCGATAGATTTAGATTCGATGGAGAATGTTGTGCAATTTGGTGATACCCCTGTTGTATCGAACCTTTTTATTGAGGATGAGACGTACTCCACCTTCCAAACTCACATTACGTATTCGCGGGATGGTAAGTCGATTCCGGCACCAGACACCACCGTACCGGGCGTTTATATGATCCATTACACAGCGACCAATCCTGCTGGTATTTCTTCGCTTGAGGTGACACAACAGGTGACAGTCCAACCGATTCCCGACAAGCTAACAGGCTGGAACATCAAAGGAATCTCTGCGATGGATGCGGACAGTCAGAATCTGTACATTGGCAACAATGAAATAAAAAATGATCCCAATCATGGTCTGTACAAAATCTCACTAAGCTCGCTACAAAAAACAAAACTTGCGGATATTGATGACATCGAAGCAGTAGCCGTCAATGCAAACGGAGACGTCTTTTTCAGCCGCTCCGACATTGAAGGCATGTTCTTCAAAATCGAAGCGAAATATTTGCAAGGTAGCAAACCGCTCTCTATGAATGAGCTGATGCAGCGTAGTCGTACGTATGCACCGTTTCTTTCGACCGACAAAAACGCGCCTAAGCAATATGTGAAAGGTTTGGATTTTGATGCACAGGGCAGATTGTACGCTTCGGTGCGAGTGAATGAGAAAACACTGCCGGTCTCCAAAATCGTTCGACTAAGCGGGGCTCAATGGAATCAATCTGTATTGATTGCCAAGCTGGATACCATTGCACACGATTTGGAAATTACCAAGTCTGGCAATCTGTATGTGAATGTATTGGACGTTGCTTACAGAAATGATAGCGGAACGTATAAAATCACCGCCAATCAGCTCAAATCGTTACCACTCTCGCAAGACAAGCTGAGTAAGATTGCGGCTCATGAAGGCGATTATGGTATTGCTTTTCTGAATGACGGCACTGGTTATGTCAGTCAGTTTCAGGATATTGTTTCAGATAAGCAAACGATTCTAGAATTGCCATTCAAAGATACGCCATAAGCGAATCTATTCTGCTCTACTGTTTTCTTGAATGCTGCTACATCTACAATGATCCATATAAATGCCCCGTATTTATGATGCGGGGCATTTGCTTTACCCGCCGCGTTTCGCTTACAAACGTTTCAATTCACATTCATATTGGCTAATATGTAACTGTTGCCTTATCACCAATAACCAAGGCGCGCCGATCCTTATATACACGTATACATCTTACTTTTCTATTTCGTTTATATAGCTCATTATCCCGATATTTTCACTCGGTAAATAATTCTGCTACAATAAACCATACACTACATACAAGGAGATGAATGAATATGTCGAACAAAACACGTCTGGGTAAAAGTGATCTGTGGGTGAATCCAATCGGGCTGGGAGCCAATGCGGTTGGTGGGCATAACCTGTATCCCAATCTGGATGAGGAAGCTGGCAAAGAGGTTGTACGTACGGCGGTTGCTAACGGACTGAACTTTATCGATACAGCATTCATCTATGGTCCTAAACGCTCTGAGGAGCTGATCGGCGAAGTACTCAAAGAAATCGGCAAGCGCGAGGAGCTAGTCATCGCTACCAAGGGCGCGCATAAATTCACCGAGCAAGGTGATGTGACGTTTGACAATTCCCCGGCATTTCTGCGTGATAGCGTGGAGAGCAGCCTGAAGCGTCTGCAAACCGATTATATCGACTTGTTTTACATCCATTTCCCAGATGAGTCCACACCAAAGGACGAAGCTGTAGGCGAGCTGAAAAAACTCAAGGATGAAGGCAAAATTCGTGCTATCGGCGTATCTAACTTTTCCATCGACCAGCTGAAGGAAGCCAACAAAGATGGCTATGTCGATGTGCTGCAATCCCACTACAATCTGTTTAAACGCGATGCAGAGCAGGATCTGCTGCCATATACCGCAGAACAGAATATTAGCTTTATCCCGTACTTCCCACTAGCTTCTGGTCTGCTGGCTGGTAAATATAATAGTGAAACCCGCTTCGACGACCTGCGCGCGCAAGACCCATTATTCGCAGGCGAAGCGTTCCAGCACAATCTGGAAAAGGTCGAAAAACTGCGCCCTATCGCTCGTGCCAAAGGCGTCGAAGTCGCTCATATCGTACTTGCTTGGTATTTGACCCGCGATTCGATTGATGCGATTATTCCAGGGGCTAAGCGCTCCGACCAAGTGCTGGATAACCTGAAAACACTGGATGTACAGCTAACTCCGCAAGAGATCGAACAGATTAACCATATTTTCGTCTAAACAGATGAAAAACGAATACTCACATCGTTCTATATGATAAATAAGAACATAGCATAACAAAAAGACCACAGCGCCCCTCTGCGAGGATACGCCGTGGTCTTTCTTTTGTATAACATCGTTCGTTTGATGTTGGAATACTGTTGCATGTTGCAATACTGTTTGCCGTTGGAATCGCACACAGCATCTAATGTCGCATATTGCATAACGCGTCCTTCACCTTAACACTTCATACGATCCGTTTATGCCGGATACCCTCCGCCCGGTGGCGGCCATGATCCTAGTAAGCGACGGATAATCACAATCTCACCGAGGTGGTATGTATTGTGCGACGCGATATTGCGCAGGAATCCAGCAACCGTCTCGGTTGGTACGTGCACGAGCGGTGCTGCCAGCTCCAGAGTCTGTGCCAGCTCACACGCGCTATCGATACCTTGCAGGAAATCGTCTAGCACTTGCTGCCATGCCATCTCATCGGCAGCACGATCCTCCTGCGGCCAGCTTTCGGCTGGAATCGGCGGACGCTGCGGCTGTTCTCCACGCACATGCGCCAGCATGAAATCCTGCCAGTACGTCATATGACTGATCAGCTGATGAATCGTATACGGCAGCCCATCTATACGCTGTCCAGATAGCTCCAAATCAATATCGGATAACGCTTTGGCAATCGGCAAGTGCCCTCTTTCCCCAATCAGGGATTGAACCAATGCTCTAGCAAAAGCCTGTTCTGCAGTTTGACTCATCTTCGTTCACCCTCCGTTTCTAGCTAAATGTATATCATTCAGCAGCAAATTTCAACGCGAGTACATAGTAGTGCAGTTAACAGTGTACAGCAATGAACATGCCTTCTGCCATTCATCGTTTCCGCCCCTACTCACATCGTCCACATATCGCTATGTACGACAAAAAGCCCCTCCGGTGCTCTCTACTGCATCTGCGTCACCAGTGAGGCTTTATTTTCTATCGCCTGTTGCCGCTAGTAGGATCGCCAATCGCTACGACGATCAAGCATTGTGGAAGCGATAAGCCAGCAATTGATCCTGCTCTGGCGTTTCGAGCGGCTCCTCGTCATATTTGTAATTGGTGTAATCGGTCAGCAATTGACGCCAAAAACGTCGAGTGTGCATATTGCGTCCCGTTGCATTCGTATGCAGCGCCCAGCTGCCTTTAAACTGTTCAAACACATGCGTCGCCGCCCGCTGCGCCAGCCCTTTACCACGGAAGGAACGCATGAGGAAAAACTCATGCAAAAAATACTGTGCCTGCTCCCCGTGCGGAATGTACGGCGGTGTGGATACGAGCGCAAAGCCTGCCGGAATGCCATCTACGCGCAGTAGAAACGGAAACAGAACGCCCGGATGCTGCCACCAGATTTTGAAGACGTCACTTTGCTGAGCCAGTGTTGCGCAGCATTCGTCTTCCTCAAATACGCCATATTGGTTCGGTGTGCGATCCCAGATTTCCGACATGTCATACAAATAAAAAGGATACATATTGCAAATAATATGCTTATCTGTCGCAGGGCAAAGCTCTACGTCCAGCTTATGTTCCATCATAGGTTCAAGTTCTGGATTGATATTCATACCAACCTCCTGCTAATTCGGGCATTGCCGCCGATGGGCAGCAAGCACCCTTCATTTTGTTACTTTTTCAATACGCCGGCTGCATGCCGCAGCGCCGCCATCGCCTGTTTCACAAAGGCGCGGTTTTCCGGCTCCCATTCGTTCGGATCGTCCATAAACGAATCCTCGATAAAATCCTCTAGCCCGCTAGCAATCTTCTTACGCTCCGCTGGATTGGCATTGCCCTTGCCACGTAGCGTCTGTACCGCCGTGCGCATATACCGGCACGATTGCTGTACAAAGGTATAGTCGTCCTTGTCCCATGCTTTGGGATTGTCCATATCGTAAAAGGCAATCCATTTCTCAATCTGGGTTGCCGCCTGTTTGTCATCCAATTGAGGCATTGTTCATTCTCCGTTCCGCAGCAGCAGCATGCTGCCCATCATCTTGATCTGGCTAGGCGTAGGCGCCGATTCGCCAACCTTTATTGTAGCCGCTTTGCATGATTCCGTACAGCCTACGTAGATATCGGATTCAGGAAGTCACTCGCTCCGGTGCAGAATCAGAGACAGCGCCCAGCTCATGTAGACGGTCTGAGTGGTACACATGCACCCCGCGCTGTTCCTTGCTGGCTATCCGGTAAAGCGCACGCGCTACGGTTTCCGCAGGAATCGCCTTGTACTTGGCTAACGCGCCGCCCATAAGCGGGGATAATGCTCTAGCAAGCACGGCACCAATACGTTCCCCTGCGCGGAATTCCTGACGCTCGCCAAGCAGCAGCGAAGGGCGTGCCGCAGAGAAAGACGGATAATCCAGCCCAGCCAGCTTTTGCTCCAGTTCTCCTTTGATCCGGTTGTAAAAGATTTTGGATGTATGGTCTGCACCCATCGCGCTGACCAGCAGCAACTGGGTAGCCCCCTGCCGCTTCGCCAGCTGCGCCAATGTCAGCGGATAAGTAACATCGATCCGGTACATGTTATCCTGTGTACCGGCTTTTTTGATCGTAGTGCCCAGACAGCAGTACACATCATCGGCAACCAGCAGATCCAGATGATCTTCTAAGTGTTCGTAATCTACGACAACCTGATTCACCCGCTTCATGCTTTCCCATTCTGGTACATGGTTTCGTACAAGAACGATGATTTGCCGGTATTCCGGCGCCTTTTGCAAAATAGACATCAGCGCGCTGCCTACCAATCCGGTTGCTCCGGCAATGAGTGCTACTTTATCGGTCATACGATCATCTCCAAACTTCATAAGTATGTACCGTCTGCTGCCGATGGAACGGTATGCAGCGGCATGATGGTTAATTCTCTATCCCTATACCTGCTTATGGTGGAGATGAGACTGCTCACACTGTCACAACAAAAAGGCGACACTGCCGCCATTCGTATGGACAATATAATCTGCGCCCAGACCTTTGTAAATCATACGTGAGTTGCTGCTTTCGGTAATGACATAAATCGGATCGCTTGTCCACGAGCGACACATCTGGATATAACGGCAGCACAACGGCAAACTCCGCTCAAACAGATACACTTTCCCGACCGTCATCTGCGGTAGACACCATTCATCCTGACGCTGCGTATCCAGCAGCAGTACATGATGGATGCCCATCCGTTCCATTCTTACTTTCTCACTATAGCTGTTCACGATCGCGGCAAAATCGATTCCTTTGACTTTGAGCAGCTGCATAAACTGCTCTCCTGCCCGCGTCGCCGGAGATACCAGCACATAAGACCTTGGTAACTCCGATTCCTGCTCCAACTCCATCTCTTTTCTCCTCCAATGTGTGAAGGCAAACAAAAAAGAAGCCGCACAAGAGGTACTCTCGCCGCTTCTCAAGCATTCCGAACAGCGCACAGCGGTGCCCTACCGGATGTCATGATCATTGTCGCCTCTCTTAATTCAGCTTACGAGGTTAGCTGACGGATTCGGGAGTAAGAGTCTCCCTACGGACAGGATCTGCGGTTCCCCACATGTCTCCTTGTTCCGATTCACCCCTGAAAAGCACCTATGGCACTTCTCGCTGGTTCCCCCGCTCTCCGCACAATTTGTTCTGCCCAGATGGCAGTACAACATACGGACATTCAGCTGGTAACGACATACGCATACAGCGATATGCCGAAATTTATGAACTTGAGACGAATCATACTCCCGTCCACGATCAAAGTAAAGGCAGACAGAATGTGGTTTTGTGTCAATTTGATGGTTCAGGCAGATGATGCAATGACTTTTCTCTCGTATTCGCTTGCTTACGCCATATTATTTCATTTTCCTGCAATTTTGCGAAAACAATAGCAAAACCGAGCATTATGACGATGCGGCTGCGAATCGCTGTGATGAATCCGATTACATGACTATCTTCCATCCCAAATCGGCAAGGATGAAGATTGGATTTCATTTACGCTGTCATGGAAATGTCCTATGATGGCTCACAACTAAACCTCACATTACAAGGAGTGTATGTATAAATGATCATGACTGCTGTTCCGCTCGTTGAAGAGATTGTCCGTCCGCATGGTGTTGCTGTTGATACGGCGCGTATCCGTCATATGGAGCTGTTTGTATATGACCATCAACGGCTGGCATTGCCGGATCACTGCGAATTTTTGCATTGCGGATTGCTGCGTATGTGTGGCAGTGGTGCAGCGGGCTGGGCAGAATTTGAATTCTCCGACGGTACGACTCATCTGGATCTGGTGAAATGGGCATCTGTGTTTACGAGGCTCAAAGGGCAGACGGGCATGCAGGCGGCACAGTATATGCAGCAGCATGAATCGCAATGGGGCTTTACCCGCACCCATCTGGCAAGCGAGGCACTAGTGGACTGGCAGAAAAGCCTGATCGGTGCCGAAAGCAATCAAGCAAATAGCAGAGCTACCGTATCTTCTTTACCTGCGGAGCGGAATTTTTTGAGTCATTATTGCAGCGCATATTATTCTTTTTAGTCTATGCTGGTTAAGTGTCTGTATGGGCGTGAACAAACGGCTTGTTAGCCGTTTGGGGACACTGGCATCTACCTTATGACAATTGATACTTATACAAAGGGGCGTTACAGGTCATGCACGAAGAAAAGATCATGGTCGGTGTACACTACAATCTGAATGGGGAACGGCTGATTCGGCGCGGCATCCGGCTCGCCCAGCTGCTTCAGGCACCACTGATCGTACTGAGTATACTGGATGAACCCGTGAGCGAACTGGATATGGAAGACCAGAATTACTACAACAGCTGGAAAAAGCTGACCGAAGAAGCAGGCGGTACTTTTATGGTCGTGCAGCGCGAAGGACGCGATCTGGCAGAGGCGATCGCCATGGCAGCACACCGCAGTCAGGTGACACAGCTTATTATCGGGCAATCGGTACGTTCCTTTTGGGAGGAAATGACTGGCGGCTCGCTGATCAATGACCTGCTGGAGCATCTGGGCGCCATCGATCTGCATATTGTGGCGGTACAGCGGATGAAAGCCAATTTGGAAGAAACACATGAGGATGGCGTGGAAGTGGATGTGATTCACACACCAAAAGGCTACCAGATTCGTTACGAAACCGACAAACCCATTGTGGCGGAAGGTGTCTTTTTTAAGAAGATGCATACGGATTTTGAAAATGGGCTGCTAAAGCTGCATATCGATGGAGAATATCAGTATTTGAAGGTATCGAAGGGTACATTGGTCGATGCCGAGCCGCTGGAACGGATGCTAGATATGCAGGATTAAGAGGTTTCTTTTTGCTTTGTGTTTTTCCTTTGCGTTTTGCCTACAAAAAGCGTATGATGTAACGTGCTGGCTGACATCGTCTGACAGCTTTTACGTGCTTTTTGATGGAAAGGAAGGGTAAAACGTTGAATACATTAACACCAATGAAACGGTTGGCGCTGATTGCGTCGCTGGTTTTTTTATGGGGCATTTCATGGTCGATTTATAAGGTGGCGCTTGCCTATACACCGCCGGTGCTGTTTGCCGGGCTTCGTACACTGATCGGCGGATTGCTGCTCATGATCATTATGCTGCCGCGCAGACGGCTTATTCGCTGGAAGCAAAACTGGCGTGCTTATGCGATTTCGGGCTTGCTGAATGTGGCATTATTTTATGGATTGCAGACGGTTGGCTTGATGTATCTGCCATCCGGGCTGTTCTCGGTGCTGGTTTATTTGCAGCCAGTGCTAGTCGGGTTGTTCGCTTGGATGTGGCTGGGTGAGTCCATGTCATGGCGCAAAGTGATCGGATTGCTGCTGGGCTTTGCGGGGGTTATCTCGGTTAGTGCGGGCGGATTCTCCGGTCATGTTGCTGTCGTTGGCGTGGTGCTAGCTCTGGTAACAGCACTAAGCTGGGCGCTCGGAACTGTATTTATCAAAAAAGCGAATCAGACCACTGATGCACTGTGGATGGTCGCCTTCCAATGTACCTTAGGTGGCGCACTGCTGACTGCCGCAGGCTCCGCTACTGAACAATGGTCGGATATTACGTGGAATGCACCGTACTTGTTCGGGCTGATCTTCGGTATTATTTTCGGAATTGCGCTGTCGTGGATGATCTACTTCACGCTGGTTGGTGCTGGCGATGCGAGCAAAGTCGCTTCGTATACATTCCTTGTGCCGCTGTTATCGGTATTCATCGGTACCCTTTTACTGCATGAGCCATTTACATGGTTCCTGCTGCTGGGTCTGGTACTGATCGGAATTAGCATCTATCTGGTCAATCGCAAACCGCGTCGTGCGCCTGTGATGGTTGGTACTGACGGGTAGAGATGATCGATTCGTAGGCTGGATAGGATCTACGCTAGATCATTGCATACAAGGCTGCACGATTGTATAAAAAAAGCTTATTCGTCTGAGGATGAATAAGCTTTTTTGTATGTCGTTATCGCTCTTTGTATATCATATCTCTCTATGTCGTGTCTTTGTATGTCATCTTTTCGTTTGGCTTGGCGATTCTATTGTTTACGTATCTTGTTTCTTTCATGCTATATGGTTGCTTTTATCCTATATCGTTCCTTATACCTTATATCATTGTTTCTATCTTGTATCATTGCTTCTATGTTACTTCTGTGTTGCTACTATCTTGTACCGTTTCTTCTATATAGAAGAAATATAGTAGACAGACAATAGAAGGAATATGTCAGACGAGCCACACTGCACTTCGCAGACTCCATTCTACTGTAAGCCTCTACTTCTGTATGATGATCCTGCTATCCATTCTCAAATCACTTCGTACCAATCTGCCTGCCAAGCGCCATTGGTTCTTCCCGGTAAATGCCCGCCGGATTCCAGTACGGTGATCACTGCTAGCTCACATCCATGCCAAAGTAAAAAGCTAGCGCCCGGCTCCCACGACTCTAGCGCAGGGTTTTGCAGCAAACGCATCTCTCCATACGTATTCCATGACTGCTCTACTTTTCCCGTAATGTGCAGCTGTATATCCCAAGCATGCATAGTACTATTCTCTTCCCCGCTATCGGTACCATCATTCACTGTCTGAACACAGTCGGTCACCATTTCACCTTCTACTGCATAAAACCATTGCCTATACGGCAATTGCGACGGGTCAATGTTCCATTCGATCCATACTGGAATAGGGTTCATGTATATTTCCTCCTTTGATATGCAAGACGATATGTCGTATCCATTTATAACGGACGATCCAATCGCAATTGTCGAATCGCACGGTAAGTATCCCAATTAAACTCCTGCCAAGCAGCATCGCCAGTCAGCAAATATTCGTTATCGGTATGCAGTCGCTTCCGCAGCTCTGGCAATTGATGTTCATAGCTAAAGCGCAGTAACATTGGAATCGCTGCTGGGGATAAGGTAAGTAAATACTCCTGATCCAGCTCGCCCGTCTGTTCATACCGCTGCATATTGCGCTCGGTAATGATATGATCCATGCCGATATAATTGACCAGCACATAGGCAACTAGACCGAACACGATATAGCAGTGAATAAGCGGCAAGCGCGGGATATAGATGCGTAGCCCTGCCAGCACAAGCAATACGCCCAGAAACAGCATAAAGGCATGCACCAGAAAACGAATCACCGTATACCCATACGCCTGTTCATATAGCAGCAGCCGCATAAATGCCGAACACAGCATAACCGCCGAGCAGATCACCAGAATTAGCAGTAAAAATCGGGTCAGCATACGCAAGCCTGCACCTGCTTCCCCACTGCCATACAATGCCGATAACAAGATCACAAAGTTCAAGCCAGTCACCAGTACCAGTTCACCAAAACCACTGCGAGCATATTCAGCATACGTGCTTCCATCCGGCAAATACCCTTGCCCCGCACCGAACAGATAGGAGAATTGCAAACTAACGAACAGCAGATACACCAAATTGATCGCTATCAACACGGTTGCCAGTATAACCGGGTCCAATCGCGGCATAACAAAAGGCGGTGCCTGCGGTACAGGATTGGACATAGGAGCTACGGATGGCTGTATTTCGGTAGTTACGACAGTTTCGTCAGCAGGAGATGCTGCTGGTTCTGTCACAGGCGCATGTTTCACCGGCTCATGACGATACGGTTTAATAAATCCCCATATATACGCGAATAGCATAAAGCCTATGATCACGATCCATAACAAGCGCAGTGTTCCCTCGGTAAAGGAAAGATGCGGCAGCCAATTCGGCACGTGAATGAGCATTTGCTGAAACATCCCATCTGCCGAAGACAGCAGACCGATGATGATCAACAACAGCGGAACCGCACACAGCAAGCCCAGCAAAATTTTGCCTAATAGCCGCTTATGCTGTTGCTGCATACGACGTGCCGCCCGCTGATACAGCATGCGCAGCGGTGTAGGCAGATGAGCTGGCAATTGCAGCAGCAGATGATCCATTGCTGCATAGATGATCGACATTCGTGCCCAATTCGGACGGCGATCACTGAGCATATACGCCATATGACCAAAAATCAGCCCCGGCACAACAAGCATATTCAATACATAGAAAAATCCATCGGCAAACAATCCATACGTCAATGACAGCAATAAGATCGCCGTAGTCAACAAACGGCTAAACCAAGAGCCACGCCGTAATCGATCGCCAGCATAGGTATACATATACAAGTAAAATAAAATCACAAATATCGGATACGATATGCCATACAAATGATCGTAAAACAAATACTGATGAATCGCCGCCAGCGCAAACGCCGTACCTAACACGATGCCCGCTCGTCGCGGCGTCACAATCAGCTTTTCATACATCGGTGGTGCCCTCCTCAGAAGAACGCACGTAGGCATTCGTTGATCCGGCAAGAGGATGGAAAGCTGCCATGCAAGCACGCGCTTCTGTCGTCCGCCGGTACAAGTTACATTGTAGATGTTAAAATAAGAAGATAAATAGAAGAAATTGTATCCAAAATTTCGTATTTTAATCTATAGCATCTCTCGTATGACTTGGATAACCTGAATGACTCAGATCACTTAGAGGATTTGGAAGACTTACAGAATTTAGATAATGTAGAACGCAAGATGGCTGTGAGGACAGCATAGGTATAGAGGAAAAGGAGTGAGCCAGATGAAGCTGCATCGGCAGTTTTTGCTGCTGCATTCACGGTACGGAGAGCAGCAGATCAATCCGGTAACGCTGGATGAAGTGGCGGAGGTGCTGGAGTGTACGCACCGCAATGCACTGACTATTATCGGGCGTATGCGACAGCAGGGCTGGATCGATTGGCAATCGCAGCGCGGTCGTGGTAAGCGGTCGCTGCTGATCTTTGCGGTACTGCCAGAACAGATTGCGCTGGAATCGATGATGCACACGATTCGGCGTGGGGATATTCGTACCAGTATTGACCAGATTCGGCAGCAGGCACGTTCGCCAGAGCTGGACGGGCAATTGCAGGAGTGGCTGCTGTCATACTTCGGTGCGCATTCAGAGATGCAGCAGGATCGGCAGATTGATCGACTGCGTTTGCCGATTCGGCAGCAGATTCACACCGTCGATCCGCTGTATATGAATTTGCTGGCAGAGTCGTTTGTGTGCAGTCATATTTTTGACGGATTGGTGCGCAAGGACAGTTCAACTGGCATGATCATGCCGCATCTCGCTCATGCGTGGGAAGTGGATGAGGCGCGCACAGGTTGGACGTTTTATTTGCGTAAGGATGTACTATTTCATCATGGGCAGACGCTGACAGCGGACGATGTGGTGTATACCTTTCAGCGGCTCATGAATAGCTCGCAGCCGTCGCTGTATCGATTTATTTTCCGGCAATTGGAGCATGTGCAGGCGCTGCATGATACGGCTGTCCATATTCAGCTGCGTCAGCCGAATGAATTGTTTGTATCGTTTCTGTGTACCAGTCGGGCAGTCATCGTGCCGCAGGGCTTGAATCGACGACCGGAACTGGAATTTGGGCTGCGCCCAAGTGGAACCGGACCGTTTCGACTAGTGGAGCGTGAGGAGAATGTGGTCATGCTGGAAGCATTCAAGCCTTATTTTCAAGGGAGACCGCATCTGGATCGAGTAGAGATTGTACATATTCCGTGGCGGTCGCGCCGATTGGAGGACGATGCAGAGGGAATAAGCGATCCGGTATCGCCGTTTCAGGTCATTCCTAATCCGGCAGCGACCTCGCAGCCCAATACATGGAGTCAGCTGCCTTCGCCAGTATCCGTGCGTAAGTTTGTTACGTTCAATACGGAAAAGAATGGACCGCTGCAACAGCCAGATGTACGGCGGCATATTTGTGAGTGT
Organism: Paenibacillus sp. JQZ6Y-1; assembly: GCF_040719145.1. Taxonomy (NCBI): domain Bacteria; kingdom Bacillati; phylum Bacillota; class Bacilli; order Caryophanales; family Paenibacillaceae; genus Paenibacillus; species Paenibacillus kandeliae. Next base: position 56,180 of record NZ_JBFDUZ010000005.1, read on the forward strand.
TTGCAGGGTTGGGATGGAGAGGATATGGAAGTGAACGCTACTGAGAGGGATAGCACGGCGCCCATCATCGCAGAACAGACTTTCTGTCTTCGCATGTTGACCATTCCACAATATCGGCGCGACGCGAATCGGATTGCCGACAGACTGCGTGGGGCGGGATACGATTGCGAAGTGCGTTCGGTGCCAGTCGAGCATTTCAAAGGCGATGTACGGCTGGAATCTGATCTCATCCTCTTCTCCCTTATCCGTGATCAGGATGAGCAGCTGCGATTGTACGATCTGTATGAAACCTTATCCGGTCACGTCGAGCGACATACACAGATTGATATTGAACATCGGTTGCACGACATTCAGCGCCAGCCCGATCCGCAGCGACGCATGGAAGGATTTGAGGATATTCAGCAGCGACTTATTAGCAGTCACCAGCTACATGTGCTGTATGAAAAGTCCGTACAAACCGCGTATTTACCTACCGTGCGCGGCATCACATTTAACAGCCAAGGCTGGGTCGATTTGCGGCATATCTGGTTTCCACCACAGCTGTAAATGGCAGCAACGGTACAATCCATTGGATATCGCTGAGGCTTTGTCCCTGCGGCAAGTCACCAGAAGGAGCAGAGGAAGCTGAGGGGTATGCCTACGTTTGCATGTTAGCTATTCTATCCAAAGGAGCATGCAGTCAGATAGCATCATTCGGGTCTTAGCTCCCTACTTTGTCTGCTTGTTGAATGACTGGAATTCCTACCAATTCGGATAAAGCCGAGCAAGGTAATGGTCGCATGGGTAGTACTTTTTTACTGCACTCGATTCGTCTGATTTTTGGCTGTTTACTGGAAATCCCCTCGGGTAATAACATAACGTGGCGCTGACACAGCACACCGAATATCAAGAAAAATTCTGACAAGGAGTGAATAGAAAATGGCAAACAACAACAGCAATAACAACAACGGCAAAATGAGCAGAGAAGAAGCAGGTCGCCTTGGTGGAGAAGCCACTTCTAAAAATCACGACAAAGAATTTTATCAAGAGATCGGTCAAAAAGGTGGACAAGCAACATCCGATTCCTACGGTAAGGAATTTTATCAGGAAATCGGTGAAAAAGGCGGAGAAGCAACAGCCAAGTCTCATGACAAAGAGTTCTATCAAGAGATCGGTAGCGAGGGCGGGAAAGCCCGTAGTGATTCTGATGGAATGAGTCGCGAGGAAGCAGGACGCAAAGGCGGACAAGCACGCTCCAAAAACAATAACAACGATTAAACGAACGTCAAAGCAAGCCATCCGTAAAAAGAAAACCCATACCCCGGGAATGTAATAAGGATGATCGTATGACCGATACAGAAGTCCAACGGAGGGCATCTGTAACGGGCAAGATGAGATCGATACAACGCACGGGCTAACAAGAGAACTCTGTGATGCAGAGTTCTCTTTTGTTGTGTACTGCATTTGGCAGCATGTGAAGTGGTAGAACAGTGGCTTCATTGTATTGGAATAAAAGCTTTCCACCAGCTTATTTAAAGTAAGATCATTTGTGGAACGATTTGGGAGCGGGCGAATATTAAAGCAGCGTAGCGCAACGAAAAACCCGTCCTTGAGAGCGGACGGGTTGAATTGATTTGGACAAATAATTTTATATGCTGTATCTTACCAATGAAACTCAGCAGATTCATATTCTATATAGGATGACGTTGCCCCTACACTGCTCCAAGAAGCAAAAGATCACTTATTTACGTTCAGGTAATGTAATTTCGTCTACATAATTGGTAGCCATCATTTGCGCTACTTGCGCCGGGTCTTGCGTTTGACCGAGTACCCACATCATCTTGGTCGTTAGCGCTTCCGTTGTCATATCATAACAAGGGATTACGCCTTTTTCCAATGCGCGTTGACCGACCTCGTAGATGGTTAGATCGCCGCCTTCGTACAGACATTGCGTCGTTACGACGATGCTAACGCCCTTTTGCACCAATTCTTCGATCTTGTCGATCAGATTGATTTCCTTGAATGGTACACCGCCCATGCCGAAGCCCTCGACGATAATACCGCGATACCCTAGCTGATGCACCGCATCGAAAATGTCCGGTCGCATCCCCGGAATCAGCTTGATCAGAAACACATCTGGTGAGTAATGGTCGTTATAGCTATGCACTGGCGGATGCGAGATTGCTGGAATCTCGTTATAACGGATATGGTCCTCTTCGAGATAACCGATATACGGATGATTGATGCTTTCAAAGGCATCGTAGCTTTTCGTTTTAACTTTGGAAGCACGGGCGCCGTTAATAATTTTGCCATTGAATACGACAAATACACCGGTCAGCTCGCTAGATGCTGTACGGAACGCATCCTTGATATTTTTACGGGAATCACTGTATTCCGCCAGCACAGACACCTGCGAACCGGTAATCACAACCGGCTTGTCCAGCTTGCCCAACATAAAGCTCAGTGCAGAAGCTGTATACGCCATCGTATCTGTACCGTGAGCAATGACGATGCCATCATAGGCAGGCAGCTGCTCATGCACGGTGCGAGCAATGGTCACCCACTCTTCCGGCTGGATATTGGTGCTGTCGACACTCATTAGATTCATCGCTGCAATATGACAAATATCCTTTAATTCGGGTACAGCTGCTACTACATTTTCCGCCGATTGGGTTGGCGTCAAACCATGACCTTCCGCCGATGAAGAAATCGTACCGCCTGTGTTGATAAACAAAATATTTTTCATTGCCCGCTTCCCTCCGTATCGTATACCTGACAACAACTAAATTTAACACTTTTACGTGGTGGTGTAAATTGATATATACGAATGAATATAAGGAAAATGATACGGGCTTTGATAACTATATCGTTTGATCCATGCGCGAATGCTCCATTTGCAAAAACTCATCCAATCGGCGCTTCTGATGCAAATGATGACGATAGTGCATCTCTGTCAGCATAAACCATTCTGTAGCGGTCAAGTCGCCAAGTCGTGGATGTCTAACCGTGTAATGGGACGGGATATGCTGTACTCGTGCTGCCAATGGCTGAATACGGCTACGTACCTGCTGTAGACCTGCTTGCAGCTGTTCTCGGCTCATAGGCTGCTGTGGAGTATATGCTGGATGGGGCGGTACTCGAACTGGCTCAGGCGGAAAGGAGCCTTTTGCAAACAACATCGTGCCAATATCTGTTTTGCCCTGTGCTTCCGAATGAGTGGCGTTACCCTGAGCCTGCTCCTGCTGCTCCGATTGACGTATACATTCGTCAATATTGGCAAACTGCATACCCAGTGCGGAGCCGATCAAATGATTGTACATTTGCCCCAACGACCATTGCTCCTCGCCCGGCTTCCGTGTTAACTGCTCCATATCATACCGTGCCAGCTGTTCTGTATAGTACGTAATCGACTGCTCCAAGCGTTGTGCGACCATATTCATATCCATTTTCTTTTCCTCCTCTGTGTGTAAGTGGCGACTGCATCTAGAATAGTCTGCGCTACAAGCAGCCACCGCTTTACCTCATACATGAAGTATATAAAAGAGCTACTGACAACAGCATGTCAGTAGCTTTTCAGCATTTGATGAAGTTCTTGGGTAATTTCGGTGCGCAGCTCTTCCGGCTCCAATACGACTGCCCCGCTGCCCCAGCCGATAATTGTATGAATCACATCCTGAACCCGGCGCACACGCAGCGTCGCGACCGTGCCCTGATGCTCTTCCATCAAAGAGTCCAAGTAAAAGCTGCCGCCTTCTTTTAGCCGTGCCGCAATCGCTTGACTGACCTGTACCCTCACTTGGATATGGCGGTCATCTGGCGCTCGGTACTCATGAAATGCAAAGCCTTCTGGCCATACAAACTCCTGCTCCTGCATACTCAGATTCATCATACGTGACAGGCGAAAATGGCGAATCTGCTGCCGCAGCGTACAATATCCAACCAGCATCCAGCAGGTACGTGTCAACACTAGTCCGTAAGGTTCCACCGTGCGTAGCTGCCGACCAGAAGCAGCAAGAGACTCACCCGGTTTCACATACTCAAACTGTATTCGTTTTCTAGCGGAAATGGCTTCGCAGATGAGCGGGATATGACGATTATCCTCTGGCAGTATATCGCCTTGCGTCCCGATCAGCCGAATAGATTCACGAATCGCCGATGCTTGAACCAGCACCTCATCTGGTAAGACAAATGCCAGCTTATTCCCTGCCTGCTCCGCTTCCCGCTTATAATATCCGCCAAAATGCTGCTTCACAAACTCTGTACCTAGCAGCGCGGCAACCGCTTCATTGGCCGTCAAGCTGACCGGTGGCAAAAAGTAGCCTTCCATCAGCGCATAGCCCTGTCCCGGTGAACCCATGAGCGGCACGCCCGACTCGCTTAGCGCCTGCATGTCTCTGTAAATCGTGCGTACGCTCGTCTCGAATGTATCCGCCAGATCCTGTGCCTTGACCATATGTGAACAACGCTGTAGTTCCAGCACAATCGCCAGCATGCGCTCTGTTTTGTTCATCCGCCGTTCTCCCTTCTGATTCGTCGTGGTTTTTTGGATTGGTTATGGGTATTCGAATATCCATTATGTACAGCCTTATCTATTTCACATTACTCGTTAATCTTTTCAGAAATATAATAAGAACCGAATCCTTGTGGTTTATGCAATTAGTAGATCCAAAAGACACGTATCGCAAAAAACACCTGTACCTCTCCTTGTGAAAATTAAACAAGATAAGAATGCTTTTTGAGGTTAATCCCCTGTACATAGTGAAACAAGGTTTAGGTAAGTACTCATGAAGATTAAAAAATATCCTTACTAAATAATGGATAAATGTAAATTAAATCTATTATCCACAAATGCATTCTAGGTATGTTTGTAATTTTTTCATCTGTAGCTGTGAAATCGAAGGCTTACCATTTTGATAAATAATTACAGCTTGCTAAACTTTATTTACTTCAGCTAGGGTAGTTAAAAACTTTAGAAGACGCAGGGTTAAAATCCCATAAAATGTTGGTATGCTTATTCACCTCATATATTTTGTACTTTAAGTTTAAAGTTAAAATAACTATACTTTTTAATTTCGATAAATTCTATTAGGACTATATAGGATATTAAATGCAAGAATAGAGTGTTGGATAGTTTTCTCGCAAATCTACATTCGACTACAACAACTATAAAATTCGGCTATTAAGGTATTGACTACAACTCGAGTAAGTGCTATAGCGTAATTTGAAGCGAAACAGTATACTAATAAAGTACATAAAAAACAATAATTTTCTTTGTGTTCCAAAAATTGTATTTATATTTGAAAGGGAGGTATGCTGCTTGACTAAAGCAGATTTTTTAAAGGTAGTAGCTTCACATGGATATGATATTTACTTTGGTGCGAAGAGGCATCTGGCTACATATGACATTATAGAAAAATTCCCGAAATCGATTGCGTTAATTGGTGTATGTATCGGGGTTGTTCAACTATGGAAGCCGAATCTTCCACACAATGATCTGATTTCAGTAGGCTTAGTATTAATTAGTATTCTTGCATATACGATTACCCAGTATGATGCTGAAAAAGAGAAATATAACAATGTTGGTAAAGAGTTGATACGTCTATATAAAGAGCTTAAAGCGCTGTACTATAAGGCTAAAGGCGATCAGAATTTTAATTATGAGCATTATGAGCTTGAACTAAATCGCATTTTGGATGAGTATAGTAACTTAGGTATATCAAAACAGATTTTTTTCTCTAACACTCGTGCTCATATTACATTTTTTGGAGAATCACAAATTGAATGGATGAATGAGCAGCTAGAGTTTAAACTTTGGAAAGATAAGATTCCAGGAGTATATAAAATATTGATTTATTTATTTTCAATATTAATTGCTCTCCTTATAGTCGGAGGCCTGGTTAAATTATTAATTGATTATCTAATATAAAGGGGACAGAAAATGCTAAAAGATTCATTTAAAGAATTTGCAGACGCTATAGCTGTAAACGTACAAAAGCTAACTGTAGATGGAACTGAAACAGAGGAGCAAAGTGATGATTCTGACAAAGACGATCCTAAAATGTTGAGTCGGTATTATCGTATTGTTAATAAATTAAATGATACATACTGGCAAGAAGATGATGATCAAGATCATGGCCATATTATAGGATCTTTAGGCAGAAAGACAGCTATTAAAGGAATTAGTGATATGGATATGCTCTTTGTATTGCCATCTGAAGTAAAAAAAGATTTTGATTCTCGAGAAGGAAATGTCCAGTCTAAGCTGCTGCAGGAAGTCAAAGGGCGAATTAAAGAAATCTATCCAAATACGATTGTACGTGGCGATGGACAAGTTGTTGTTGTTAGTATGAAAAGTGCTAAATGTGAAATTGAAGTCTGTCCAGTTTTTGAACGGACAGATGGAGCTTTTGATTATCCAGACAGCAATGATGGAGGGCGCTGGAAAAAAACGAATCCCATTCCTGAGGCTACAGAGTCGGAAATTATGATCGATCTTACAAATGCTCACTATCAAAATGTTTGTCGAATAATCCGAGCTTGGAAAAACAACAAAGGTTTTAAATTTGGAGGATTGTTAATTGATACGCTAGTGTATAACTTTTTTAAAGATGAGAGATATATACACTATCAGGAATGTGACTTTGATAGTTATTTACAGTTATTTATTGATCTATTTAAATACCTCAAAGATCAAGATGCAAATAAAAAATATTGGTTGGCTTTAGGTAGCCGCCAGCATGTGTATAAAAGCAACAGTAAATTTATTACTCGCGCTAAAAAAGCTTATAATAAACTAAATGGTTGTACGGAGGAAGACGATAATATTTATGAATTGTTACAAGATGTTTTTGGTACCGCTTTCCCAGCACCTACGCTCATAACCAAAACTTCCAGTGCTACGGCTTCTTTCTCCAAATCCTTTAGTAATACCGAAGAATCCATTACAAATATGTTTTCTGTTGATATTCGTTATGAGCTTGAAATTGATTGTGAGGTTGATCTTTCAGGTTATCGTAGAAAATCACTTCGTGAAATGCTTAGAAATACTCTTCAATTGCCTGCAAGAAAAACGTTAACTTTTAAGATTACGTACAATGAGTTTGAAGAAAAATATAAAAAAATACGCGTTGACGATCAGAAAAATTACAACAGTTATCGTGTGTATTGGAAGGTCCTCAATCGAGGATCCGAAGCTAGAAGTAGAGATTGTATCCGAGGGCAGATTCGTTCAGGGAAAGAAACCAAAGTAGAGGTTACTTCTTTCAAGGGCAAGCATATTGTAGAATGTTATATTGTCCATGATAATGTAGTAGTGGCTAAAGATCGTATTTTAGTACCTATTGATCCAAGTGCCATTTAAGTATAGATTTTAAAACACCTTTATCAACAGAAAATGTTAAATTTATTAGAGTAATATCTAACGCTGCATTCTATAAAGAACAGCACCTATGTGTCTATAGGTGCTGTTTCCATTTATATTGTAATCGATATAATATCACTGAGTTTTAGATATACTGCTTCATAGTCACTCGCGTATACGATCAGGACGCAAATTATTTATAATGACCTCTGATTTTGTGTGATCGATTCACCTGTTTTTCAAGTTATCTTAAAATAATTTTTTTTCACACCCAAGCATCATATATAAAGGCTTTTGACTGAAACGATTATAGGGTTCACATAACATAGTCGATACCCCATCACATGAAGCACCTCCAGAATATCCGCCATTTCAAGTTCGCCGACCAAGAGGAATCTGAAACAGACGAATCCGAACAAGCTTATCGCGTACCTGTGGACGTCTCTACACTAGAACCAGCATTCACACCAAGCCCGACTACCGGTTTTTCTTCCGGCTGCTCTTCCTCCACCGTCCGCTGATCCGACAGCAGCAGATTCAGTACAACCGCTGCAATCGAGCCTGTCACGATACCATTTTGCAGCAATGGTTGTAGGAAGCTTGGCATTTGACCGAAAATTGCTGGCAATACTGCCGAACCGACACCAATCGCAATACTGCATGCCACGATCATCAGATTGCGATCATTGCGCAGATTCACTTCCGCCAGAATCGACATACCGGATGCCGCGACTGAACCGAACATCACAACCATCGCTCCACCCAGAACCGCACTTGGAATCACAGTTGTCAGTGCCGCTAGCTTAGGCAGCAGTCCGAGTACGACCATGATGCCGCCCGCTGCGAAGATCACATTACGCGTTTTTACTTTGGTCAGCGAGATCAGACCGACATTTTGTGAGAAAGCAGTATAAGGAAACGCATTGAAAATACCGCCCAGCATAATCGCCAGACCTTCGGAGCGCAGCCCATTCACGATCCGGCGCTGCTCTACCTTTTGCTCGGTTGCTTTACCGACAGCGATATACACGCCTGTCGATTCCACCATGCTAACGATGTTCACGATGATCATCGTCGCAATCGCCACCCAGCTAAACTGTGGTGTACCAAAATAAAACGGCTGAGCCACACGCAGCCAAGACGCTTCCCCTACAGAAGCAAAGCTGACCATACCCATCGCGGAAGCGAGCAGGGTACCAGCTACCAGACCAACCAATACCGAGATCGAACGCAAAAAGCCAGTCGCAAACCGATTCACTAGCAAGATCACGATCAACGTCACTAGCGCCAGCAACAGGTTATGCAGTGCGCCAAAGTCAGCGCTGCCCTGTCCACCAGCTACATTGTTCATCGCTACCGGAATCAACGATAGACCGATAATGGTTACGACGGAACCTGTCACGATTTTCGGGAAAAAGCGCAGCAGCTTACCATATAATGGTGCAGCCAGCACGACGAATATCCCCGAAATAATAATCGCTCCATACGCAGTTGGTAGATTGCTCGTCGATGCAATCGCAATGATCGGACCAACCGCTGTAAACGTACAACCGAGTACAACGGGCAAACCGCTACCAAAATACCGAGTGCTCAGCACTTGCAGCAAGGTTGCCAGACCGCACGTGAACATATCCGCCGCGATCAGATACGCAAGCTGCTCCGCTGTCAGATGCAGTGCATTCCCGATAATCAGCGGTACCGCGATCGCTCCAGCATACATCGCCATCACATGCTGCAACCCCAGCGACAACACTTTACCCCTATTCATTCTATTTTCCATTGAACTGAACCCCTTTTTCGTAAATGTAAAATATGGTATTTCCCTTGTTGCATTCGGCTACGCTGTGTAAGTATGCTTATCGTAGCTTCAAAATCAGAGCATGTAATTCATTTTGCGATCAATTTCATATGAAGCATAAGTTTTATGTCTATTTTTGTGCATTGGAATATTTTGGTGTAAATAAACATTACATATATAGAGCGTAATTATACGTATGGTGATAATCGCAGTGTATTCCTGTCATCGTTGATTCGAGTTACGTTAGATAGCTATGCTTTCACGGCTACTGGAACGAGCGGCTGTTCATCAATAAACTCCACATGCCCTGGCGACATTGCCGAGATGCGCGCCAGCGATTGTACGGCAATATGGCGTTGCTCTAGCAAGCCGCGTCCTTCCTGAAAGGTCTTCTCAATCACACAGCCTACACCAACCAGATGCGCACCTGCCTGCTCCACAATATCCGCCAGTCCGACTAACGCCGCACCTGTTGCCAAAAAGTCATCCACGATCAGCACACGCTCGCCGGGCTGCAAATAATCCTGCACAATGCTCACCTGATACGTCTCGCCGCGCGTAAAGGAATGTACAGATGCCGCATAGACGCGGTCGCCCTGCGTAATCGCCTTTTTCTTTTTCGCATAAACAAACGGTACATGTAGTGCGATCCCTGTTGCCATCGCGAACTGAATGCCGCTTGCTTCAATTGTTAGAACCTTAGTAATCTGCTCGTGCGCGAACAGTCTGGCAAATTCCTGCCCAATCGCTACCGCTAGCTGTGTATCCACCTGATGATTCAAAAACGAATCGACCTTCAGCACACGGTCGGACAGGATATTGCCTTCCGCCTGTATGCGTTGCTCCAATACTTTCATATCTATCTCTCTCCTCGGTTTGGTATGCGGGGAAACCTATCGTTTCCAAGTGAAACATGCCGTAAAAAACAAAAAAGACAGGTCACCTGAGTTCGTTCCTCAAGTGAAGCCTGTCTGTAGGATTGTTCCAATACAGAATGCCAAAAAAGGCATTCCCGACTGCTGCCGTACGCAAATACAACGGCAGCAGCCAGCACGTTCTTCACTCATAGTCGGACAATTGCAGTGGTCGTCCGGTAGAAACTCCTGGGCCTTATTCCCAATATTATATGAGTGTCACGACAGCATAATGCCAGATGGATTGTCCAGTTTCCGCATGTCGCTTTATGAAATTATATATGTATACTACACGCATTCATGTTAGCTTTCAAGGATAATTTTCATATTTTCATAGATGAGAATGAATGCTGACTTTTTACTGTTATATCGATTCAAATAAAAAAGTTGCGATTTATTAATCTTCTAATCAATAATCTTTCTTATGCTATTTTTAGAATTTAGTATTCTAATTTTCTATCTTATAGACATATGATTAAACACTACTACTTGTAAACTTTTACTTAAAAAATCTATTTTATGTGTACATTTATAATATTCTCATTATGAAAAGGTAAATTAAGTGAAACGTGTAGTGGATTCCGCAAAAAACCTGTTCAGCATTATTGATTCGCATTCTGCACATTACATAGATAAAACTTCACTTGTTGATCTTGGGAACATATTGGATTGTATATTAAAGCAAAACACCCATCCGCACTTTCTGGCAGATGGGTGTTTTGCATTTCACTTTGTACATAGATTGTTTTAACAATATATACCTTTTCTCCTTACACCTTCACCTCAGCACGCCGTGAACGTAGCTTAATCCCCGTCACCAATCCAACACCGAGCAGGATAATCAGCAAACCGAGCAGCATCCCTAGCGACAACGGCTCATCCAGAAACATCCAGCCCCAGAAAATGCCGAACACGGGAACGAGAAACGTTACACTCAGCGTCTTCACTGCTCCCACACTAATAATCAGGCGGAAATACAGCAGGTAGCCGAGCGAAGTAGACAACAGCGCCAATGCCAGTACCGACCAGATGACCGATACGGATGGAAGTTGAGTCGGTAGGAAGAACAGCGCTATCGGCAGCAGCAATAGTCCAGCTGCCAGCTGCTGTCCAATCGCCAGATTTAGCGGCTGCTCCCCTTTAAATGCACGCCCCGAGTAGATGCCGCCAACTCCATAAAAGAGCGCCGCTCCTAGCGACATGGCTATCGCACCTATAGTACCGGTGCTGCCAGCATGTGCATTCCAACTGACGAGTACGATCACACCTGTTAAACCGAGCAGCAAACCAGCGATTTTGCGCGCAGTCAGTGGTTCCTTCATCCATACATAGGCGATGATCGCGGTAAACAGCGGTGTCATCGAATTCAAAATGGCTGCCAGCGAAGCATTCATGCTGAGTTCTGCACCAGCAATTAGGCAAAAGGGAATCGCAGCATTACATGCGCCAAGTATGAGGTATTGCTTCCATTTATGTAACAATTGAGGTCGTTTGCGTAGCAACAACGCATATAGCAGCAGTGCCAGCCCAGCGATGAGCACGCGCAGATCGATGAGTACGAGTGGACCTAGCACTGGCACAGCTACGCGCATAAATAAAAATGACGCTCCCCACATTGCTGCCAGCAATATGAGCATTAGGGTATCTTTTGCTTTCATCTGTTTCGCTCCTTATCTGTAGAGGCTTATCAATATCTTCTATCTCCATTATATCGTGTATGCCAATAGGATACCGCCAAAAAACAGGCAGCACATTCAGAACGATGCTTGGACATGCCACTCCAGCACTACAACACAAAAAAGCGAAGCGTACGGCTGTAAGCCGCATCCACTTCGCTATCCTATGTAGCCCTACTACAAAATAGAATGGAATCACTCTCATCTTCCCATACAGATAGGGCGATTTATCGTCCCTGTGCTCACCTGCTTTATGCTAATAACGATACTTGTCCTTATTTCGATTCTACCTAAACAAAAACTACATAAACTACACAATACCTCGGATCTCTTCCAGCGATTCGATTCGTTGTTCGCGCAGCCATTGTTCCAATCCCTGCACGAACAGCTCTCCTGCTCGCAGATGGGTAAAGTTGTGCGTGCCAATCTGCACAGCCTGTGCACCTGCCATGATGAATTCGATCATATCCTCTACCGAAGCGATACCGCCCATACCGACGACCGGAATGTGTACCGCATGTGCCACCTGATGCACCATACGCAGGGCAATGGGCTTAATGGCTGGACCCGATAAACCCGCATACAGATTGTCAAACGCACTGCGGCGTCGATGAATATCGATCTTCATAGCGGAAAAGGTATTAATCAGTGAGACGGCATCTGCTCCCTCCTGCTCACACATTTGCGCCATCTGCACAATATTTTGTGCATTGGGCGATAGCTTGATCATGAGTGGGATGTGCGTGACTTCTCGTACCGCACGTACGATAGGGCGTGCCATCTCCGTATCGACGCCGAACTGGATACCGCCTTCTTTGACATTGGGGCAGGAAATGTTTAGCTCAATCATCTCCACACCGCGCTTCTCTATCTGGATGCGCCGCTTGCTATCCTCGCTGATCAATCGGGCGCCTTCCACGTATTCCTCTGCATTTGCTCCGCCCAGATTGGCGATAATGCACGGTCCGAGCGTCGCCATCTGTTCCAGCTCATGATGTAGAAAATGCGCGATGCCCGGATTTTCCAAACCTACGCTGTTCAGCATACCTGAAGCTGTCTCCTGCAAACGGCAGCCTCGATTGCCTGATCGGGGATGTAGCGTCAGCCCTTTGCCAGAAATGCCTCCAAGCACACCGACATCGTACAATTTTGCATATTCTTGTCCAAAGCCAAACGTACCGGATGCCATAATAACAGGATTATTTAGAGACACCGCGCCTATTTTACAATGAAGCAAGCTCACGCCACAGCACCTCCCCTGCTGGAAATACTGGTCCTTCTTGACAAGTCCGACGATTGCCGTGGGCAGTTTGAACGGTACAGCCAAGACAAGCACCAATACCGCAAGCCATCCGCTTTTCGATAGAGATATACAATTGCGAATGCGTACATTGGTCTGCTAGTGCCTTTAGCATTCCTGTCGGTCCACATGCCATCACAGTATCGTAGCGATCCGACTGTACATACTCCAAAATGCTGCGCGTGGGATGGCTCATGACCTGAATCTGCTGCGGAGTCGCTGCTGCTTGACGATATTTTTCCACGGCAAACGGCTCTCCGGTATACCCAAGAAATACGTCGGCATGGCGGTAATTTTGCAATACCGGTAGTAACGGTGCCACACCCATGCCTCCGCCAACCAGTGCCATTCGTCCGGGCTGTGCCAGCTGTGGAAATCCGTTGCCAAAAGGACCTTCCAGCAGCACCTGCTGCCCTATATCCAATTCGGCTAGCAATGCCGTCCCTCTTCCATGTACCCGATACAAAAAGGTAATCGTCTCTTCGCTCCGGTCATGGATACTAATTGGGCGTGACAATAACGGATACCGATCTCCACGGTATCCGTCGTCACAGCGCAGCATATAAAATTGTCCCATCTCTCCGTCATAAGTTCCGGCAACGGTCATCCGGTAAATATCGTCAATCAGCCGTATATTGCTCACAATCTGTCCCATTTTCATCCGCCCCCTTTAACCGCCATCTATCATAGCAGGCGAGGCAGATATAGGTTGTAATTCTTCTCACAATAGAATGGGAAAAGAGGCAACATTGGCATTCGATATCATCGCTATCTTTGGTGTGCCATTGAGTGCTTCCTATACTCCTGTACACTTCTGCATGCCATACATACTTCTATATGCCTTTATACATATGGATCTACAGGGAATCGTTCGGCATCACGAATCCATCTCTTACCGCACCAACCAGTGTACAAATGCGGGCATCATCACATACAGCCCGAGAACGCCGAGGATGATCAGCAGCATAATGGTGAAATGAATCCGGCGGTGCATCACCAGCACTGCAATATATTCACGAATAAATGCCCCCGGCAAATAATACGGGGCGGTATGTGTACCGATTCCATCGCCATGAATCCCCGCAATACGGGCATAGATGCCTGCGCGGAATACGTGAAAATTGTTGGTCACAAATACACAGCTATACGAGCGTCCCTGCATAATCTCTTCAATCAGCATACGCGAATAGCGCATGTTTTGCAGCGTGTTGGTAGAGCGATCTTCCACAATGATATGGTTATCCGGGATGTCATACTCTAGCAAATACAGCCGCATCGCTGCCGCTTCGGACACTAGCTCATCTGCCCCTTGCCCACCGGAAACGACGATCATCGGCGCTTTGCCCAATTGCTGTTGCTGACGATACAACTTAATGCCGCCATCGAGTCGGCTGGCAAGCAAAGGCGGCACTCGGTCCTTGATCAGTCCACTGCCAAGTACGATCACATAATCGGTCAGATAGCCCGGTCGGTGAATATTGTATAATAGCGACGAGACAAGATAGCAGATCACGAGAAAGCCAAAATAAATCATATACAGCTCCAGTACAACTACAGGCAATTGCAGCCAGCGTACTGGTGGTACGATCAATGTGAGAACAGGTACAACTACAATCCCGATCCCAACAACGACGGGCAGCAGATTGCGCAGCTTCCATCCTTCTTTACTCAGCAAAATGCGTCCGTTGTATACCAGCCCAATCGCTACACCAAGCAGCAGTACTGGCGACATCAGCAGCACGATCAATAATAGAAAAATACTAGCATATTGCCAGAATCCTTGCAGATTACTGACTACGTACAACGCCACGCCGAATAGCAATGCCAGCAGACCGCTTGTTAAATACACACCATTTTGCAGGCGTCTACGGTCGACTGCATAGCTAATGCCGAACAGTGTCAGCAGGATGGCAGCCAATCCCAGTATATACATTTTCGTTTCTCCCCTATTCCATATCATCTCTCGCTATGTCTTTGTCGTTTCTATTCGACAGCCTTTTCGCTGTCGGTTGTTAGGTGTCTCATGTAGAGGATGCTCTGCTTTCATACTACCACGTTGACAGCAAATATAACCTTACAACAATGTAAGCCACACGTAAGCCAAATCGATCCCACTTCCAACCTATCCGCGATAAGATGAACACATCCAAACACGCGGAAGGAAGTTGATGAAATTGAAAAAATGGATTATTGCATTATCGTTGGTTGCTGTAGCAGGTGTCGCTGCTTTGAGCTTTGGCATGTATCACTTGATGTCTGATCGTGATCGCGCCAAAATGAATCCTTTTGTGCAGGAGCAATACAGTTATGTACAAATAGATAACTCTGCTATTCCCGCAAACATCAAGGATGAAGATACAGTCGAGTACACATTACCCGCTTGGAGCGAAAACGGAACCGTGCAAAACACAAGCTTTATGGGAATGAAAAAATTGCGCGAAGGCGCATATGTACAGCTGATCTCCAAAGGCGGCTATATCGACTCCTACAAGGAAGTCACCGCCGACCAGCTACCTGAAACAGTACGTCAGCATATAACGGAAGATTCCAGCAGCAAGGAAGCCACAAGCAAGAATATGACTAGCAATACCTCTGCTCCATAAGATAACACCCGTTATACTCGCGTAGCTTGCCCTGCGCATGTTTATCCCACTCGGAATCCACTTCGGGTGGGTTTTCTATGTCATAATAAATCATACATCCGACATGATATACCTAAACAAATGGTATGTCGTGAACTTGGACTTCTTCACTGTGACGGAATCTTCTTTTTTATATTGATACCATCAAATCTATACCATCCCATAGGAGACGATAACTATGCAGAAAATTATGATCGTGGAGGATGACCGCAAAATCGCTGGTCTGCTGCAAGCTCATATTGAGCGATATGGCTTCGAGGTGGTGGTCACCGAGCATTTCGACCGTGTATTGGAACAGTTTCAACAGATCAAGCCCGATCTGGTGTTGCTGGATGTGAATTTGCCTAGCTATGACGGGTATTATTGGTGCCGTCAGATTCGCAGTCACTCCATCTGCCCCGTGCTGTTTATCTCGGCACGCGCCGGAGAAATGGACCAGATTATGGCACTTGAAAATGGTGCCGACGACTACATTACCAAACCATTTGATTACGGCATTGTGATGGCGAAGATTCGCAGCCAATTGCGCCGCGCGTACGGCGAATACGCTACGCGCCAAGAGGAACGGTTGGTGCAAAAGCTTGGCTTGACGCTATACCCAGAGCGATTGGAACTGACCTATAACGAACACACCATTCCACTCACCAAAAAGGAAGCAGATATTATCGAAAGTCTGCTGGAACGTCATCCGCGCGTTGCCAGTCGCGAGGCACTGCTGGAAAAGCTATGGGATGATCAGAACTTTGTCGATGAGAATACGCTTAACGTCAATATTACCCGTGTCCGCAAAAAATTGCAGGAGCTGGGCTTGGAGCAGGCGGTGGAGACTGTGCGTGGGATCGGCTACCGCTTGCAGATTGACGATGGCAGCGAAGCGGGGCGTGACAACGTATGAAGCTATTTTTCCGTGAATATCGGTTGCTGCTGTTGATGCAATGCCTTATTTTGTTTGGTGCGCTGAGCATTTACTGGCTGGATGGCTACCATCATTTGCTGCCAGCGCTCTATTCGGTCTTTCTAGGATTGTTTGTGACGGCTCTATATTTGACATATCAGTATATCAGTCGGCGGCAATATTATCGTGTGCTCAGTCAGCCGTTATCCTCGCCAGAGGATCTATTGCTGCGTACTGATCAGACGCCGATTGGCGAAGCATTGCAGACGTTGCTGCGTCATCAGTATCGATATTATCATGAGCAGCTGGATAAGAATCGACGCGAGCAGCAAGAGCATCTGACTTTTATGGATCAATGGGTGCATCAGATGAAGACACCACTGGCAGTGATCGAATTGACGGTACAGCAGGTGGACGAGCCAGAATTTGCTAGTATTCGCGAGGAATTGGAGCAGATGCGTGCCAATCTGAATATGGTGCTGTATATGGCGCGGCTGCGCAACTTTCAGCAGGATTTTCATATCAAATCGCTGTCGCTATCACGGATCATTAGCGAAGTGGTGCATGACCACAAGCGCTCCTTTATCCGCAACGGCGTGTATCCAGAGGTGAAGGAGACTGATGGCGAGCTGGTCGTAGAATCGGACGAGAAGTGGCTCTTTTTTATGTTATCTCAAATTATGCTAAATGCGGTCAAATACTCATCTGGCAGCGGGCAAAAGGTGCATGTCACTTCCTTTATCCGTGCAGGGCAGGCGGTCGTACAAATTCGCGATCATGGTGTCGGCATTCCGGCGGCGGATCTGAATCGGGTATTTGATGCCTTTTTCACCGGAGAAAATGGGCGGCATTTCCGCGAATCGACTGGCATGGGACTGTATTTGACGCAGGAAGCAGCCAAACGATTGGATCATCAGCTGGAGCTGGAATCGACACCGGGCGAGGGTACTACAGTACGCATCGTTTTTCCTTCGTATCAACAGCGTGTACCTGCCAGTGCACAACAAGCGGACAACCTTACAACAGTGTAAGGTACATGAAAGGCAATTCGATAGTTGCACATTCCCCTCTCTTCTATACTGGGATTATAACGTTCCGCTCGCTTGGAACTCACCCATTACTTTTGAAACCCACAGGGAGGATTGACTTATGCTGCAAGTAAACCGAGTCAGCAAGGTATATGAAGGCAAAGTGTCATACAAGGCGCTGACCGATATTCAATTTACAATTCAGGATGGCGAATTCGTCGGCATTATGGGACCGTCCGGCAGTGGCAAAACAACGCTACTCAATATGATTGCTACGATCGATCAACCGACAACGGGCGATATTCTGATCGGTGGACGCAATATCAATACGATGCGCAAAAATGAGCTGGCACAATTTCGACGTCGTGAATTGGGATTCGTGTTTCAGGACTTCAATCTGCTGCATACGCTGACGGTTGAGGAGAATATCGTGCTGCCGCTCACGTTGGACGGACGTCCGGTACGCGAGATGAAGGAAAAGGCAGCTGTGATTGCCGAGCGGCTGGGCATCAGCAGTATTATGAACAAGCGCACCTTTGAAATCTCCGGTGGTCAGGCACAGCGGACAGCGATTGCCCGCTCAATGATTCATTCCCCGCAATTGCTACTGGCAGATGAACCGACGGGTAACCTCGATTCCAAGTCAGCACGCGATGTGATGGAGATGCTGGAGCAGATCAATCGGGAAGAGCAGAAAACGATGATGCTCGTGACACATGATGCGGTCGCTGCCAGCTATTGCAGTCGGGTAATCTTTATCCGCGATGGTCATCTGTACAGCGAGATTCATCGCGGAGACAATCGACAGGCATTTTTCCAGAAAATCATTGATACGCTGTCGTTGTTAGGGGGGCATTCCAGTGACATTTCGTCAATTCGCGTTTAATAACGTCCTCCGCAACAAACGACTGTACGCCGCTTATTTTCTGAGCAGCATGTTCACGGTGATGATCTTCTTCACCTTTGCTATTTTCGCCTATCATCCGGCGATGAGCGGTAGTGATGTGAATCATAATGCGCAGGTTGCCCTATCCACATCCAAATGGCTGATCTACGCCTTCTCGTTCTTTTTCGTGCTGTACTCGATGGGCTCCTTCCTGAAGACACGCAAGCGGGAATTTGGACTGCTAATGCTACAAGGTATGTCGCCCGGTCAGCTACGTCGGATGGTATTTACGGAAAATATGCTGATCGGCTTTGGCGCTACGATTGGCGGCATTGCATTGGGTCTTGTCTTTGCCAAAGCGATTTTGTTAATCGGGGAAAATGTACTCGTACTGAGTCAGCGACTGAGTTTCTACGTACCGATACAGGCGATTGGATTGACTGTATTGTCCTTCATGCTGCTGTTCATGCTCATCTCGCTGTTCATCTCTACTGTACTGCGCAGTGGTACGCTCATTCAGCTCATCCGCAGCAATCGCGCTGGCAAAAGCGAACCGCGTGCATCCATGCTGCTGTCCTTGGTCGTGGTCATCCTGCTCGCCTTGGGTTACGGGCTTGCGCTAGTGGTCACTACGAATATAGCGTTGCAATTGCTGCTGCCGATCGTGCTTATGGTCAGTATCGCTACGTACCTGTTATTCACGCAGCTCAGCGTATATATTATTCGTGCCATGAAGCAGCGAAAACAACTGTTTTGGCGTAAAACGAATATGCTGCTGTTTTCCGATCTGTCATATCGGATGAAGGATAATGCACGGACATTCTTTCTCGTCGCTATGGTATCGACAGTGGCATTCTGCGCTATCGGAACCTTGTACGGTCTACAATCCACCTTCTACAAAAATGTCATTGATACCACTGATTATGACATCACGTATTATTCTGAAACAGGAGGCAAGCAGAGCGCCAATCATGCTCAAATGATCTCCGATCAATTAAAGGCCAACGGAATCGCTACCACTTCACTGGATGCTACATTGAATCGATACGCATTCAAGGATGGGCAAGGCAATGTGACGGTACTCAGTGTCAGCGAATTCAATCGTCTTCTGCAAACATTTGGACAGGAAGCGATTCAAGTAAATGGTCATGACGCTGCCCTGATTACATCCAATGCTGAAAATGAAAAAACGTTGAAGCTGAGTAACCGTGTGTTGGAAACGAATAGCGGTATCGCGGTACAAACGACACGTCCCATCGTCTCCCAAGTCATACCTGACACCACCGTAACACTCGTTATTGCAGATAAGCTGTATGCACAGCTAGGCAAGCCACAATCCAGTGAACAGGTATACGCATGGCAAACCGATGCCAGCAAAGATCAGCTACTGCAAGCAGCCAAACAGATTACAGAACGACTTCCGCAAGCGGATGCCGATGCTTATTTAAGTATCCCTGAGGTCACGCTGTATCAACTTCAGAGCCTGTATGGGATCGCACTGTTTATTGGTTTGTTTATCGGAGTTGTATTCTTCGTCTCGGCTGGTAGCTTCCTCTATTTCCGACTGTATAGCGATCTGGATGATGACAAGGAGAAATTCCGCGCAATCGCCAAGCTTGGTTTGACCGACCGCGAATTGAATCAAGTGTTAACGCGCCAGATTGCGTTATTGTTCTTCGCCCCTATCGTCGTTGCGCTTGTTCATGGAGCGATTGCACTGACCACACTATCGCATCTTCTGGAACGATCGTTAGTACAGGAATCGGCAATAGTACTCGGTATTTTCTTCATCATTCAACTGGTGTATTTCTTCATCGTACGCTTCTTCTATATCAAGCAAATACGCTCTGCCCTGCGTTAAAACGAGTAAGGATCACTCACAGCAATGCAAGCAGATTACTATAAAACCATACAAAAAAAGGCGTCTCCTTTAGAATGGAAGACGCCTTTTTTGTATGGTTTTGATTATGCTATGTTCGCACAGATTGGCATAAGACTACTTCGGCTCGCCTAACCATTGTTCGCCAAACAGCGGAGTTGTACTTTAACCTTCCGTCGAATATGTAGATTCGGCTGATGTACTCTCCGTATTGCCAGCAGTTCCACCATCTCTAAATTTCACATGAATCTGCACAATTTCGGAACGGGTGCCGATACGCAGCGGGCTTCCCCAGAATCCGAAGCCAGATGTAACGATGGAATGCAGCTGCCCCTTTTGCAGATAGCCCCAGTCATTCTCAAAAATACGGTGAGTAATGAGCGAGAACGGTGCCATCTGTCCGCGATGGGTATGACCGGATACGACCAGATCAGTGCCTAGCTTCTGCTCTGCATCCAGTTCATACGGCTGATGATCCAGCACGATGACCGGATGCGCATGATCCACTTCCTCTAGCAGCTTGCCCAGCTCGGTACGCGGCAGATCGCTATGATCGCGACGACCAACCAGAGTGATGCCATTATCCAGCACGACAGATTCGTCGTATAGTACATTCAAATGGCTCTCATTCAATACGTCCACCAGATCGACACCTTTTTCAAAACGATCATGGTTGCCGAGTGAAGAATAGACGGGTGCTTGGAAGCCTTTGAGAATCTCTGGAATCTTGGTCTTGGTGTAATACAACAGATTGTCGTCCATGATGTCACCGGGTATTAGAATCAGATCAGGCTTGAGCGCATTGACCCGTTCTACCAGCCTGCGGGCATGACTTTCATTAGACAACGCCCCAAAGTGCATATCCGAAGCCATTACAATATTCATCTCGGACGGACCGTTGACCGGCTTATCAATGGCAATATTGTAGCTTCGCACCACTGGGCTGTAGGCGTTATACATACCCACCGCAAAGGTCGCAATAAAAGCAGCAATGGATACCCAGCCTGCCCACATGACAATCGTGGACATGGACCACGGCGTTAGACGCAGCACTAACAGCACCAAGTTCATTACCGGCAACCAGAGTACGCAGAAATAAATAAGAGCAACCCAGACAGCGCCAATCCATTTAAATGCGCTGACTTCCTGTTGCCAAAAGCCGAGAAAAATCGAGTACGCCAAAATCAGGAGTACAATGACCCAAATGTAGCGCGGTAACATGTGCTGCGGAAACAGCGTCGCCAGCCATACCCAACCATTCCAACCGATGTAGAGCAATAGCAGATGATACACAATAATAACAACGATTCCTATCCACACAGTCGGTATCTCCCATCTGAGCGTTTCTTTGAATGCAATCGTATCAACAGTCTTTTAGATTTGCAAGCATTGACAGCTCATATCCCTAGTATATAACGTAGGCAAGCAATGTACCAAACGTAACGGAGATAAATAAAGTAAGCGCGTCTGTAGAGAATAGAGCTGTGATAATTACAGATAGCTGTAGAAGAAATGATTGTAGTCAAATAGAGACAAAGATATATACGAAATATGCATATTTTACGTATTTACATCATTTTTATCTTATTGCTTACTAAAGGAAAAATCCAAACTATCGTTTCAATACAATGATAGGATACGCATGTTTACAGAAGCACTTTTATACGCTTCTTTTGTATATTTAAATGTATAAATGTGTAATTATCGGTACTTATGTAGCGAAAATAATTGCTTAAAAACGTGTATTTTCTATTTCTTTTATCACTCATATACGATAAAATACACGTAAATACATAATAATATTCTTATTTAACATTCCTTTACTTCATTCCACCTGGAGGCGTACCTATGAATGAATTACTTGATCCTAAAAATGACTTTCTGTTTAAACGTATCTTTGGCAGTGAAGAAAACAAAGACGTGCTGCTTGCGTTTTTGAATCGTACGTTTACCCATGCTGGTAAGCCACCGCTTTGTGAAATTATTTTGCTCAACTCGTATACGGATAAAGATTCACCGCTCGATAAGCAGTCTATCTTTGATATTCACGCGCGTACGGCTGACAGTCAACTAATCAATATTGAGATGCAGTTGTTTAACAATTATGATATGGAAAAGCGCACATTGTATTATTGGAGCAAGCTGTATTCCAGCCAGTTGTTTGAGGGCAATGCGTACAAACAATTACGCAAATGTGTTACCATCAATGTACTGGATTATTCCTTTTTGCCAAATGAGCAGTATCATAATGTGTTCCGACTGAGTGAAGATGCCAGCGGAATTCATTTAACAGACGATATGGAGTTGCATTTTCTAGAATTGCCCAAGCTGGGCGGGAGCACTCTCGCCGATCAACAGGGCGGATTGATGAACTGGCTGCTTTTTCTGAAATATACGGATTCCGTAAACTGGGAGGAATTAGCGATGAACGAGCCACAATTGAAAAAAGCGATGAATACGTTGGAATTTCTGAGTCAGGATCAACAGGCACGCATGGAATATGAATCTCGTCAAAAGGCATTACGCGATGAAATTTCTCGTCAAGAATATGCACGGGATCGTGGGCTGGAAGAAGGGCGTAAGGAAGGGATTCAACAGGGGATTGAGCAGGGTATCGAACAAACGAAGCTAGACACGGCTCGCAAAATGCTGGCAATGGGATTACCAGCCGACATAATTGCCGAAGCGACTGGATTGTCGCAGCAGCAGATTCAGGATTTGCGTGCTCAAGGAGAGTCACCCACTTCATCCTAACAAGATGATCATATCAATAACAAAGGACGACTCTGATCAATAGAGTCGTCCTTTTTGTCGCTATCGCACATAAGCAGCGGATTAACCGCCGACTTTGATCTCCAGCAGCTCGTAATGGAATGTACCCATTGGCGCTTCAAAGGTAATCTTGTCGCCTGCTTGATGTCCCATCAGTGCTTTGCCCAGTGGGCTTTCGTAGGACAGTTTGTTATTGGACAGATCGGCTTCTGCCGGACCTACCAGCTGGTATTCGAGTACTTCATCAAATTCAATATCCTTCAATACAGCAACCGAGCCGAGCACGACGCGGGATGTGTCGATATTGGTTGCACTGATGACGCGCGAGTTACGCAGCATGCGCTCTAGTGTCAGAATGCGGGTTTCCATAAACGCCTGATCTTCCTTGGCGGAATGATATTCGCTATTTTCCTTCAGATCGCCATAACTGATTGCAGTTTTCAGGCGAGCAGCCAGTTCCTGACGGCGCGGACCCTTCAACTCTTTCAATTCTTCTTCCAGTTTGGCGAGACCTTCTGGGGTCAAAATTACTTCTTCATTTTCGTTTGCCATTTACTCTCAACTCCTTATGTTCCATTATACCTTACCCGCGTCCATTTTCCCCGTTTTCGTACAAAATTAAATCCTTGTCCTGTTATATTTCCGACGATAACACTACGTATACCTTACGAAACGCCGATTTCATGGCAAAAAGGGCGAAAAAACAGGTGATTTTGCAGATGTACACATGATTTTCACCGAATAATGAGCAAATGCCACTTTTTGCTCTTGCTCATATAACATTTATATTATATTCTGTTGGTTCGTCCGTTTGCAGGAGGTGTAAGTACATTCCAAAACATAACCTGACGATCATCTAGAAGCAGATGGCTCAAGAGCGTTTGTCATCTTCAGACGCAAGGTGTGACACAAAGCGATGTTACGCAAGTAAATATCTTACCGCACCTATGGAAGGCTGTCGTGCGGTCTTTTGCTGTCTGCTCTGGAACAACTCCAGCTACAACGACATCAAGGAGGTTCAACGTGTCTAATATTACCAAGCAAGAAATCGTGGATAGCGTTCCACAGCGCGGCTTTTTCGGTCATCCGCGCGGACTGTTCACTCTGTTTTTCACTGAATTTTGGGAGCGTTTTTCCTATTATGGGATGAGAGCGATCCTGCTTTATTACATGTACTATTCCATTAGCCAAGGCGGTCTTGGTATTGACGAAACGACTGCTACGGCGATTATGTCCATTTATGGATCGCTGGTGTACATGTCCGGTATCATCGGCGGCTGGTTGGCTGACCGTATATTCGGTACATCCAGAGCTGTCTTTTTCGGTGGCATACTCATTATGCTTGGGCATATCGTGCTTGCTATACCGGGGGGTGCCAGTCTGCTGTTCACCTCGATGGCACTGATCGTGCTTGGTACTGGCTTGCTAAAACCGAACGTATCTACCATTGTAGGTGAAATGTATAGTGAACAAGATAATCGCCGAGATGCCGGATTTAGTATTTTCTATATGGGGATCAACTTAGGCGGCTTCCTTGCTCCACTGATCGTCGGTACGATTGGAATGAATATTAACTTCCACTTTGGCTTTAGTTTGGCGGCAATCGGGATGTTTATCGGTCTGCTCGTGTTTATCTTTACTCGTAAAGGTAGTCTCGGACTCGCCGGTACTATCGTGCCGAATCCGATGAACCCGCAGGAGCGGAAAAAGGTCTTCTCTATCCTTGCTGTCGGTGCGATTGTGATTGCAGTCATTGCGGCGCTAGCGATTTCGATGGGCTGGCTGACACTGGAATCGTTCGTACTCGTCGTTGCTGTACTGGGCGTATTGATTCCGATTTGCTATTTTGTCGTGATGTATCGCAGTCCGAAAACGACGGATGTAGAGCGTTCACGCCTAACCGCATATATTCCGCTATTTATCGCTTCGGTCATGTTCTGGTCGATCCAAGAGCAAGGCTCAACGATTCTGGCACGATTCGCTGATAAGCGTACACAGCTTGATTTTATGGGCATTCATATTTCGCCCGCATGGTTCCAATCACTGAATCCGCTGTTTATTATTGTGCTGGCTCCCGTATTTGCTTGGTTCTGGCTAAAGCTTGGTGATCGTCAGCCATCGATTCCACGCAAATTCGCTTTTGGTATTTTGTTCGCGGGTCTGTCGTTCCTCGTGATTCTGCTGCCTGCTTACTTTGGCGGTGAAAATGCCTTGGTCAGCCCAATCTGGCTCGTACTGAGTTACTTTATCGTCGTGCTCGGTGAGCTGTGTCTGTCACCGGTTGGTCTATCTGCGACAACCAAGCTGGCTCCAGCAGCATTCTCTGCTCAAACGATGAGTCTCTGGTTCCTGTCAAACGCGGCAGCACAAGCGGTCAACGCTGTACTCGCCAACTTCTATCATGAAGAAACCGAGATGATCTACTTTGGCGTTATCGGGGGTCTGGCGATTCTGCTCGGTATTGTGCTGTTCGCCCTTTCACCGAAGATTCAGGGTTATATGAAGGGTGTAAAATAGCACGCTGCTTCTTTGATCAGCTGCTGTAAACGGCAATTAGCATAAAAATGTACACCAAAAAAGGATGGGTCCAACGCATAATGATGCGAAGACCCATCCTTTTGTATATTCTTCTGCAACATACATCGCAGTTGATGCCACGCTACACCAGCTCATGATACATCTATTGAAACGCATATATGCTAAATGGAATGGATCTGGCTTATACCATTCCCGTACTTCAACCGAAGCGCTTCGTTTTGTACCAGCTGGTTTTGCGACCGGTGAAAATATCCACCAGCAGCGAGTAAAATGCTTTGATCGAGATAATCAGGAACAGCTGCGCATACGTGAAATAGGAAATGCACGATAATACAAAATTCTGCGTATTGCTCTGCCCAATATCCGATGCCAGCGCCAGATTGATCTGCAATACATAAATGTAATACATCAGCGCCCACGAAATGACGAGATAAATATATACGTCGCCAACAAACTGGAACGGTGACACTACATTCGGATTGAACAGCGCGATGATCTGATACACAATATTTGCGATAAAGATAATATCCGAAACGATAATGGCGATCATAAACCAGAAGTAGCTTGCTGCATAATACAACACCTGAATCTTGATCCGCCAACTCGAGCCGTTGAACAGATGATGAATATTATCCAGAATGACGCGGTAATTCCCCTTCGACCAACGCTGACGCTGACTCATATATACGCTCAGCTGCTCCGGTTCCTGCTGATACGCTTCTGCCTGTGGTGCGAGCGCAATCAGCTTGCCGCGGGTCAAAATATCAAATGTAATCGCCGTATCCTCCGTAATCGCATCTGGGTCCCAGCCGCCGATATCCTGAATCAGTGCAGTTTTGACGATAAAATTGGTGCCGGGAATGGTGCCGACTTTGAACAGCTCCCACAGCCCGGTGTGATGCACACGCTGAATGGTCACCAGCTCCAAGTTGATACAACGCGACAGGAAGTTTTGCCCACGGTTACGTGCCTTGTTGCGTCCAAATACAGCGCCGTATCGTCTTGGCTTCTCCAGTGCTTTTTGCACCAAAAACATGAGTGCATTCTTCTCTGGAGCAGCGTCGGCATCGTATACGCAGATCCATTCACCCTTCGTATGCTTGAGCGCTTCATTCAATGCGCCAGATTTGCCGCCTGTGCCTGTACGGTCGATAATCATAAAGTCACGGTGCGCGTACTCTGGGCGCGCTTTTAGCCGATTCAGCGATTCGACCGTGCCGTCGGAGCAGTTGTCCGCGATAACGATCACCTGTACTTTGTAATCGGGGTAATTCATATTCAAAATATGCTCGGTCGTAATGCCGACCACAATCTCTTCATTATGCGCCGGTACCATAACGGTGACAGTCGGGTAATGTTCCATCGTTTCTGGGATGACGATGCCCGTTTTATTTTGCCGATTCATAAAACGGATCGCGCCTGCCATGATGACGATCGCTTCCAGCACTGCAATCCAGATGCTGATGATCGAGAATATCAGTATGCCATCTGCCATGTGCTTATCCCCGCCCCCGTTTATATTTGCGATTGACATGGCTGCGAAACCGCAGTGTTGCTATTGTCAGAATTAAGATGGCAACGCCGAACATTGCACTCACAACAATACATAAAGGTATAAACCAACTGGTATATGCCATATTTCATCTTCTCCCAATCTTCATTTTGAACCGGATCAGATGTATTCACCAATCAGGTCTGTTTCCGTATTGCGTTCCAGTGCGGCGATGACACCGTCTAGACTTTCGTATTTTTCAAATTGTTCCGCGTGGAACACCAATGCGCCTGAGCGAACGACGAGCTGTAGCTCCTGTGCTGACAAATCTGGAAAATACACATCCATCATTGCATCGCGAATCCGGCGCGTCAGCGGCTGCAAATAATCCTTGTCCGTCATCGGGCAAATAATAATAAACCGTCCATTGTCGATCGCAAATTTGTAATCCTCAAAACGAATTTGCTTCTGAATCGTATCTGACAGTAGCAACAGCAATCGTGCGTAGCCTGCTGAACCGACCGATTCGCGCACTAGCGGCAGAAATTCAATCTTGAACATAGCGATGCAGAAATTGTACCGATCTGCATACCGCCGCGCCAGATTCGAGTGCTTAATCAATGCTTCATTCAGCGCTGCCTTATTGCCGAGTGTCGTATCAATATCCAGCTGCGGCGTCACATCTTGCAGCTCTTCCAACCGTTCTGCCAGTCGACGGTCACCGATGAGACTAAGCTTAATCAGCGCTCCCACCAGCACATTCGCCGGAACGAGGAAAAAATTAAAAAAGACGATCGGATTCAGCGGTGCATAGGTGACCATCCAAACAAAATAACTAACCATAAATATAAAAATAAATACGACCGAAATGCCCCGTGGCAGCCATAAGCCTGCTGCCAGTCCAACCAGCGATCCGACGACAATGCCCAGCTCAAGCGCACCAAAGTGCTGGTTCAAATATACATTCCAGAAAACAACCAGCTGCTGGATTACCGCAATGGCAATCAATAGCGAATAGCCGACCAACGTGCGGCGTACCGGTATACGATTTTTCATCCGTTCTCTTCCTTTTCTCCGTGTTTTAGCGTGTATGCTGCAATGACGTTTCGGCGAGTAGTGCCTGCAAATCGTCAAAAGCATGTGTATTTCCATCCGATACATAGCCGCCTGCATATGGGCCTTCTGCCGTTCGGAAGGCAATCATCCGCGTGTACAGCTGCTCTGCCCACTCTCGGTCATCCATTTGCAAGGCCAGTAGAATGGCGAGCCCATACACAGCAGGCGATTCATAATTGACCGCCCGCGTATGGTCAGCCGCGTGATAGCGTCCATATAGCTTGCCGTCCTGTTGAAACTGCTGCTTCATAAAGTTCACCAGTGCTTTCGGTGGCTGCTTCAATTCTGTCAAATGCAGCCCAATGATCAGCTGGTCGATCAGATTCACCTCTTGGTCATACTTGTAGGTGCCTTTTGTCACATCATACAACCGCGGGTAAAATAGTCCATCGTTTGGAATCTGGCGCAATAATTGCAAATGCTTGTCCACCTGTGCGGCAGTTGCCAGTCCATACTTCTGCATCTGCTCCAACGCAACCGTATCGATATACGTCAAACTCAGCTGGTCGGCAGAAGTGTCATGCTGAAAATCATGGTAATCCACCAGATACCCGTTGTTCAGTCCGTCCTGCCAAAGCGTGTCGGTAATGATTTTGGCGGTATCTAGATATTGCGGCTGCTTCCAGCGCTCATACGCATCCAGCAGCGCGCCAACGATACGCAGATCGTCGCCCAATGCGTAGGTGTTCACCCGTGATGTGCCATCCTCCTCTAGCTTCCAACGAATATAATGCTGAGGAGAGATAAAATAGGTCGTTAACAGCTTATATGTCTCGTCAAATGAAGTCTCGTTATCCTGCAACAGATTGTACTGCATCCACAGCCCCACCGATTCAGACAAAGCTTCCCGCCCAGCTACCACATTAGGATCAGTAGACGTTTCCGGTTGTAAATAGGAAGATATCGTGCCGTTGGCGTTACGCATATAATTGTCCATGAATTGTGCAGTTGAAGGGATATTGGATGTCATCGTATAACGCACCATGAAAAAGATCGCCATTCCTAGTACCACGGCAGCAATGATTACCAACGTAATCGTTCGCCTCCGGCGTAATCTCGCTGTGCGCATGCCTTCCTCCTCTACAAACAAAAAAAATGTCGAATTTAGTCTTAATATATAATCCAATTGTACTGATTTTTGGACTTTTATCCTACCCCTATTTGATAATAATTTTTATTTCCAAATTAGGGCTTCCAAATGGGAAAGCGAATCTCAAATCGTGTCCCCTTTCCGATTGCACTTGTGACCTCGATATGCCCCTGATGCGCCAAAACAATTTCTCTAGCAATCGCCATTCCCAGCCCCGTGCCACTGGAATCTGCTGTATTGGCTCCTCTATAATATCGTTCAAATAATCGCTCTTGTTCTTCTTCATTCATGCCAATGCCATCATCCGCAATATCTACTACTGCATGCTGCTCATCGGTATAGATACGAATATGAATGCGTGTATCCGCAGGATTATGCTTAATGCAGTTCATGATGATATTCTCAAATGCCCTCTTCAAATAGTTCTCGTCACCCTCAACCTCGATATGGGCGGGCTTGTGCTCAAACTCAAAATGCTTTTGTTTCGCTTCTTCTAGACTAGTCAGCGCAATTGTCGTCTCTCTCAATACCTCGACTAGCTCCACCTTCTCTTTCCGAAACACAAAGCCATTATTTTGCAAACGGAAGCTCAGGTTAAAATCTTCAATCAAATATTCCATATACTCAATTCTGTGTTGCATCTTATCTGAAAAGGAGCGCACCTGATCAGACTCCCAATGATGATCAGGAGATGCCAGCAATACAGCATATCCTTTGACGACGGATAATGGCGTTTTTAAGTCATGTGATACACCAGTCATCCATTCCTCGCGTGTTTGCTCTAGCTTTTCTCTTTCGGTTTTGTTCTTTTTTAACGTGTCGGTTAATGCTTCAAGTGCTTGCAGCAATTCTGTATACGTTTTGAAGCCAGATTTTAGACGCCCTCTGGCAGAGCGACTGTTCACCTGATTCTTTTTGTTGCGTGGCTCCTGATACACACCTGCTGCTAGATTTTCGATCCACGATACGACGTGCAGCAGCGGTGCGCCAAAGCGTTTCCCAAAATAAACGGCAATGATACAGCCGGAAACGATCATGAATACGATCCAAAGATTGTTTGCCACCAAAAACATCCAGTTTTCATTTTGTATGCGCTCGCCTAAGATCCACGTCAGCTGACGATTATCCAATGACGCATACCACGTAGACAGATGGTATCCGCTTTTCGCGGGATACATGTAATTGGAGACGAGCAAGCCCGGCGTATACTTGGCAGGAATGGATGCAGGGCGTTGAAATCCGAATATTTCGTTTCCGTCCTCGTCCAGAATTTGCAGCCATAACCCCTGTGCTGCCGCCGCTTGAAGCGCGGCAGCGTCTACCTGCACCGTACCCTCTTTCCATGAGGTAGCGCGCACAATATCAGTGATTGGCAGCGAAGTGCTGGCTTGCTTCTGACTAAAAAACGTGCTCAATAACACGATACATATGAATAAAAGAGCAATCCAACAGATCAGCAGCAAAAATAAGCGAGATACAAAATGGTATGCAATTCGATTTCTTAATCGGGTCATAGGTTTGTTCCATTCTGAGGAATATCAAGAATGTAGCCAAGACCTCGAACCGTTTTTAGATATACAGGCTGACTCGGATTGTCTTCAATCTTCTCGCGCAAGCGTCTCATATGCACCATAACTGTGCTATCGCCGCCGTAATATTCGCCCCACACTTCACGGTATAGTTTCTGCTTGCTGATGAGCTGATTCGGTCGATGGCAAAAATATAACAACAGCTTGAACTCCTGCGCTGGACACTCCACTTGCTGTCCGTTCACGATCAGCTTACCGCTATGCTCCTCAACTTTAAAATGACCATAATCAAAGGTGACAGGTGCTTCCTGCTTGTATGTAACCATTCCCGAACGCTTCAAATGTGCCTTAATTCGCGCAGCAACTTCGAGTTGATTAAACGGTTTGGTAATATAGTCATCCCCGCCAAAGCTGAATCCTTGCAGCTTGTCGAGATCGGAATTCTTGGCAGTCAAAAATAAAACAGGTGCATCGGTGAACGAGCGAATCCGGTTGCACAATGTGAAGCCGTCCATATCCGGTAGCATCACATCCAGAACGATTAACTGCGGCGCTTGCTGCTGCACCAGACGGATCGCTTGCTGTCCGTCAGAAGCAAACAATATATGCTGAAAGCCTTCTTTTTCCAGCGTGATCTTGATTAATTCCAAAATATGCGGATCATCATCCACAATCAAAAGATACGGTTGATTCATACCTGTATCCCTTCCTTTCCCACTTAAAGATATTTTTTTACTTTTTTACATTATATTCAACTTGTTGGTTTTATGGCGAATGCGTCTCTTCCTCCGCCTTGTCTCCACCTTCATAAAATCTTGATCTACTTGCATAGCTTCGAGCTTCTTATCTAGCTTACCCATAATGTTTGGAACATCTGCACTAATTCCACCTTTACCAACACTACGCATCTTCTCTAACAACTTCTCAATTTCTCGGTATTCCTGCATTTCCCGATCTCGTGCTGAATTCTATTTTTTACATACGTTGAATAGCATGGCAATCATCCTCTCAGTTTTAATGTAAACGCAAAAAAGCCGATTCTCGCATAGTAAATCTATGCAAAAATCGGCTTTAAAATACGTTTATTCGGTTTTTAATCAGAACTTCCTTTTGAAGAGCCTTTCGGTACTCTTTTCCTTGTCTCCGGCAAAACGGGAGTGACGGACAACTTCTTTTAGCCTTCTTTTACCTCACTCTTCCTCATCTTTCGATAAGTCAGCAGGACCGAGGGGTATTACACATTATTCCGTATCTCCAGCAAATGGAGGTGTCGGGATGGAGCTAAATTACAATTTTATTATAGCTTTACTCGTCAAAAGTAGCAATATAATAAATATTTTAAATCTATAAATCAATTTTTCATATTTATAGAAAAAATCATACGTACTTTATTATTAAAATAAAATATACAAATTGATTAAACCATAAAGCTAGTTTGATCTTTAGATCAAATCTTCTTTAAATTAAGTTCATTTAACGTTTTTTTTATTTTATGTATATTTTTGGTATAATGAATAGAATAATATTTATTGTTATTTCATCTTAAATTAGCTTAGGGAGGAACCCGAATATGAATTTTTCAAAGTTTGTATTAATGCTGGCTGTTTTAACTCTATTATTTTCTGGATGCTCTGAAAAAGAAAAGGTAGTAGATAATCAAGCTCAAGCATTCAAAGTATTACAAACTGCTTTATTAGACACTAATAGTATTTTCGAGCAAACTACCACTCAACAAAATAATGCAGTCCCCATTTTAAATCCTCATTATGGATCTGATTTGAATAAGGTTGAGACTAAATTGAATCAAAATTTCGATCAGAAAATTACTAAAGAATTAATGGAGCACTATTTGACAACACAAAAGAAAAATGAATCTATTGTTTTAAAAGCTAACGAGAATGGAGCTGTGGATTCATATTTTCAGATACACAATCCGACAAAACTAAATCTTAGTGACTTTATTATAGAAGGTGATTCAAAACTGTATAAATTCACCACTAAAAATCATCATACATTTACTATCAAATGGATTGATTCAAAAACTGGATATAAGGTGACTGATTATATTTAAATTATATGAGATAAACTTAATCAAATTTCTTTATAAATACAATACAGTTTGCTTACAACGTTCAGTGTAATGGAAATTCTGCACTTAATATAAAAGCACCTTCTAGCCTGTATGCTCAAATTTGAATTGAGCCAAGGATTCTAGAAGGTGTTTTTTATTTTTATTACATTAGCATTTTAAACTCTTTATTTAGATCAATTGTATACATTACCTGCGCCGTTTACAGGTGCAGTGTTTCTATTAGTGTATTGTAAGGATAGGCTCACACTTGTAGGTACATTACTGAATGACTCATAAATCCAAGTTCTTGAATCACTTTGTTTAGCATCTTTATAAATATCAAGTGCACTTACCTTAGTGTATCCACCAGTTGCAGTTACACGATCCAATTGATATATGATCCAAGCTGTATTGGCAAGAGTAGAAGTTTGCCATCCCTTTATAGTAGTACCGGTATTATAAGGAGCCGTAAAAAAGGATGGATATCTTTGATTTTCTTTAGAAGCTAAAGAGAATGAATAGCCAACAATACTTGTTGCTGTTTTAATTGATTTTTTCGGTTGAGGATCAAACATATCTTTAGACAAGTTAGGCTTAGTCACTAATATATTGTTATTCTCAGCAAGTTTCGTTGATTCGGAGGCTACACTATTAGAATTAGAAGATACCGTTAATTCTTGGATTTTAGGTTCGTAATTGATATTTTCCAGAACAACTACCCAGTCCCCATTTTCTTTAATTACAGGAACTTCATAAGCAGGAATTTTCCCCAAGTCATCAAAAACTTGGCTAACTTCTGCTTCGTATTGATTGTCGCTTACTTTACGGATTCCTTCTATTTCGAAACTTACCAATCTAGAATTTTCTTGATAATCTGCAAATAAAGACTTTATTTGACTCGCTTGTGCCTCTTTAGAATCATAAACAAGATCCTTAGAATACTTTAAATATTGTTCTGCATTGAGATCATGTGCCGCTTGGTAAAATTGTTCAACTGCATATTTTGCCTCTTTCTCTGAATCATTCTGTGTACTAGCAGCATGAACAGACGGTACGGCTGTCCATAACATAGTTGCCGCCAATGCAATAACTCCAATTTTTTTCATTTTGAATCTCCTTTTTGTTATATTTATGTATTACATAAATAAATTTATCACATATTGAAAAAAAAGTAAAATATACAACTATATTGTATAGATTACATATTTATTATTTTTGGACCACTTTAATTATTATAAAATGCGACTATCTTCTATTACATTAGATAGTCGCATTTTATAATAATTAAAATTTCGTTTTCTTAGCAAATCCTATTGGTAATCAATCATTTTTGCATACGATAAAATCACGTTTTAAGATTAAGCTTTTCTAATTAGCAGTTGACAATGCTGGTTTCCCTCTTGTAAGGTATTGCGTTTCAATATATTTACTTCATCACCGCTCATGTTTATTTTGATTATCTGTTTAAGATTTTTGATTTGTTCTTCGGGCAACTTACTATCAATTACTAACTGAAGTAGAAAAAAATAAGAGTCTTCATACTATTTCAAGTTTTTTCGAGCTATTATTTGATCGTCTGAGAATTTCGTTATTTTATTAATTTTATTTATATTATACAACCATTTATGGAAAATATTATCTGTATAATTACGATACGCTAATTTAATTTTTCATCCAAGCTATTTTTCAACTTAACCAAATCATTCACTGTGGCTGAAATAAGTTGATAATTCATCCATTCTTGCTATATCTGTAATTGATCGGCAGAACGAGCCGTTTCTTCGCGTTGCATCTTTAATTCTTCTGCTTGCAGTTCAAGGGCTTCTCTTTGAAGAATTAATTCATCAGTTTGCATCTAAATTGACTTTCGTTTTTCTTGCAGTTCTTGTCTTTAAACTGTGATCGTATAGATAAGTCCAGCAAATGCTAATCCAGAAAATAAAGAGTTGACTGCTCCAAACATATCTCCGAACGTTCCGCGATAATCTACATTTATATATGTATTAATATACCAGCTTGATCCCAACCAAAGAGCAGTAACTACACCAATAATAAATAGTATGATAATTGCTGATATTATTTTGCATTTTGGTTCTGTTATCACTATATTCACCACCTATTATAAAACTTATTTACAAATATATTACATTTAAAAAAATAACTTCAATGTTATACTCACTTTCTTTATACCTTTAATCTACAAGCTTAAAATAAAAAGCGAGTGTTTTCTATTGAGAAAACACTCGCTAATTCTCTTGTTCTTAATGCTACTTTCATTAGATTACTTTGCGTAAAGCTGCTGTGCCATTGCTGAAAATGTAACATCAATAAAATGGCCGTTTCGTAGCAGCAACTTTTCTACGCCGGGTATCGTTTCATTTTGGCTTAAAATGTTAAGAAGGAGGTCGTATTTAAACCTTTGATCGGGAGTCAGCTCATCGCGATGTTCCACAAGAAATAGCCGTTTCGCTTCTATTTTCGGAACTGGATCAGTATCTGAAGCCAAGCTTTGGGTAGTGTAGCGGCATTGTTCTTGTTCTTTAATTGCAACTCAGCTTCCCTCCACTGCATCACGGTATACCCTGCAATCGGTTCCTGCACTGATTGCTGAAGATAATCCAAAATCTCTGATCGGCGCGTGTCACTGAGCGTGCGGCTTGTAAAGATGTACTCAGCACCAACATACGCTTTTCCTTCCCACACATACCCCACGTCAGGATGCTGCGTGCTTTGAGTGCTTTTCATCCAACTCACTTGGCTTTCCACATCATGCACACTTGGACCATCTTGCCATTCAATTCGTACAGCATTGCTTGAGGTATACACACGAAAACGTTGATCGGGAAATTTCTTCCTTAATACCTGTCGTACTTTTTTAGCGGTAGCACTCGGTTTCTCATAGATTCGCATATCCATCTCTCCTTTTTACAATCGGAATGACAAAACAATTGGGCTGGTAGGTATCTCCCTGTTGATGTACATCCAGCACAACGTCTTTATATGGCTGGGGTACAAGCAGCCAGAATAATACTTGTCTCAATCTCAATGTGCCTGCTCCATAATAAAACCAACTTAATCCGGTAAACTGGAGCTGCTCCGTTGTCGTTCGAATCGTAAGACGATACCATTTCTGATCGCTAAAGTTTCCCCGAATGATAACAATATCACTGATACGGATGTGTGCAGATTCAATGAGCCGACGAATAGTTTTCATGCACTCATCCGGGCATTTTTATAATAGTAGCGATATACCATAGCTGTTACACCTTATCAATCGGTTGAAGGAAGTCCATGTATTTACCGCCTGTAGATCATTGAAAGTAAGCTGCCGCTGCCAAGTTCCTTGACTTGGTGCCCATTCAAAACCACGCTTTTTAAGCACATTACGCTGTTCGTCGGTTGGCTTCCGTATTACTCAACACTTTTCCACCTTCAAAATCCCAATCAATAGAAGTCGGGCTTCTGTTTCAAATCATTCAGTCGTGTCTACACTCGTTTGATATTCTGTAGATTATTTGTTAGGTGAAATGGTGGAAAAGGCACAGGTGATGTCCGCCAATCTTTTGACATGGACAGCTTCAGTTCATCCATTCGTTGCTTCGTTAGCTGCGGGCAGCCATCCAGAGTCTTATACTTACGATAATAAGCATTGACCGCCTGTTAAGCTATTGTTAAGGAAATGTTCTCCGCGCGTTTATACAGTATTGGCTATGATAAAAACAGAGGTGATAACGATGGACAATCTGATTATATCCACAACGAATTTGACCAAAAAATACAAAAAGAACACATCGGTCGACGGAATCGATCTGCGAATGAATCGCGGCGAAATTTATGGTTTTCTCGGTCCGAATGGTGCAGGTAAAACAACTACAATCCGCATGCTGCTCGGTCTGATTAAGCCGTCGCGAGGCTCCATCGACATATTCGGGCAAAGTCTGAAGCGAAATCGGATCAATATTTTGCAGCGAGTGGGTTCCTTGGTTGAATCCCCTTCGTATTATGGCAATCTGACTGGCTACGAGAATCTGGAAACCGTACGCCGATTACGAGGGCTTCCAGAAAAGCGTGTACATGAGGTTCTGGATATTGTACGTCTCACCAAAGTTGCCAATCGGCTGGCAAAGGAATATTCACTTGGTATGAAGCAGCGACTTGGTATTGCAGCAGCCCTACTGAGCCAGCCAGATCTGCTCATTCTGGATGAGCCGACCAATGGACTTGATCCTGCCGGTATTCAGGAAATTCGCGAGCTGATCAAAGAGCTGCCCGGCAGACAGGGTATGAGTGTACTCATTTCTAGCCACTTGCTAAGTGAAATCGACCAGATGGCAACGCAGGTGGGAATTATCAATGAAGGCAAACTGATTTTTCAAGATTCCATTGATACCTTGCGACAAAAGCAAAAGCCGCTGTTGAAGATTGGTGTCAATGACATACATGAAGCAAATTCCGTACTTAAAAATAATGGCTTGGCACCTCAAATGCAGAATGAAGCGCTCTGGATTTCGGAAACGGCTCCTGAATTTGTCTCTGAGATCAACTCCATTCTGGTTCATTCTGGCGTGTCCGTATATCGGCTGGAAGAAGTAAAACGAACGCTGGAAGATATCTTTTTGGATATTACGGGGAAAGGAGCCAGCTTATGATTCGAAGCATATTCTGGTCGGATCGTCTCAAGCTGAGACGTACTTCGCTTCCCGCTGTGCTTGTTCTCGTGCCGCTGCTTGTGCTTGCTTATGAGTTGGTCAATCTTACGTATCGTTCCGACTATGTGGTGCGTCAAGCTGCCATGTTTAAAGCCCAATCCATGT
Organism: Paenibacillus sp. JQZ6Y-1; assembly: GCF_040719145.1. NCBI lineage: Bacteria > Bacillati > Bacillota > Bacilli > Caryophanales > Paenibacillaceae > Paenibacillus > Paenibacillus kandeliae. Next base: position 93,959 of record NZ_JBFDUZ010000005.1, read on the forward strand.
GGGAATTCCTTCTGTATGACAACAGTCTTCTGTACGGTCTTGGCTTTCCTCTGGCAGCCACAATCGTCACATCCATGATCGTCAATATTGAACACCAGTCCAATTCGTGGAAAGCGATTCTGGCTCAACCGATTTCCAAAGTAGGCATTTATATGAGCAAATTCGCATGGACCATTTTGGGTTTGACCTTTTCCGCCAGTATCTTCTTTGTCGGTACGATTTTGCTGGGCAAAGGATTAGGATTGGAAGGCAAAATGCCCCTATGGCTGATCTTCGCTGACAGCTATAGCATCCTGATTACCACCTTACCGATGATCGCTTTTCAATTTTGGCTTTCGATTGTATTTAAAAATCAGGCATTTCCCATTATTGTGGGTGCTATTCTTTCTATCATGGGGCTATTTCTTGCCGCTGGTTCCACGACACGCTGGTTGCCGCTGGCGTATCCTGTGCAATCATCCACCGTTACACTGCAATACGAAGGGCTGGTCTACAACGGCGATTTGCCTGCCTACATTACGATCAATATTCTAGTGGGTATCGTGCTGCTTGTGATCGGAATGATTGATTTTAGACGCAGAGAAATGTAGCAGGAGGTCTGTCATGAAAAACATCATTAGCGTCGAACGATTAAAACTCAAACGCTCCAAAATCTGGTTTCTATATGTGCTTGGACCGCTTGTTGGTGTTGTCCTTGCCTTTATCAACTTTAGAAATAATTATGATTTGTTCATGCAGCCAGGCGACAACGAATGGATGGAAGCATGGACACAGGTTGCTATATTCATGGGTCCCTTTGTATTACCGATTATGGTTGGAATCTATGCCGCTATGGTATGCAGAGGAGAGCATGTCGGCGGAGGATGGAAGCAATTGATGGCACTTCCTCTGGAACGACACCAGATCTTCTTAGGCAAACTGATCATGTCCGCTATCATGGTTGCCATAACGCTTGGGATGGTCTTTATACTGTTTTTGGTATTTGGCATCGTCAACCGATTACAAGGATTTCCGCCGATAGGGAGTATTCTCGTGTTTGTCGTACAGGGCTTTCTCGCTTGTATGCCGCTATTGCTGATTCAGTTAATCATCTCTATTCGTTCCAAAACGTTTGGTATCCCATTGGCAGTCAGTATTGTCTTCACTTTACCAGCGATTATTGTCGCTAGTACTCCGCTGGGACAATTTTACCCTTGGACACAGCCGATGCTAGCGATGTCACCCGCGGATGAGTCGCCAATCGAATCGTATGCTTTGTTTTATTGTTTGCTTGTAGGCATATTTGCCGTTTGTCTCATTTTGGGATTAAGAAGCTTTGCCAGACGTGATGTCGCTTGAAGCAGTTGCTGGATTGTAATTCAAAACAAAAAATCGAGATGGAATCGACGACATCTAGTTTCATAGCCTTCAGGCTACAACGCTACTTTTGTGTCATCCTCTGATTCCATCTCGATAGGTAAGCATATGCTAGTACATAACTGATCTACACTATAGCGAATTACGTTTTTGCGCCGTATCAAATACACCCACCGACTGCAGCGTCGGACACCAGCGCGATCCGACAATGGAAATGCGCATATAACGCGCCTGCTGCGGAGCAAGACGGCAGATACATTTGTATCCCACGACTGTACCCATATGGATTACTTGCCACTCCCCGCTCGCCGTCAGCACCTCTACCGTAAACTGCTCGATCCGCTGCCCAGACGCAATATGCTCCCTCAAGACTACCCGATCAAATGTCACCGTTTGCCCAAGATCAAGCTCTATCATTGCCTGCTCCACACCTTCTGCTGATTGCCACCACGTATCCTCTCGACCATCCGTCAGGCAGCTACCATCGAACAGCATAGGCTGTGCATCGGCACATTCGGTCACTTGCACTGCTGCATGAAATGCCAGATCGTTGTCATCATAGACGGCGATGCGTTCGCCCAATTCTTGCAGCACCTGCACATCCTTTTCATGAATCAGCCCACGGCGATCTGGCGGCAGATTGAGCAAAAAGCAGGAATTGCCACCTACCGTGCGCTCGTACAGCTCCATTAGTGTATCGGTATCCTTAACCAGATCATCCTCAGTGGCATGGTAAAACCAGCCCGGACGAATCGACGTGTTCACCTCTGCTGGATACCAGATCAATTTATCTGCTTTGGCGATGACCTCACGGCTGCCCAGATCGTCTTCGTCGGAATTGATGCGACTGGCAAAAGTAGCATCGTCTTCCGTTTGCGACTTTTCCTGAATCTTCTCGTTATCCTGCATGGAAGCAGGCACGACACACCACTCGGATGTACGAGTATGACCAGCTTCGTTGCCGCACCAGCGCACATCCGGTCCGCATACCGAGATGACCGCTTGCGGCTGGTGGCGACGAATGACGGCATAATAGCGATCCCAGTCATATATCTGCCTTTTCCCATTCGGTCCTTCCCCACATGCGCCGTCAAACCACACGCTGAAAATATCTCCATACTCAGTCAGCAATTCTTCCAGTTGATGCACGAAATAGTCATTGTACGCTTCAGAGTCACCATAGCTACGCTCATGCCGATCCCAAGGCGACAGGTATATGCCAAATTTCAATCCATACTTGTGGCACGCTTCCGATACCTCACGTACAAGATCACCCTGTCTCTGCCGCCACGGACTATTGCGAACCGAATGCTCTGTATAACGACTAGGCCACAGGCAAAAGCCATCGTGGTGCTTACACGTCAGAATCAATCCCTTCATCCCAGCCGCATGACAAGCCTGCGCCCATTGACGCGCATCCAACTCCGTCGGATGGAAGATATCCGGCGATTCCGTACCGTCGCCCCATTCGCGATCCGTAAATGTATTGACCGTAAAATGAATAAATCCGTAAAACTCTAACTTCTGCCATGCCAGCTGCCTTGCCGAAGGAGTAACCGTAGCCGCCTCCCGAATGGAAATGCTCATCTGATCCTTCCTTTCGTGACACATGGGACTGTCCGTTAGCAAGCACTTGGAATGACTGCTTGGCATAACCATCCATTCCCGTTCCTCTTGGTATTGCCCCTATTTAACCGAAATCCGATTCATCCGTCAATATGACATAACCATATGTATTGAACAAATGGGAACTGGATGGTGACTGTACTTCATACCTTCATAAGGATGCGCAAAATAACAAAAAAAAGCACCCTATTCAGATGAAACTGAATAGAGCACCTTTTTTAAAAATACATATTAACCGCTAACCAATGTCGTCGAATCATTCTCACGACTGCGCTCGGCTTTTTTCATCTGCTTGCTGCGCAGCTGACCACAAGCGGCGTCGATGTCAGTACCGTGCTCCATACGGATGGTGCAGTTGATGCCGTTCTTTTTCAGTACATCGTAGAAAGCGAGAATGTCTTCCTGCTTGCTGCGTTGGTACTGGCTATGCTCGTCAACCGGGTTGTACGGGATCAGGTTGACGCTGGTCATTTGCTTTTTGTCTGCCAGCAGGGCTGCCAATTCATGCGCCTGCTCCACCTGATCGTTCACGCCTTGCAGCAGAATGTATTCCATCATGATGCGGCGATTGGTTTTTTGTAAATAATAATCTACGGCATCCATCAGCTGCTCCAATGGGAAGGCGCGGTTGATCTTCATGATGCGTGTGCGCAGCTCATTGTTCGGCGCATGCAGCGACAGCGCCAGATTCACGAGCAGATCGCTGTCGGCGAACTCACGGATTTTGTCCGGCAGACCGCTTGTAGAGACGGTAATGCGCTTCGGTGCGATGACGAGACCTTTTTGATCTTTGACGATATTGATAAAGTTGACCATGTTCTCGAAATTATCAAACGGCTCGCCGATGCCCATCACCACGATGTGCGTAACGAGTTTACCTTCGCCTTGCGCATCCAGATGCTGCTGCACCTTCATGATCTGCTCGACGATCTCGCCAGCGTTTAGATCGCGGCTCTTTTTGATCAGACCACTCGCGCAAAAACTGCATCCGATATTACAGCCAACCTGTGTAGTCACGCAGACAGATTGTCCATATTTCTGGCGCATCAGCACCGTTTCGATCAGGTTGCCGTCTTGTAAACGCAGCAAGAATTTCACCGTACCATCAGCGGATTCCTGTTTCACATGCTCCTGCATCGTGCGCATGCTGAAATGCTCTGCCAGCAGCTCGCGAATTTCCGCACGCACGTCCATGTCTTCAAAGTTGTCGACACGCTTCTTGTACAGGCTATCCCACACCTGCACCGAACGCGAGCGTTTATGTCCATTCTGTTCCAGCCAGTCTGCCAGCTGGACCATCGTTAATCCATATATGGATGGTTTATTCATTGTCATGTCCTCTTTTCCGTTACCCGCGGTGTCGCCTATGTACAGCTTGACCGTCCGGGTACATATGTCCTTCCACTACTCATGTATATGCAAAATTCACCCGATTGTCACAATAAAACGCAGTACAGGTCCAGCCCTTATTGCAGCTAGACCCATACCGCTCATGCCTTCTATTGTCCCAAAATTCCTACATGAAAACAATAGAAAACGTACAATTCATGTCTCAAATTTTAGAAAGTTCACGGATTTTCCGAAAAAACACTCTTTCGCTTTACCAGAGAAAAGTGTATAGTAGAAAACTGTCATATGTTTTACAAAGCTGCTATGAACGTCACTCATCATGTGAACGTATGGAAAAATGCTCCCATTTATACGATGATAGCAAAAATATACATGTTTAACGAATCGGAAGGAGTCTTAGCAATGAGTAACAATAGAGTGGGATTCTGGATTCTGACCGCGCTGGTCGTCGGCAATATGGTCGGCTCTGGAATCTTTATGCTGCCGCGTTCGCTGGCGGCGGTGTCCAATCCGGCAGGTACGGTACTGGCATGGAGCATTACAGGCTTCGGTGTGCTGATGCTGGCGCTTGTATTCGGCAATCTGGCACTACGTAAGCCGGAGCTGAGCGGCGGACCGCAAATTTATGCCAAAGAGCTGTTTCCGAACAGCCCCGTCTTATCGCTGCTGTCCGGCTTTATGTCCTCTTGGGGATATTGGGTTGGTAATGTAGCGGGCTTTGTGGCGGTAATTACGACCTTTTCCAGTTATCTGTCCACCTTTATCCCAGCGATGAAAAGTAGTGCGGTCTGGTTTAGCATTGGATCGCTGGATATTAAAACTGGCAATGCGCTGAACTTTATCGTCTGCTCCCTGCTGTTGTGGGGAACGCATGCACTTGCACTGCGCGGCATCGAAGGCGCAGGCAAAATGAATCTGCTTGCTACCGCGACCAAGGTGATCGGATTCGCGCTGTTTATTGTGATCGCCCTGTTTGCTTTTCAAGAGGCGAATATCGGTCCATTCAATGCGCCGCATGTGGACGACGATGGGCAAACGGTTGGTCTGCTGTCGCAGGTGAACGGTGCCGCAGTTGTAACGTTGTGGGCATTCATCGGAGTAGAATCGGCGATGGTATTCGCCGCCCGTGCCAAACGCAAGCAGGATGTGGCGCGCGCGACCATCGTTGGTCTGATTATTGCGCTGGCGCTGTATGTGGGCATTAGTATTTTGACAATGGGACTGCTGCCGGGCGATCAATTGCAGCAATCGCAAAATCCACTTGTTGACGCGATGGCAGCGGTTATGGGACCGATTGGTGGTTATCTGCTCGCTGGACTCGGACTGATCAGCCTGATCGGGTCTACCATCGGCTGGGTGCTGCTCAGTGCGGAAGTGCCGTATGAAGCGGCGCGTCAGGGCGTGTTCCTGCGTCCGTTCCGCGATGTGAACGGCAAAGGTATGCCGCGATTGTCGCTGTGGATCTCCAACATTCTCGGTCAGCTGCTGATCTTCTCCACCATCTCCGGCTCGATCTCGCAGGCGTTTGATTTTATTATCGCGATTGCGACGCTGGCGTATCTGGTGCCGTATCTGATCTCCGCGCTGTATCAATTGCGTCTAGTTATTACTGGCGAGAGCTATGGCCCGCAGGAACGTCGTCTGCGTGACGGTATCATTGCGGTGCTGGCTACGATCTACTCCGCGTGGGTCATCTATGCGGGAACAGCAGATTGGAAAACGTTCTGGTTTGGCGTGCTGCTGATTGTGAGCGGGATTGTCTTTTATCCATTGCTGCTCAAGCAGCTGCGTACGAGCAATGCGTGAGCGAATGGTCAAACGGCTAGCGTAGTAGAGAAAGTAACTTCTTTTCTAATAAAATAGGGCTGTGTACAGTCATGATAGAAATCGCCGGGTCTGGGACATTTCCTTGATCCGGCGGTTTTTTGATATGTTGATCTGTAGTCATCGTTCGATTTTGCCTGCTCTGTGTTACCTATACAATAGAAGAAAATGACTATTTTCCAAATCAATATGAAAAAGTTGAATCGTTTTGCCCCTCTGCTTCATCTAATAGAGAGAAAAGGAGGTACGTCCATTGCCCAATATGCTCAAGCAGGTGGCGCTGGCGAAGCGCGGTGACCCGGAAGCGTTTCAGGCGCTAATGCAGTCAGAAAAGCAAAAGCTGTACCGGATTGCGTTTCTGTATACGCACAATGAACATGATGCACTTGAGATATTTCAAGAAACGGTATATCAAGCATTTCGCAGCATCGCCACTTTGCATAATGACAACTACTTCTCAACATGGCTGACTCGGATTCTGATCAATCAAGCACAAGCGTGGCTTCGTAAACAGCAGCGTATGGTTCCTGTCAGCCCGGATATTCTCCAGCATACACAGCTTAATTCGTCCGTCTCGATCGAGCCTGAAGTACATATGGATCTTATACAGGCGCTGGGGCAATTAGAGGAAACATACCGAACCGTGCTCATCCTGCGCTATTATCGCGATTATACGATTCCGCAAATCGCGGATATTCTGGATTGTCCACGCGGTACGGTCAAAACCAATATCAAGCGCGGGCTGGAACGGCTGCGTATTGTACTGAAAGGAGTGTATCAGGATGAATCAGCAACATCCCTCTTTCAAGCCGGAGATCGATAATATTCCCGTACCGGACATGAAGCTGGATCAGATCATTGTCGAAGCGACGCAACAGTCGGTACCGCAAACGGTTGTCCGTAAGCCTCGTTTACGGCATTGGAAAGGTATGGTTGCCGCGGCGGCTGCCCTGCTGATCTGTTTTGCTGCTCTCATAGGCTCCGCCAGCTTCTCACCTGTTATCGCCAGTATGGTATCACGGATTCCGGTAGTCGGTGATTTTCTGTTAGGATCGCGGGATGTAGGGCTACAGCGCGCCAGCAAGCAGGGGTTGACTGTACCGCTGGATCAATCTCAGATTGCGGATGGCATGACCATTACGCTGCGTGAATTGTACTACGATGACACCCGATTGTCGCTGGGCTATTCCTTACAGGCAGAGCAGCCCGCCGATCTGTCGGATCAACGACTGCTCATGCCAAGATTGTCGATTAACGGTAAAGAAATTCCTACAGGCGGCAGCGGTTCCTTTTCCTCATCAAATGAATATACGCTGGAAGGGGTATGGGACTTCGATCCGCATCAGAAGCTGCCAGATTCATTCTTGGCTACATTCCGTATTGCTGGACCAGACAATCGGGTATGGTCATTTGAGGTTCCCGTTCATATGCAGCAAAAATCGCGGAACATCGCCGTCGATTATACCGGTCGTGCTGCCAATATTACGCTGCATATTCCCTCTATCCGCTCCGGTGTGGCTGAGTTGAATATCCAATACCAAGCAGATTCCGCCATCCCAGAGCGGCTGCGCTCCATGAGTGGGCTTGTCTTTGAAGTGACTGACCAGAACGGCAACTCTTTGGATACGACAGGCAGCGAAAGTCATTTGGATACACTGCAAAACGGCAATGTACAAGCGTCAGGCAAACATCGGTTGGATCCAGTCGATGAACATGCTACGGTGCTGCATATCAAGCCCGTACTGCATGTTGCACGTCCGAATCATGAAAGTATCGCGATTCCATTTCCAGCCTTTGATGTTTCTCTTCCATCACCAATCCATCCATAACCAATCCAACCACGACGAAACGGACAGACGATTGTGATCGCTGTCCGTTTGTCATGGTTGATGATGAGTGGTTCTTCAAGCTTTACTAGGCGCTCCAAGCTCTACTGCCTGCACCTTTAGCCCTTTGGGATCGTTCCAAAGCTGGCGCCATTTCTGGATCGCTGTCACCAGAATGATGGCACCGAGAATAAGCATAATGATGGATAGTACACCATTCAGCACGCTATACCCGGATGCGTCTGGATTCAGATACACATGTCGCACCATCCAGTAGCCCGCATAGTTCACGGTCACATACAGATATGCTAGCGGGATGAGGCAGGTGAGCATATACCGGCGTTTATCCGCGAATTTCAAAATGACCGTCGCTCCGATGATCAGCCCGATGGATGCCATCAGCTGGTTGGATACGCCGAACAACGCCCAGACCGAACCAATATCCCCGGAAAAGAGCAGATAGCCCCACGACAGACATGCCAGCGCACTCGCCAGAATCGCGCCCGGTATCCAGTCCAGTCGTTTGAGCGGCTTGTAAAATTCACCGAAGAAATCCTGAATCAGATAGCGCGATACCCGTGTACCAGCATCAACCGCCGTCAGAATGAATACCGCCTCGAACAGAATAACAAACTGGAAGAAATAAGAGGCGAGACTGGCAAACCACGGAATACTTTTGAAAATATACGTCATACCGACCGCCAGCGTTACCGCACCACCGGTTCTGCCTTCCAGATCCATGCCAATTTCCCGACTCAGTTCTGCCAGATGCACCGTCTGCATTCCGAGTGTATCGAACACGGCTGGGCTGGAATTGATGGCAAAATAATCAGCTGGCTGTAGCGAAATGGCTGCAATCAGCGCCATCACTGCCACTAGACACTCCACCAGCATCGCACCAAAGCCAACCGACTTAATATCCGTCCAGCGCTGTAGCATTTTCGGTGTCGTACCAGAGCCAACGAAGGCGTGAAATCCTGAGATTGCCCCACATGCAATCGTGATCGAAATGAACGGCCAGACCGGTCCCGCGAGAATTGGTCCGCCGCCATGAATGAATTCAGTTACCGCCGGAAAGGAAATCGCCGGATTGACGATAAAGACCCCGATGACCAGCGCCACGAAAACGCCGATTTTCATAATACTGCTCAGGTAATCGCGCGGTGCCAGCAGTAGCCACACCGGTAGCGCTGCCGCGAAGAAGGCATATACAGGAAGGATGATTGCCAGCGTCGACATTTCCAAAGTCAGCCACTGTCCCAGCACCGAATGCTGTATCCACGGTCCAATGCCAACGCCCACCATGATCAATAGAAAGCCAACGATGGATGGCGTTTTCAGATCGCCTGTCTTTTTGTAATACAAGCCGACCATCATCGCAATCGGTATCGTGATCCCGACGGCAAAGGTTCCCCACGGATTGCGTTCTAGCGCATGCAGCACGACGAGTGACAGACCCGCCATCGTAATCGTAATGATGAATAGCATCGCAAGCCCAGTACAGAATCCCGCGACTGGTCCTAGCTCCTTTTTCGCAACTTCGGACAGCGATTGCCCGTCCTTGCGCATGGAGGCAAACAGCACGACCGCATCATGCACCGCACCGCCGACGACCGCACCAACCAACAGCCAAATCAGACTTGGCAAATAGCCAAACTGCGCCGCCAAAATCGGTCCCACCAGCGGACCCGCCGCTGCGATGGCTGCAAAATGGTGTCCAAACGAAACGACCTTGCTCGTCGGTACATAGTCCTTGCCATCCTCTAGTCGATAAGCCGGCGTTTGCGATTGTTCATCCATTTGCTTGAGCTTCAATACTTTGACCGCCATAAATGTTCCGTACAGGCGGTAAGCAATCAACAGAATACAGATCGTAGCGATCATAATCGGAATTGCACTCATTCTGTGTTCCTCCCCTTGACTTCACATTGCAATCTACGCCTTTACGATAGCAAATGTAAGCGTAATCATAAGGATTTCACGATGAGATGCAATATATGCCGGATGAGTTACACAGAGACAAGGCTCGGATACATGTTGTTCCGCCTTACCTTGCGGTGCTGATTTAAGATTTCGGTCTATCGCGCCGTGGGATTAAACTGTATCTCAATGCGATACAACTGTCTTGTGTAAATAGGGCTGCATCTGTATGTGCTTCATCTGGTACGTTTCTTGTCTGTCTGCCATGCAAGAATGGCTCAAAAACCGAGCAAATCGCGCAGCGTTTTTACATAGTTGCGGCTGACTGGTATCCGCGAATCGTCGCTCATCAGCAGCAGATAGGTGGAGTTAAACCAAGGCTGAATTTCCATAATACAGGACAGATTCACGATATAGTTACGATGCACACGCACGAAGCGGCTGTGATCAAGCCGCTGCTCCATCCGAGTGAGCGGTTCGGCGCTTTGGAATGCTCCCTGCGTAGTATGGATCGACATTTTACCCTCCTTGGATGCGAGCACGACTATATGATCCATATCCAGCATCATAATCCGGTCGTCCAGCGATACCGCCAGCTTCTTGAGTAGAGGAACTGCACTGCCAGACATGGAAATGGCAGATTCCTGTTTGAGCATCAGCAGCTTGTCGAGTGCTTGACGAATCCGTCGCTCGTCAAACGGCTTCAAGATATAATCCAGCGCATTGAGATCAAATGCCTGCAACGCATACTCGTCAAATGCCGTCGCAAAAATAACAGCAGGTGGACGATCCAGCTCCATCAACCGCTGCGCTAATTCCAGCCCATTGTGCTCCGCCAGCCCAATATCCAGAAACACCAGTTCCGGTTCGAGCTCCACAATGTCTTCCCATGCCTGAGGCAGATTATCCGCTTCGCCGATCACCTGTACCTTTTTACTTCGTTTGAGCAGATAAATTAGTTCATCCCGCGCCAGCGGTTCATCCTCCACAATAAAGGTTTTGAGCATGGACCATGTCTCCTTCCTATGTGTGCGTTGGCAGAGCGATACGGAAGAACGCCGACTGCCCTTCGATGCTTGAGGGATACCAAAGTCTGCTTCACACGCATCCAGCATTTCTAACCGCTGCTGGAAATGGTCGTTCCTTTGCATCCATTATGTATAGGCGACAGCACTGCCGCCATGAGAATCGCAAGATAATGTCAGTGTAGCATGTAAGCGTATACCATTCTATATGATGTCTATTACATAGCGAGTAGATAGCGGGCAGTATAGGGGCTTGTCGCGATCTGTCTACTTCTATAAATACAGCTACCGTTCTCACTCACTTCGCCACTGCTTATTCCGCTTCCTTGTATATATTCGCCGATCACAGCAGGAACGAAAAACAAAGCCTATCAGGCATATACAACAGGGCGTATACAACAAAAAGGACAGGAGGCAGCTGTTCTGCTTGTCCTGTCCTTTGCCATACATCTCTTATGTCTACAGTGATGGTGACAGCGAGATCAGAAGAATCAGCGCCGCTGCCATAATCAGCAGACCCAATGCGTAAGCATAGTCCCTTTTTGTCATCACTGGCTGTACATAATACGTCCGCTCCCGTGTTCCCGTAAACCCGCGTGCTTCCATCGCAATCGCAATTCGCTCCGATTTGCGCACGCCCTGCGTAAATAACGGCAGCGCATACCGCATAAATGCCTTGCCACTGTTGCGCTGACGATACCCACGAATCCGATGCGCTGCCTTCATCTGCTTTAATTCGCTCTGAAATAGGGGGATAAAGCGAAAGCCTGCTAGCATGCCGTATGCCCATTTGGGCGACAGTCTGCATTGATGCACCAGACTCATCATCAGTCGATTCAGATCCGTGGTAGAGGTAAAGAGCAGTCCATACGTGACAAATCCGAGCATCCGCAGCCCGATCAGCAGACCGTTACGCAAACTCTCCTCACTCACTCGAAACCACGCCCACTGCCACAACACCTGCTCCCCTTTACCAAATGCCGCTAGCATCCAGAACACCATTACGAAGAATAGCAAATACGGCACCAGTCGGCGCAGCAGATACGACGGTGTCCAGCCGCCCAGCGTCACACCGATCACTACCGCCAACAGCCATAACACCAGCGTCAACACTGGGTCTTTGATGCCCATGAGCGCGAACATGACCAGCAGATGCACGAATAGCTTGCACGACGGATTGAGCGTGGACAGCCATGAACCATTACTTTTCATATGACATGACGCTCCTTCCGCTCCGTATGCAGCTGGTAGCACAGCGGTGGAATGATACTGCTGTCACGCAGCAGATGTGGATGTAGAAACAGCCCCGCTGGCGGTCCATCATACGCGATACCACCGTTGGAGAATAGCAGCACCCGATCTGCATAATCATCCACCAGCTCCATATCATGCGTCACCATGACAATCGTCGTTCCTTGCTGCTGCCGTTCTTGCAGACGATGAACCAGCTCGGCGGATGTACGCGCATCCTGACCGAAGGTTGGTTCATCTAGCAGCAGCAGCTTTTGGTCAAATAACAGCATTGTCGCCACGCTCAACCGACGCTTTTGCCCCAGACTCAGGGTAAATGGATGCTCATCCGCACTATCCTCCAGCCCGAATTCGTGCAATAGCTGCATCGTCTTCTCATCAATCTGCATCTCATCCCAGCCGCGCTGCCTACCGCCAAAGGCGATCTCGTCATACACCATATCCGTCACGAATTGCAGCTCAGGATTTTGGAAAACAAAGCCTGCTTCGTCGTATAAGTCACGATCATACCATTTGCGCAGCTCTTTCCCTTGAAATAGAATGTTGCCAGATAACGCTGGTTCAAGTCGCAGCAGACTTTTGAGAAAGGTACTTTTGCCACTGCCATTTTCGCCGACGATGGCAACCCACTCGCCCGGCTGACAGCTCACATTCAGCTCGTTCATGACCGTACGACGACCGTAGCCGATGTTCAGTCTGTGCGTTTGCAGGATCGGTGCTGTCATCTTGGTCACGTCAGTTTGCCGTGGTTGCGAAAGTGGAGCCTCGCTGGATCGCTTCACGGGATGGGAATCAGCGCTGTTGCTGTTTATTCTAAATTCCAGCTGCCTTGTCAGCTCTAGCGCTAGTGGATGAGCGGGATTGGAACACACGTCTTCCCAGCGGTACGGAAACAAACGCGGCAGCCAGATACCCGCTGCCTCCATCTGCGTTCGGTACTGTGTCATGATCTGTGCAGGTGCACCATCGGCGATCAGTTGTCCGTGTGCATCTAGCAGAATGACTCGATCCATCCATTCCACACAGCCATCCAGTACATGCTCCACCACGATCATTGTGTGACGCTTCTCCTGACCCAGCCCTTCCAGCAGAGCGAAGATGTCACGACGACTGGCAGGATCAAGCTGCGCGGTTGGCTCGTCGAAGAACAGCACCTCCGGCTCCAGCGCCAGCAGACAGGCAAGTGCCAAGCGTTGCTTCATACCGCCAGACAGCGTCTCGATATAGGTATGACGATCCACACGCAGACCAACACGCTGCATCACCTCGTCGATGATATGATCCATCTCGGCACGCGGCACAGAGCGATTTTCCAGACTAAACGCAATTTCCTCATCCACCCTCAGCATACAAAATTGCGAATCCGGGTCCTGAAACATTACGCCGCAGGCAGGCTGACGAAATACATCTCCCGACAACTCCGCCTCCTGATGCTCTGGAATTATACCTGCCAACACCCACAACAGCGTAGACTTACCGCCGCCGCTAGGTCCGAGAATCAATACCTTTTCCCCCTGCATAATATTCACATTCAGCTGATGCAGCACCGGCTGCTCCCGATTGTAAAAGCGTACCGACATGTCCCGGCAACCGACATACAGTTCTTGATCGTCAGGATGCGATGCCATGAGCATTTCCTTTTCTGCGGCGCGATTTCATCATTTCGTACGAGTCCAGCACGCCAGTACGACCGAGTGCCTCGACTACCATCTTGGCAAGCAGACCACCGAGAATGATGCCGCTAATCACCTGAATGCCCAGCGTCAGTAGGAACATGGTGGTTGTGTAATAGCCGAATCCGTTGGCGATCACGCTGTACACCATACTGCCAACCGCTGCCAGCGCACCTGACAGCATCATCGTCCACACATTGAATGTGCGATATCCAAAGATGGCAAAGGCGATCTCTGCACCCAGCCCCTGAAATACGCCGATCAACAGCGCCGACAATCCAAAATGACTACCAGTCAGCATCTCCACCGCCGCTGCCGCCACCTCGGCGATTAGCGCTGCACCCGGCTTGCGAATGATATACGCCACAATCGGGCTGGCGATCACCCAGATGCCGAACATAAAGCCTGCGCCAACCGGACCGACTACTGCCGAGATCGGAATCCATAGCGTCGACCAGCCGAGATAGATCACGCCGCAGGCAACGGATAAAATGACGGTCAGCACAACCTCTTTCATTTTCCAATTCCAGCTCATACGGTTGCCACCTCCAACGATACTGGCCAATCCTGCAAGGTATATGCCATATCCCAGAACATATATTCAAACTGACAGCTCAGTATAAAATGCTGCTTCATCCGCTCACGATGCGCTGGTGTAGTCTGCTCTGCCAGCTCATCCAGCCGCTGACAAAAGCGTGCTGTAATGCTGTCCGTCCGATTGCCATAGAAGTCGATCCATTCGTAAAAGGGATGACTCTGATCCGGCTTCACTTCTTCCCACAGCCGTGCACCAATTTCCCAGTACGTCCATGGACAAGGCAGCAGCACCGCCAAAATATCGCCCAGATCGCCCTCCTGCGCAGCGGTCAGCATATGGCGGATATAATGATGCGCGGCTGGAGCGAGCGGATACCCTTGCAAATCTTCATATGCTACACCTGCCACCTTGCAAAAGTTGTTATGCGGGTGAATCTCGCTGTGCAGCACAAACGAAATCTGCTCGTTAAATACCGCCATATCCTCGCGCCGCTCACACTTAGCAATCGCTGTTCCATAGATGCGCATAAACGCATTCAAATATTCAAAATCCTGCTTCACATAATGCGCCAGCTGCTCCGGCTGCAATGTACCCTCTGCAATGCCCCGCACAAACGGATGATCAAAAATCGCCTCAAAAATCGGATCTGCCGCCTGACGAAGCTCCTGTGAAAAACTCATGATTCATCTCTCCCCTGCCTGAAGTGTGTGAAAGCACCTCCTGACCGGAAAATGGATCGCTATCGACCAATATACGCAAAAAAGCCGCCCCAAATGGAGCGGCAGTATAAACGGCATCAACACATTGATCCCTGCACGGTCTCCACTTTCCTACGCTAGTACGAACTAGATCAGGTTCCAAGGGTCCGGGACAATCCCGTCTCAGCCAGTATATGGCTCCCCTAGTGGTCTTTCGATTATGAGCCCTGCATCAGTGCCTATCGAAGCATCTGATGCAGAACTGTTTAATTGCCTTTTACTCTACACAGCGAGATTCTGTCTGTCAAGCCAATATCCTAGCGATCCGATGTCCATACGCTTATCTTACAAATTGATACGTGTCCTTCGGATACTTATTCCACTCATAAGACACATTGAACTGATTCGATCCATAGCCGATGCCATCTTTACGCAAAATCGTGCCGCCGTTTGGCAGTATTTGATTTTGCGAAGTAGGATCGCCGATCACATCCAGCACGGTGTTCCCACGCTTGAGCACGACACCAGTCAGATTGTAATCGGCTGGCGAATAGATCATTACCTCGTCATTGTAATACGAAGCTGCTGTAATATCGAAAAAGTCATAAAATGTGGAGTTGATTACGATGTAGTTCATCCCTTGCGATGTGCCATCGTACACTAACGGAAGGGTAACGCTGCTGATCGTATTCGTTTGTTTCATCCATTTGTAGAATGTAAGACTGTAATCTTTATTTTTACTTGCAGCGGAGACTGTATTCATCAGCAGCACAATTCGTCCATTGGAGCCCTCTACATATTGCGAGAAGTACATATCCTTGGTTGTGATCGGGTCCTGCTTCACCACGAATACGACAGCGCGTCCATCCGCCCCAATCACCCACTGCATCACAGGTAGCGAAGTGAGCTGTAGCATCGAACCATTCAGCGCTGTAGGACCTGTAAACGTAGAATCTGCTGTACCCATGTACGTTGTGAAGGAGGTCTGTCCTGGGAATAAATCGGACAGATCATAGTCCATCGCATTCATACCATATTTCAGATTCACTGTAATGACTGACGTATTCACCAGCAGTGCATTACGCACATTGAGGGTATATTGAACCGTTCCACCATTCCCATCATCCGCTGTAAGGGTAACAGTTGTCACGCCGCTAATCGTGCCTGCTTTGAGCGTGAGGGTATTGCCGTTGACCGACGCATTTGCCACATCCGTATTGCTGGAAGTCAACGTATAGGTCAGTGCGTCTCCATCCTCATCATTGAACAGTTGACTCAGATCGTAATCACGGTCGTTTGTTACACCTGGCGTTAGTATCTGCTCCGAGATGGAAGCAGCAACGGTCGGTGCATGATTGATTTTGACAACCTGCAAGGCAAAGGAGGAGCTATTGCGGCGACCGTATTGATCATATACGTCAAACGTAACGGTCGTATCTCCAATCTGCATCGGTGTCAGCAGGATACGCGCCTGTTTGGCAGATACGGTTGCTATCGAATGATCATACGTATCGGCGGTAACACTGATCGAATCTAGATCGATATTTTGCAAATACGGCATCAAGCCAAACCATACCGGTGGCTTGTTCAAATTGACAATTTGCTGTGGAATGAATGAGATCGAAGCTTCTTCCAGTACCGTTACTGGAATATCGGTAGTAATCTCACCGCCGCGTCCATCGCGTGCATAAACCTTGATCGATGTCATGCCTGCTATGCCCGGCGTTACGCTAAGCATGCTGGCATGTACCGAAGTGTGGACCGCATACACATCCAACGATACCGCTTCATAGGTTAGTACATCCTCATCTGGATCGGAGAACAGCTTCGACAGATCCACATCGGTTGCCGAGCGTCCGACAATCAGAGTCAATGCTTGCGATGTATCTGCAACTACCGGACTGCGGTTCGGTGCGGGCAATACGGTAACAAGCAATTCAACTACCATTTCACCACTGCGCCCATCCTTTGCCGTAATCGCAATCGTTGTGGTTCCTTCCTTCACTGCATGAACGGACAGTTGCGTACCGCTGAGTGTTGCACTAGCAGTGCCAGCAGCCACTGAAGCAGCAGATAATTGGAGCGGATCGCCATCGGGATCGGTAAATATACCGCTCAGGTCGACCGTTTCATCGTCTCCGCGCACCGTTACCGTTACTGGCAACAAGGGAGTAGCAACGGGCTTACGGTTCGGAACGGGCAATACCTCGATCTGAAATGTCATCGTCGATTGTCCAAGCGTACCGTCATCGGTTACGGCATGATCCTTTGCTGTTACCGTTACTTTCGCTTTGCCTACCTGCAAAGGGTCAAGCTGTAGCGTACCGTTATTGTTCAGCGTTGGCTTCGCTACATTCGGCTGATCAACGATGACGCTGTACGTCAATGCTCCCTGCTCAGGATCAGTAAAATAATCACTCAATGTCAACGATACGCCAGGCTGCTCCAAGGTAAGCGTCTGATCTGACGCATTAGTGACGATTGGATTGCCATTTACAGTTACCTTAAATGTCGTGTTGGAGCGTTTTCCTTTACCATCATTGGCAGCAACCGTAATGGTCGCTGTTCCAGCGGATAGGAAGCTGACGGACAGCTCGCCGCCATTTATCGATGGTTTGGCAATCAGCGATTTGGATGAGGATGCCGAGTAAGTCAGCGTATCTCCATCGGGATCGCTAAAATACCGATTCAGATCAATGATTCGATCTGCACGTTTCTCAGTAGCAGCCATCTCTTGAAACGAACTTGTCAAAACTGGCGCCCGGTTGCTAGAGCCGGACGAACTGGAGCTTGTCGGTCCTGTCGTTGTGCCTGGCGAACCAGTTGTCGTCGACAGCCCTGTCACATTGCTGCTCGCTACGCCGTTTGACAAGGACAGATTGCTCACCTGCGTCGTAGAGCTTACATTTACCAGTGCTGACGGATGGGTCACCTGCAAGGTTTGTACCGTGCCTGTTGTATTTAGCGCCAGTGATCCCGAACCGCTCACAGTCAGCTGCGAAATAGAGCTGTTTCCAGTTAACTGAGTCGCTTGGCTACTGCTCACATTGAGATTCTTGACATTTCCTTGCAGTTGTACACTACTTGCACCGTTCGTGACATTCACAAGCGGAAGGGTCGAGCCAGTCTCGATATTGGCATTTGTATTCACATTGACGGTAGATACAACCGAGTTCGCATCCATAACCACATGAACATCCTGCTTGCTCACATTCACATCGTTCAGCACTGCACTGTTGAATACAACGGTGTTATCATCTCCACCTTTGACATTGGTTGTGCCTTCCACCTGAAGCCCTTCCGAATAAAAGTCATTCGCCACACGTTCGGTAATCGTTAGATTGCCCTGAATATGTGCGTGTAGCACAGACATATAATCGCCAGCTATTGTCATATCTCCATAAATGACCGTATCTCCTGCATCCAGCTTCACATTGCCACTGAATTCCGCAGCATCGGCTACAGCTGGCTGACCAGACGCATTCAGATGCAAGGAGCGAATCGCGGTGATGGTGCGTCCATTCGTGTCAAAGGTCAGCTGCGCTCCCTTCAATGCTGCTGCATTCTTTTCATTCAGCAGACCTTGTACATCCTGCCCCAATCCGTAGCTGATTCCGTTGATCTGTACCTGCTGATTCGATACGGCTTGCAGTGCAGACATGCGCTGCTGTGGAAACAGTGCCGACAATAATAGACTTGCCGCATCTACACGATTCACAGCCGCTTTCGGCTGTAGCTTGCCACTATATTCGCTCAATAGCTCATGCTGAGAAGCGGCAATTAGCGAAGGAGCCGCCCATGCACTTGCTCCGCTCCATAGATCAGGCAGTGTTGTACTCGTATCCACTTCCAAATCCGTGTGTGAAACACGCACAGTCAGTGCGACCAATTCCTGCACTGTTACCGAATCCTGCGGGCGGAAGCGTCCGTCGCGATCTCCCTGCATCAATCCTGCCTGCTTCACTGCCTCGATGGCAGACAAGCTCCATGCTGATGCCGTAACGTCGCGGAATGAGGAGGTTGGCTGTGCTGTCACAGGTAGGTTCAGTGCTTGAACGAGTAAGGATGCCAGCTCCTGACGACTCAATGCTGCCTGCGGACGAAACTGTCCATCCGGCGAGCCCTGAATCAATCCGACCGCAAACGCGCGATGCAGCTGCTCTTGTTGTGCGGCGGATAGTGCGCCAATATCGGTGAGCATTTGCGCCGAGGATTGCATACTCTGTTGTGCAGACGGAGCTGCCTGTACGACTGCCGGAATAGGTAATGACGGCATCGCAACCAATAATGCCGCAGCCACTTTCAGCGCAATGGTTTTATTTTTTTTCATGAACCGATCCTACCTTTCTCTTTTCCGAAAATGGGATATGTCGATGATACAGATGCAAAAGCTACGCATAACGCTTATGGCTGTGCCGGTTCATAGACACCCAGATCCGTATCGTCTGCGCCGGAAGTAATCGTCCACTCGGAGGTGGTAAAGCTAGCAGGATTGCCTGCGGTACGTGCTTGTCTGCGAAGCATTTGATCGGATGAGAAGGTAGCAATATCCATCAGCTGATTTTTGTAATATAGCTTGAGTGTAACCGGTTCTTCTACATCGCTCAGCTCAAGGTCACCATAATAGACATCACCTTGGCTCAGCAGATCGTTCCCGGTATTTTCTTGCACAACGAGCGTAGATTTCGATTGTATGACTGCTTGCGCATCATTCAGTATGAAGGTGCGGTTCATTTGCGATGTGGATATGTTCAGTACCAGATCGCTGTAATGAATCGGCGTCGTTGTCGGATTGTATAGCTCGATGGCTTGGTTTTGCGCATCCTTCCATACCAGTTCCGAGATGAACGGTCCATTTTTCACTACCGAGACGTTTACACTCTGGACATTCGTCCCGCCTTGCCCATCATTGACTGTGAGATTCAACGTTGTTTCTCCTGCACCAACAGGCGTTGCCGTCAGGATGGAGCCATTCATCGATGTCTGCATGACGCTCGAATCGGAGCTGGTGGCGGTATAGCTCAGTACGTCATTGTCCTCGTCGCTAAAGAGTGTTGCCAGATCGATAGTAAACGGTTGATCCAGCAAACCGATGCTGAATGGAGCCAACGTTTGTTGGATAGACGGAAGATGGTTCGATTTAGGAGCTGTCAGCTTGACCTTAAATATCTGGGTTGCATACGTACCCTGCGGATCAAAGGCACGCAAAATCACCGTCAATTCTCCCTCGCTGATCGGCATCAAATTCAGCTTGTCGCCCTCTATCGTTGCCTGCATATATGGCATCGTCACCAAAGCATCATAGACCAGTGGATCACCATCGGGATCACGGAATAGCTCGGAAAGGTTAATCGAATATACGTCTGGTGTGGCGCTTAATGTCAGGTTATCCATCTGGCGTATAACCTCTGGCTTGCGATTCAACTGTATGATTGGTTGGACCTGTACATGGAAGCGCACATACGCCGTACCGCCGCGACCATCGCTAGCATTGATCGTCACCTGTGCCGTACCGGCATGTTGCCCAGATAATACAAGCTGATCTTCTGTCATGGATGCACTCACTACATTCGTATCATCAATCGTATACGTGTAGCTGAGCGAGTCACCATCTGGATCACTAAACAGGCTGGAAAGGGACAGCGGATCGGAAGAATTCCCTGCCAGCAGATTCAGATCACTCGGCGTATACAGTACTAGCGGATTCCGATTGGGTTCTTCTTGATACGTGGAAGCAACTACGGTATACGTAAACGAGGTTTCTGCCATCTTGCCTTTGGCATCTTGGGCTGTAACCGAAATACGCGTATGTCCCGCAGCATTCGGATGAATGATCAGACGGGAATGGCGAATCATCGCATCTGCCACATACACATCCGAGCTTACCGTTCCATAGGTTAATTCGTCTCCATCCTCATCGTGGAACAATCCGTCCAGCTCAATGTCACTCTCATCTTCGCCAAGCATTACCGAACGATCTGACAATGGATGAGTAACGACAGGCGCTTGATTACTCTTCTTGTCATCTGCACGATTGCTATTATTATTGGATGGTGTAGTAGAGGAACCGCCCGCATTCGGAACAGCAGCTAAGATCGGATTGCCGAAAATAACTTGCTTGTCCGTCACCCCAACTGGCAACTTGATCGCATCTGGTACAATGCGCTGATCCATATTGATCCGTGCATTGGGAGAAGTAACCTGAATCTGTTCTACTTTGCTGATACCTGTAATTTGCAAACGCTGATCGGTATTGATGATCAACTGCTTCGTATTGGCTTGCAAATCTACACGAGTAACGTCTTGTTGTACTTGAATCTGGTTGAGCTGGCTTCCTTGTACGCGAATATGATCCCCTGACAAGGTCAGATCACCGGAAAAGGCTGTGCCGGCATCAAATACAAGCGGCGCTTGCTCCGTTCCACTTGCTTTTAGATCAATCGCACTCAGATTCGCAAGGCTGTGATTGAGCGATTCGAAGGTAATATCCGATCCGATCAATGCGTTCAAATTATCGGTTTGGAACAGCTCCTTGAGCTGCTTGCCGATCATATACGTTTTGCCATCCACAGTGACCAAGTCACCATCTACCGCCGTGATGCTGGCGGAACGCTGCTCCGATTGCAGCAGGTTTACCATCAGCTGTGCTACATCGCCGCGATTGACAGGCTGAGAGGAGTTGAATCCATTGTCGCCAGAAGGCAAAAGACCTAGTGTTATTGCTGTTTTCACAGCAGAATCTGCCCAGCTGCTAACGTCCCCCTGATTCGCCATAGACAATAGACTAGTACTGCTCACATCGCTAGCACCAATCGCCCGTACAAAAATCGTAGCGAGCTGTTCGCGGTTCATCCAAGCCTTTGGATTGAATTTGCCGTTCGCATCTCCGTTCATCAAGCCTGCGCGCTTGACGGCTTCGATATAGCCGCTTGCCCAATTGTTTGGCACATCGCTGAACGAAGTCCCATCTGCAACCGGCGCTAGATGAAGCGCCTTCGCCAAGACTACGGCGAATTCCATCCGAGTCATATTCATTTGCGGTTGAAACGAACCGTCTGGATAACCGGACAGCATCCCCTTTTGTACAGCTTCATTGATCCCCTGCACCTGATTGGCAGGCAGTTGATTCAGATCGTTGAAAGCAAGTATTGCCCCCGAATGGGAGATGCTGCCCTGCGAAAGACCGCTCTCTCCTGCAGCATACCCTGTCGATACAGGTGCCCCTGCCGTGCCAGCCGCCAATACAGCAGCTAGCAACCATTTGTATACATCATGATTCCACTCTTGCCCCATCTATAAACCCCCGTTTATTGTTATGCCTACAGTTCACTTATTTCCGTAATACGTTCAGAGAACAAACAAATTATCGGACAAAAAAGCCTGATACATAAGCCTTTTTTCTGCATAAAGAATAAAAAATTTTCACGCATTTGAGATTGTGTTGTTAGCTGAATGTCTGGATTATGTCAGCATTTCAATCAAGGGTTCTTCTGTATATATGACCGATATTTCTAGGTATACTACATGGATCGATTGAGCAGGGAAGTCGACGGGTATTGAATAACACATACTGCAATCAAAGGAGGAACATATTATGGTCAAATCGATTCCCCGTGAACAATTGACTGTCGTGATCACCGGAGCATCTAGTGGCTTCGGGCAAGGTGTTGCTCGGCAATTGGCGGCTCAAGGTGCCAGCGTTGTCATCGCAGCGCGGCGTACCGAACTGCTGGATCAGCTGGTAGACGAGTTGGGTCCTAACGTCATTGCTTGTACCGCCGACGTGAGCAGCGAGGAGGATATCGCCCGTTTATACGATACGGCGATGTCTGCTTTTGGACGAATTGACGTTTGGATTAACAACGCCGGAGTCGGCTTGATCGGTCCCTACACCGAACTGCCGCCTGCCGATCTGAAGCGTCTGGTCGAAATTAATATTCTCGGTGTGATGTATGGCAGTCATTATGCTCTACGACAGTTCAAGCAACAAGGGCATGGCGTGCTGATCAATCTCGGCTCTATCGTCAGCAAAGTGCCATTTCCATACTACGGTGCATACGGCGCTACCAAATACGCAGTAGCCGGACTCAGCGCTGCCCTTAATCACGAGATGCAGCTGGAACATTACGACGACATTCATGTATGCACCGTGCATCCGTGGGCGACGGATACGCCGTGGTTTGAGCATACCGGCAATTACAGTGGACACCGCGCGGAGATGAAGCCGATGGATGACGCGCAACATGTCATCGACGCCATTATCGACTTGATCGACAAGCCACAGGAAAACGTCGAGGTCGGTGTGAAAAGTAAAGGCACCACCCTTTCCAGCAATCTGCTACCCGGTCTGACCGAGAACTTCAACGCCAAATATGTACAAAAAGTCATCCAAAGCGCCCCAGCAGCCGGATCAACCTCTGGCAGCCTGCACCAGCCGCTGCAAACTGGCAAAGATGTGAGCGGCGGCAATCGCGAACGTATGAAACGAGAAAGCGATCTGCCATCCGACCCTACCTTTCACAAGGAGTAGCGACACTGGGACGTTCGGCAACCACCTCAACTTCATGTATGCCATAAGAACCGGAGAGCGTCTGCTGCTCCGGTTTTATTTTTACCAATGCTTCAATCACAGCATAGAGAATGGTTTATAAATACGTAAGGCGACTATGATGTAAGCGGTTTATATTACAAACAATATCCTCTGCTATTTGACAAAACATACATACAATCGTAATGATCTTGTAGAAACTTTCGATGCTTGTAAATAAAAGCTATACTGTAAATGATTCCTAATCAGCACTTTGACTTTGCTGGTACATACAGCCGCATAGGTCACTCTACCGTCGATTCCTGTTTTACTCTATATAACAGTACAAGCGAGCTTCGCAAACAGATTTACGAATCCTTAGGAAATGAGCTGGTATTATGAGTAATAAAGTCGTGCTTGCTGGCGGCACTGGATTTATCGGTCAGTATTTTGAACAACGCTTCCTTGAAATGGGCTATGACGTAGT
This sequence comes from Paenibacillus sp. JQZ6Y-1, assembly GCF_040719145.1. Lineage (NCBI taxonomy): Bacteria > Bacillati > Bacillota > Bacilli > Caryophanales > Paenibacillaceae > Paenibacillus > Paenibacillus kandeliae. Next base: position 118,060 of record NZ_JBFDUZ010000005.1, read on the forward strand.
GATTATCTCGCGTCGTCCGGGTCATATCTCATGGCAGGATCAGGCGGGTATCGTCCGTGCATTAGAAGGAGCGCAAATGGTAATCAATCTGGCAGGCAAATCGGTAAACTGCCGCTATAACGAGAAAAACAAACGTGAAATTATGAATTCCCGCTTGGAAACGACGCGGGCGCTCGGTAATGCTATTCAAAGCTGTCAGTCTCCGCCTCCACTCTGGTTCAACTCCAGCACAGCGACTATTTACCGACATGCCGAGGATCGTCCAATGACCGAGAAGGCAGGCGAGATCGGTTCGGGCTTCTCAGTAGAGGTAGCAAAGGCGTGGGAGCAGGCATTTTTTGAATTTCACTTGCCGCAAACTCGTCAGATTGCGCTGCGCATTGCCATCGTGCTCGGACCCGGCGGTGGCGTCATGACGCCATACCAATACTTGGTGCGCTTCGGGCTAGGTGGCAAGCAGGGTTCGGGCAAACAACGGTTCAGTTGGATTCACGTCGAGGATCTACTGGGCATTATTCTCTTTCTGCGAGATCGCAAAGAGCTGGACGGCGTCTTCAACTGCTCGGCACCCAATCCGGTTACGAACGGCGAGCTGATGAAGCTGCTACGCCAGAACATGCACCGTTCGATCGGTATGCCAGCACCGCGCTGGATGCTGGAAATGGGCGCCGTTATGATCCGTACCGAAACCGAGCTGATTCTCAAAAGTCGCTGGGTCGTGCCTAACCGACTCGTGAAGGAAGGCTTTATGTTCCGTTTTGGCAGGCTGGAACGGACGCTGGAAGATATTTTGAAGTAGCTGGAAAGCGATTGGAGCATCTAGGATCAGTGCAGCTCCTATCACGATGGATATGATCCTTCGACTGACCGAGCCGCATCCTTTCATAGGGGCGCTGGTCTAAGCTGGCATCCCCATCGATTGCACTTATCCTTGCTCTCATTTCGCATCAAAGCTACGAATCGCAAATCTCTGTCCCTATCCCATCGTAATCGAAGAATGGTTCACATAATAACGCATTATCCAATGACCGCTCCCATCTGCCAACAACTTCTTATTAGGAGACATCGCCTATGAACTCTTCATATTTGAACGCACAAAACCGTAACAAAACGACTCGATTCCTCAACGGATTGGCTGATCCAGTACGTCTGCACATCCTCTCGCTGCTAGGGCGCAAAGGCAGGATGAATGTAGGCGAAATTGCCTCTCATTTTCACGTTAGCCGTCCGGCGATTTCGCATCATCTGCGCATTCTGAAAGATGCCGATATTGTAAGCTATGAGAAAATCGGGCAGGAAGTATACTACTGGATGGATCAGGAGTATGTGGTGTCCCATCTGCATAATCTTGCTAACGAAATGGACTCCTTTTCCTAATTCGACTAATGTCGGCGCTTGTTTCATCGCTCCTTTTTATCATTTGGCGATAACCGGACCTCGTTCTGGTTAATGATTCAGAGAGCCTTAGATTCAACAGGCATATCCACGAAGGGCAGGGATGATCCAATGACAGAGCAACAGCATGAACAGAGCGACCACACGATTGTAATTGGTGCCGGGCTGGCAGGGCTAAGCTGCGCATTTGAACTGGTAGATAAAGGTCGCAAAGTAACTGTGCTTGAAGCAGCACCATATATCGGTGGACGGACAGCCAACTGGATCGAGGATGGCATGGAGGTAGAATCCGGCTTCCACAAATTTCTCGGCTATTACGTAGCGTTGCCGGAACTGCTGGAACGAGCAGGCATTGTGGTAGACGAAATTGTGCACTGGGAAAAGACAACCCAGATTCGCCATCCTGAAGCTCATGGTACACTGGGCATCGACCCGCTCAAGGCGCCACTCCAAACGCTGGCAGGCGCGCTGGGCAATAACGATTGGCTGTCGATCAAGGACAAGGCATCACTGATACCGTTTTTTGCCGCAGGATTCAAGGATTATATCGCTCACCCGGAAAAGCTGGATCAGATTCCGGTGCGTGACTACGCGGAGCGTCACGGCGTCACCGCAGATGCGCTAGAGCGTCTCATTCAACCATTATCGTCAGGCATCTTTTTCCTGCCAGTGGAGCAGTACTCAACGTATGCTTTTTTCGGATTGTTTGCCCCCGCATTGCCACGTTTACCCATGGTGCGCATCGGAGCATTCAAGGGCGGGATGACCGATGTGATGACGGGTCCGCTGGCGCGTGCGATTGAACAGCGCGGCGGACAGGTACGCACGCATACCCCGGTCGCCCATCTGCATGTGCAGGATGGACAGGTACAAGGCATAGAGCTGGAAGACGGCACCGTATTGTATGCCGAACAGGTTGTAGTTGCTGCGAATGTGAAGCGAGCACAGCTGCTGGTAGGGGAGCATTTTGGCGATCACGAGGGGTTCCGTGACTTTATGCAATTGGACGTGATGCCATATGTGACTGCGCAGTTTGAAGCGAAGGAAAAGCTGGCGGAAGCGGATCATACCTTGTTTGGACCTACCACGCAGCTTGGTTCGTTTAGCGAGCAGTCCCGTACGACGTTTAAAAGAGATAGTGGACGCGCCTCCATCATTCTGGTGAATCCAGACGAGCTGATTGATCTACCAGATGAAGAGGTTTGGGCGAGGACGGTTCAATCGCTGCATGAGGTGGATTTGCCTAATGTGGATACGATGACCCAGTACCGAATTATCCGCGGTAAAGAGAACTTTTACCGATTGTCGGCGGGCAATGAGCAGCGTCGCCCTCATCAGATTACGCCGATCCCCGGACTGTTTCTAGCAGGCGATTATACCCGACAACCTCTGCTCGCTACGATGGAAGGTGCCGTTATTTCCGGTCAACGCGCTGCACGTGGTATTTTGAAACACAAACAGACAGCCGACACCTGATCATTCAGGCATTCGACTGTCCAATTATGTCGCTGGTGAACGATGTGATGTTCACCAGCGTTTATTGGATTACATACTTCCAACCGCTCGGGATACGTTCCATGTATCATGATCACGGAACACAGGTAGCCAATCGCCATGCGCTTCGATCAGATCATCACATAGCGACACAATATCATCAATCGACAACTCTGCGGCTGTATGCGGATCAAGCAGCGCTGCATGATACACATGCTCCCGTTTCCCCGTTAATGCCGCTTCAATCGTCAACTGCTGCGTATTGATGTTGGTGCGGTTCAAGGCAGCCAACTGCGGTGGCAATGCGCCCATATGCACGGGCTGAATGCCAGAAGCATCCACCAGACAAGGTACTTCTACACACGCATCCTGCGGCAAATTGGTGATTAGCCCGTTGTTCATTACATTTCCGGCAATTTTAAATGGAATATTCGTCTCCATCGCTTCCAGAATGTACGAAGCATATTCCACGCTGCGCGTATGCTCTAACGCTTCACTCTGCATTAGACCGTCGCGCACTTCGCCCCATTCTCTGATCTGATTCACACAGCGACGCGGATATTCATCCAGCGGGATGTTAAAGCGTTCGATCAGCTCTGGATACCGTTGCTTGATAAAGTACGGATGGTATTCCGCGTTATGCTCCGACGATTCGGTCACATAATACCCAAACCGATGCATCAGCTCAAAACGAACCATATCGTCATGCTTCTCCTGCTGCTTTAACGCCGCACGTCGCTTAATCTCAGGATACAAATCCTCTCCATCACGCGTCACCTCTAGCAGCCACGCCATATGATTGATTCCAGCAATCTTTGCCTGCACGCCCGTATCGTCCATATCCAATGAGCGGAACAGACCCGGTACACACTGCTGCACGCTATGACACAAGCCAACCGTTTTGATACCACCTGCTGTATTCATCACCTGCGTTAGCACCGCCATCGGATTGGTGTAATTCAGGAACCACGCATCCGGGCATACTTCCCGCATATCCGCAGCAATGTCCAGCATCACCGGAATGGTACGCAGATTACGGAAAATACCGCCAATGCCTAGTGTGTCCGCAATCGTTTGCCGTAAGCCGTACTTTTTCGGAATTTCAAAATCAGTGATTGTACATGGATCATATCCGCCTACCTGAATCGCATTGATGACGTATTTGGCACCAGATAGCGCTTCACGGCGATCGGTATAGGAACGAATAACACAGGTGCTGTCTGCTGTTTTGCGCATGGCATGAAGCAGGGTCTCCGATTCCTGCAATCGCTGATGATCAATATCGTATAACGCTAGCTCAAAGCCCTGCAATGCCGGAGTCAGCATAATATCACCCAGCACATTGCGCACAAATACAGTACTTCCGGCTCCAATAAACGTAATCTTGTTCAAGATTCATAACCTCCCTGAAATGTGAATGTATCCTCACTATAAAGGAGGCGCTTTCACATCAACATGGAGCAATGCTGGAACTATTTGTTATAATCCATGTTTTCGATCATTTTATACGTTGTAGAATTATACGGTTATTATGGTAGGAAAGGATAGGTATAGTGCTTGTTATGGTATGCAGTGTTTGGTTTTCAAAATATGGTCATATGTATGGTACAAAATCCGATTTACGATACAAGATTTGACCTATACCTGTTCGCCAATCAAATCTACGTACTCTACTTACTAGCATCAGATAAATAGATCAAGACAAATAAAATAGCTTTTTTACGTGTTATTTTTTCGTTTTCTGTTGAATCTCATTCATTGCGGGTATATACTGTTACCATACAGTATCAAGCGGAACAGTGTATCTGATGCTCCATTGATAACGAAATAACCCCGCCGCGTCAACGGCAGGGTTATGGGACAGAAAGCTGGGAAACCACGGCGCGCTGCACACTCGAATCATCTTCTCATGTGCGGAACCCACCGAAGGCGGCTAACCTTTATTCGGTGGGTTCTTTTTTGTCTTTGAATTTGCGGCGAATGATCCTGTAGAGCTTACGTCCGCTAAGCGCTATACTTAGCGAAGCAGCAATTCCCTTCAACACATCCACGAATTCAATTAGAACAAGTGCGATCATGGCATCACCTCCTTGTCGAAGGCTGCACCGTGATCGCTCCACCGAATGCTTTCTGTCTTGTTAACAATATATCATATAAACGTCATTTAAACACGCAATAAAGTTTTCGATACATAATAATACGTATTTCTTTCCCATAAACTACTTACACTTCCAAACTATCAAAGTAACGCGCACTCTCCACCATCGGCGTACAATCAATATGCCCGCCTTCTAGATTGATTTCAAAAATATACGCCTTCCCTTGTACCAACCGCTTCACCATCTTCCAGTCAATCATGCCTTGTCCCAGCGGTAGCGAATCGTGAAACTGTCCCATACTGTCCACCAGATGATAATACACTGCATACGGCGCAGTGCGCTCCAGTACCTCCTGCAAACGTGCATTGTCGCCGCGGAAGCTAATAAATGTATGACTCACATCCACATTGACTGGCAGATTGAGCGGAATAATCACTTCGTCAATCAGATACGGATTGGCGTAGCAGAATAGCCCTTCCGTCGAATCCTCCCATAGCAGTACCTCGCGTCCGCCATCCTCAAGCAGCTTGGCAATTTCTTCACGCATCGCAATGCTGCGCTCACGTGAGATTTCATTATTTTCACTATGCAAATAATTGGCATGAATGACGCATTTACTGCCTTCCTCCACACAAATATTCACCAGCTGACGAGTCGATTCCCGATAAAAGCGGTGCATCTCCTCGTCGGTGCTCATAATATCGAGAAAACGTCTATTATAACGGCTCGGATGATGCAAATATACATCAATACCTAACCCTTTCAGTTCACGAATGCGTTCACGAATCAATGGCTCCTGCTGCAAATCCTCTGTGCGCAAATATAGCTCCATGATTTCCGGTTTGTATTGTAGGCGGTCATCCAGACTTTCGCGGTCCAAACTGCTTTTCAGACGTATGTTGTTCATGCTTCCACTCCTTGGTTCATCGTTTTTCCGAATATGCCCTTTTCTATATGGGTATGCGGGCTTTATCTTTATCATATACCAGATGGACCGCCGCACCCAAGTTCAGCGTAGCAGAACTGTGTAAACTGCGGATGAATGAGAACCGCCGGGTTCATGAAGTTGCCTACCATTGGATGAATACCATGCTTGAAGCCTTCTCCATTCGTTGCTCATCGCTGAAAATGTGTATGGTCTCCGATGACTTCGCCTATAGATTGCTGTCGCTCACACTAAACGTATCGCCACCTGCAATCGTACCGGATTCAAAACCTTTGTTAAACCAGCGCTTGCGCTGCTCGGATGTGCCATGCGTAAAGCTGTCCGGCACCACATAGCCTTGCGCCTTCTGCTGGATCGTATCATCGCCAACCGCACTGGCAGCCGTTAATGCTTCGTCCAGATCGCCCTGCTCCAGCAGATTTTTGCCCTGTTCGTAATGCGCCCAGACGCCAGCGTAATAATCTGCCTGTAGTTCAAGCCGTACCTGATAATGCGTGTTAAATTCCTTCTCGCTCAGCTTTTGACGATAGGGCTCAATTTTGTCCATGGTACCTAGCAAATTCTGTACATGGTGACCCACCTCATGCGCCACCACATATGCCATCGCAAAATCGCCGGGTGCTTGGAATTGCTGCTTTAATTCATCATAAAAGCTCAGATCGATATACAGCTTCTGATCGCCCGGACAGTAAAAGGGACCCACTGCTGAACTTGCTGTACCGCAAGCAGATTGTACACTGCCGCTATAAATGACCAGCGTTGGATCGGTATACGTCAATCCCTGCTGCTTAAATACGTCACTCCATACATCCTCTGTATCCGCCAGCACCACCGATACAAAGTCCGCCAGTTGCTCCTCCTGCTCCGTGCCTTGGTAATTGCCTGCCGTCTGCGTCGTTGTGCCAGACGTCATTCCACCTAACAAGCTTGAGGGATTACCGCCGAGCAGAATCACGATGATGATCACGATCACTCCACCGATTCCGCCACCTACCAGCGTCTTGCCACCCATTCCACGACGATCCTCTACATTCCCGCTTTCCCGTCTACCTTGCCATTTCATTGATCCAACCCCCTGTGAACATGTCTGTGTATGCTACTTATTTTATAAATTTCTTCATTCTTGGATAGCATCGCCTCAGTGATCCATTCACCGAACATATCACTCCAATGAATTTCTAATAATGTTGTACCCAGATTGGATAGCATATGACTAAAACGGAACATAATCTATCTACGAAAAAACGAATTGGATTGCACAAAATAAAGCATGTCACAACAAATGATACCCAGTTAGTTAGGTTTGCTTAGAAAGTGAAGTGTTTAATGTATTACCAGTGTGATACAGTAGTAACCTTTTACAATGCAGATGATTCGGCGTTGACGTCGTTCTATCACTATACATCACAACCGATTGGAAAAAAGACCAACATCAATGGAGGCGATTCACATGGGTAAGTACGTTCAAGTTGAAGATGGCGTGAAGATTTTTGTACAGGATATTGGCGAAGGGATTCCGGTTATTTTCCTACATGGCTGGCCAGCGAATCATCTAATGTTTGAATATCAATTTTCCAGACTTCCATTAGATGGCTATCGATGTATCGGGATCGATTTCCGCGGTTTCGGTAAATCGGATGCTCCGTGGGAAGGCTACACCTACGACCGGATGGCAGACGATTTGCGCGCGGTGATCGACGATCTCGGTCTTGAAAATGCCGTACTGGCGGGCTTCTCCATGGGTGGTGCCGTAGCGATTCGCTATATGGCACGTCACCAAGGACATGGTATCGCTCAGCTCGCACTGATGGGTGCAGCAGCCCCCGTCTTCGTCAAACGTCCAGACTTTGACTACGGTCTGATGGACGCAGACGATCTGACTGCGGACCTGATCGAAGCAACCTATGAAGATCGTCCGAAAATGCTCGGTCAATTCGGTCTGAAATTCACCAAATCCAAAACAAAAGCAGGTATGATGGTGTGGCTGGAGACTTTGTGCTATCAAGCATCTCACCACGGTACGATCAAAGCAGCAATGGCACTACGCGATGAGGATCTGCGCGGCGACCTGTCTGCTGTAACGGTTCCAACTGTTATTTTCCAAGGCATGAAGGACAAAATTTGCGACCCACAATTTGCCCAACTGCTGAGCGAAGGCATTACCGACGCACGGGTCGTACCGTTTGAAAACAGCGGTCACGCAATGATGTTCGATGAAATGGAAAAATTCAACGAAGAACTGCTGCTGTTCCTGAATCAAATGGCTACTACCAACCAAATTCCACGTCCAGCAAGCCGTAATATGTAATCCTATTTCTATTGTTTGATTAGGAGTGTTCGATCCTTCCACTCATCCATTTGAATATACCATTGACTCATCTTTATCATGGTTTCTTGAACCATAGATAAAGATGAGTTTTTTTCATATGAAAGAAATGACTAAAACCATTTGGCTAGGATGATACGTCTAAATAGCATGTCGAATAAAAATTTTTTTGTAGATACATACGTCTTATACATCAAGACCGGAGAATCAAATTGAAAAAATCTGGATATTTAATTGAAATACTTGTTATTTTTATGTTAGCTTTTTTGATGTACCGGTACTTCTTAAAACTACTATATTCAAACTATTTTTTGTAATCTTAATTCCATTAAATACAAAAGGAGTATTTTAAAGTTATGATTAGAAAATGGTATACAAAACCAATTATACTTATGTTTATGTTAGCTCTTTTAACCGCAACGAGCTTTAGCAATCAATCTGCCTCTGCCGCAGAAGCAAGCAATAATGAAAGAGAAAAGTTTAATAGCGTGTCCCAAGATTCTATTGAACAGGTACTTAACGATCTTACTAGTATTCCAGACGAAATCTTAAACACTAACGATGCAGATACGATTAACAACTACTTAATAAGTGTAAACAGTCCAATTCGTGTTACTGATTCTACCAATGGATCTGCACCTATTGAAGGCTCAGGTTCAATCAGTACCAACGGTGCTTGGGATTGTGGTCTTGCTATCGCTGGTGTGCTTGTAACTACAGCAGTACCTGTAACAAAAATTGTTAAAATTACAAAGTTAGTAAAAAGTTTAGGTGGAGCTACCGAAGCGGCTAAAATTATTTGGGGTGCATCTTTTACAAGCGAAAAATGGGCAGCATTAGGCGGAGTAGCTAAAGACTTGGTAGCAGAACTTGCTGGTATTACTGCTGTCAAAAAAGCATGCGGTCTATAATAAGTGATACATTTTAGTCTGATTTAGGAGGTAATTTTATGGATAGTAGTACTACAGTAAGCTTGTTTTTGTTAATTGCTCTTGTGTTTTCAGTGATCACTAACTTTTACAATTCCAGAAAAATGAGTGTAATGGAAAAACAGGTGTTTGAAGCCTACAAAGACAGTTCCGAAGTGAAAAGTTACATTCAAAATGACCTAAAGCAAACATCCAAAATAGAATCGATCAAAAAAATACGTGGGAAGTATGGTCTTTCTATCGAGCATGCCAAACGAATTGTCGATATGTATAAATAATGAAACAAGCCCCCGATCTCAAAATCGAGGGCTTGTTTATGTTTTGATACCGCTATAGCATATGAACTATTTAAAAATATTATAAAACCTCGAACCATCCGCAAACGTCACAGCAAAGCTCACAACCGTAATCACCGCAATCAGTCCCAAAGCCACATAATCGCCTTTGCGGAATGGACGTGACTTATACCATGAGCGCTTCTTTTTCCGTCCGAAGCCGCGCAGCTCCATCGCGGTGCTGATTTTCTCAATCCGCTCCACGCTGGTCAGAATGAGCGGCAGCAGGATGGAGACGATATTTTTCAATCGTTTACCCAGCTTTTCCTTGCGCGAGATGTCGATGCCACGCGCTTGCGCAGAGAAGGAGATATTTTGAAAGTCCTGCTGGATGTCGGGAATGTAGCGCAGTGCAATGGCAACCGCGTACGATACTTTGTAGCTGATCCCGATCTTGTTTAACGACGATGCGAATTCACTCGGATCGGTCACAAGTAGGAAAAGCAGTCCAATCGGTACAACGACTGCATATTTCAATGCGACGTTAAACTGGTAAAACAGCTGCTCCCATGTCAGCGTATAGCGCCAGAACAAATGTACAATATCATGCCTCGTCCCATACAGCTCCACTCCATATAGGGGCGAGAACAGGAAAATTGCAATCTGGTTGAATAGGAAAAAGATTAGAATCAGATACAGCACAAAGGAATACGTAGCAAACGGAACCTTGGATACCGCAAAAATAATTATAGCGATTACGAACATCACCAGCAGACAACGTGTATCGTAAATAATCATCGCTGTTAGCGCCCACAGCACGAAGAAGATCAGCTTGCTTACGCCAGTCAACCGATGGATCGGTGTATTCTGGTTCGTATAAGTCAACATTTTGGTACTCATGACGGACGCAGCCCCCTGTCATAGGCGATAAAGCGACTGACGAATTCAGCTGGTTCTCCAATGCCAGCACGTACAGACAAGCGGTGCAGCGACGTTTCCATCAGGTGCGCCGCCGCTACAATATCTGGCTGGCTCAAAATGCGCGCGGGTGTATCGTCAGCGATCTTTTTGCCATCTGCCATAATGATCGCGCGTTGTCCATATTCCATCATCAGGTGCATATCGTGCGTGATCATAATAATCGTCATGCCCTGTCTATTCAATTGCTGAAGACATTCCATCATTTCATTGTAATGGCGGAAATCCTGTCCAGCAGTTGGCTCGTCCAGAATCAGAATGTCCGGCTTCAGCACTAGAATGGAGGCGATGGTTACACGTTTCTTTTGCCCATAGCTAAGCGCCGATACAGGCCAGCTGCGAAACGGATACAATCCGCATACCTTGAGTACATCGTGTACACGCTCGGTGATTTCCTCCTCAGCAACGCCGCGTGTGCGCAGACCAAGCGCCACTTCATCGTACAACAGCGGCTTGGACAGCATATGATTCGGATTTTGCATGACAAAGCCGATCACATCGGCACGTTCCTTGATCGTATCGCCCTTCAGATCGCGTCCATTCAGCAGAATCTGTCCAGCATTCGGTTTGTAAAATCCACAAATCAGCTGCGAAATGGTCGATTTGCCCGCTCCGTTGCGTCCAGCGATACAGACGATCTCACCTTTGCCGATACGGAAGGAGACATCATGCAGAATCGGATTGCTCTCGTCATAACCAAACGAAACATGATTCACTTCCAATGCCGCCGTCTCCAGCTGCGATGGCGGTTCTGCAATCCCGCTGTCGTACCAACGACGTAACGGCTCGATATATGATTCTAGCACCAGCTTCTCAATATGCTGCGGCTGCACATTCGGAACAATCTCTGCTCCCGCATAACGCAGTGCATTCAGATACAGTGGCTCGCGGATGCCCGTTTCGCGCAACAGGTTGCTGCTGAGCAGCTCTGCCGGATGCAGATCGGCGGCGATTCGTCCTTCATTAACGACAATGATACGGTCGACCGGACGATGCAGCACTTCCTCCAAGCGATGCTCAATGATGATCATCGTTTTGCCTGTATGTTCATGAATGCGGTGAATCAGCTCTACAGTCAATTGACCGGTGTGCGGGTCCAGACTGGCAAGCGGCTCGTCAAACAGCAAAATATCCGCGTCGCTGACCATTACGCCCGCGAGTGTCGTTTTCTGCTTTTGCCCACCGGACAGCGAATGCGGGGAGTGATCCAGAAACGAAGCGAATTCTACCGTTTCCGCCGCATCATAAACGCGCCGAATCATCTCGATCTGCGGCACATCGTCATTTTCCAGCTTAAAGGCAATATCCTCGGCAACGGTCAGCCCGACAAACTGTCCATCTGGGTCCTGCAATACGGTGCCTACTCTATCCGACAGCTCAGCAATGCCTAGCTCGGATGTCAGCTGCCCATCCACCTTGAGCGTGCCGCTAATCTCGCCTTCATATAGAAATGGAATCAGCCCATTGATGCAGTGGGATAGCGTGCTTTTGCCCGAACCGGAAGGACCGACGATCAGCACCTTCTCCCCTTCGTATATGGTCAAATTGATCTCATGCAGCGTCGGTTCGGACTGAGCACGATATTGAAAGCTAAACTGGTCAAATTGTATAACAGGTTTTCTCATGCCTTTCCTTCCTCCCGGCTTGCGATAACCGGTGATGTGGTTCCATACCGGGAATAACGCTATATCAATGGAAGCGCATCGAACCAATCATTCAGATACGCTTAATATGTTAAAGTCATGATCAGACTTACAATCATGGTGTAAGGAAATGAAAAAGACCGGTGGCTCCCACCGGTCCTGAACTTACTGTAACACCCGTACAGCGCCGGATTCAACCCTGAATCACTGGCTTAGTACAGGTATACATCATGATTCGCGCGTCAGACTGCCGCGTTTCGTTCTTGTTTTCGCATAAGCGAGTGCCAACAGTGTGCCAATAATGGCAACAGACACTGTATTGGATACCATCGCGCCCACGCCCTGCACAAATACTTTATTAGCTGGCTCGGAGTAGATCAGAATATCCAGCACTGGCGCTACGATCAGCCAAGCGACGATATTAGCGATCAACTGCGCTACGTTAAACGTAATAATCTCGCGTGTACCAAACTCCCCGTCCGCAATACCAATGCGACGCGTAAGCAAACCAACGATCAGACCGAATACCGCCGAAGCGATTACCCAGCTAAACCACGGTGATCCGTAGAAAATCGCATCCTTGAGCGTATGCCCGATCAGACCGATCAACAGCCCCGCCCATGGTCCATACAACAGAGCGAACAGCGCCAGCAGCGCGTATGTCGTCTCGATATTCGTATCTGGAATAAAGCTCGGAATCGAAGCAAAACGTCCCAGAATGACAAACAATGCCGAACCAATGCCAATCGCTACAATGGTTTTAACGGATAGCCCGTTTTTTCCTGCCATCCCCAGCCCCTCTTTCATGATTAAAATACTCCGCTTCATGCCCCGGAAGCACCGGTTCATGCGGTATGTTCTGTTCGATTATACAATCCCATATAGCGAAATACCACAGTTTTGTAAGCGGAAATTGGGGTTTTCGTCGCATTTTCGCTTATTTTCAAGATGGCATTTAGATGATGCTTCAAGTTACGGTTGAGAAGGTAGCCCATCTGCCATCGCGTGCAGGAGACGCTGGGTTTGATCGCAGCCATATTCCCAGAACATCATACCCGCCAATCCATGCTCGACAATATACTGGCATTTTGCCGCAATCGACTGTTCATCATCATACGTAATAAAGGTCGAACCGTTATACAGATACGGTGCTTGCGCCTGCTCATCCCAATACCGCACATAGCCATTGGCATTGATGTACTCCGCTGCCAGCTCGGTATATTCCGGTCCATATCCGCCCGCTCCTGCCGCCATCTGATGCAGACCGTGGTTGATGTCCGGCACATGCTCCCATTGACGTGAGTAAAAGGCGGCGCCGATGACGATTTTATGCGCTGGGACACCTGCCCTCTGAAATAACTTCACCGACGCATCCACACCGATGCGGAATAGATCACCATCTGACGCATACAGATTCGTATGATGCCCAGTCAATATCTGAAAGCCTCCTCGCATGTCGTACGTCATCAGCTGCACAAAATCTACATATTGCTGCACCTGCTCCATCTCAGTGCCATCGATATAATATTGATCCGCCCCCGCCGCAATGGTCAGCAAATAATGCCGTCCATCCTCTGCTCCCTGCTGATCCAGCGCCACACGAATAGCGGACAGCAGCAAGGTAAAGTTATGGCGATCCTCCTTGCTGTAACCGATACCCGCTACGCCATAACTCGGATATTCCCAATCCAGATCAATCCCGTCCAGACCATGTGCGATGACTACTTCCACCGCCGATTCTGCCATCCGCTGTCTGCCCTCTGGTGTTGCTGCCGCCTCAGAGAACCCGCCTGCACTCCATCCCCCTACCGACAACAGCACCGACAATAGCGGATGAATAGCGCGAATACGTTTCAATTCATTCAAATGCTGCAAATGCTGTGTAACAATCTGCGCCTCGTTCACATGACCGAACGCAATATTGATATGAGTCAGTCGCCGCAATTCCTGTTCTGCAATGATCGGCAGATGTCGATCACTGATATATCCTGCCGCAATAAACGATGAATTCATGAATTATGCCCCCTTGAACGATGATGAACAACGTAGAATGCCGAATCATTGAGACGGTGCATAGGTATTTGCATACAGTCTGTTCACATTGTTCGTTTCTCGCTCTGCGAATCCTTTTATAATCCTTAAATAAATTTTTTTGAAAATAATAGTTGGAAATGCATGATTATGTATTTCAATTCTATCTAAAATGGCGTATTATTAACTGCCTAAGCTATTGAATCTTTAGACCTATAAAATTCATGTCTATTTCTAGGTATAAGATGCTATTTTTTGGGTAATATTAACTAAAATAATTTAAACTTGAGGGATTACACATGCCTAGACAGGCTTACAACTGGAAACCACTACTGCTGTCCTTTATCGTTCTGTTTACTATAGTTTATTATGTCTGGATTAATGTATGGATTGACAATGATCTAATGCGCACGCTGGGCGGGAACATATTGTCCGTCAGTGGCTCGTTAATTGCTACCTATTGGTTGTTTAGCACTTGGAAACACAGCAACAGCCGACATCGCGTATTTTGGTTGTTGCTCTCGCTGGGTAGCTTCTGCTATCTGATTGCCGAAATATTATGGATTTATTTTGAGAACGTCATACGCGTCAGTGTACCTTTTCCCGGTTACTCCGATGTGTTCTACATGCTACAGGTGTTATTTTATATGTCCGCTTTTTTTTATAAGCTGAATTATGAAAAAAAGGGCTTTCCCATGATCCGACTGATGCTGGATATTCTGATCGTCATGACTGTACTATGTACATTCAGCTGGCACTTCCTGCTTCGCTCCATGTTCGGTGCGGAAGGCTCTGGCGAGCTGTCGGCAAGCACCTTGTTGTCTATCGCTTATGCGATTACCGATCTAGCCTTGGTTGCAGGTGCAGCCAGTCTGTATTTTAGCCTTCAACGTACTCTATCGAATCGCGTCATCATTATGATTGTGCTGGGTCTGCTGGTACAGGTGCTTGGTGATACGACATTCCTGTATATGATCTCGCTGGATGAGTATTATTCCGGCAGCCTCTCCGACCCCCTCTTTATCACAGGTATACTATTAGTAGGCTTTGCTGGTGTACTGCATAAGACCGAGGTCAGCGACCCCGCGCGAGCCTCTGAAACAACTGCCCCACGTATTGATTTTGCCCGTTTATTGCTTCCGTATGTTGGCATTGTTGCTCTATTTTTATTTATGACTACACGTCCAGATCGCATGTATGTGCTAGCCGTTGGTACGGGAATTGCGATTATATTGGTGCTCATACGTCAGCTCATTATTTTGCTGGAAAATCAACGATTGATGCGCAGTCTGTATGATAAGACACAGGAACTGGCAACAAGTGAGCATCGCTATAAGTCGATTGTCGAATATCACCCAGATGCCATCGTCTCGCTTAGTCTGGACGGGCGCATTGAGAGCGCCAATCCTGAGGCAGTGCGTTTGTACGGATTGAGCGAACAGGAATTGATCGGGCGTCAATCCTGTTCCTTTATTACTGAGGATCAAGTACCAATTTCTTATCACTATCTCGAAAAGGTGAAGAAAGGTGAGCCGCAAATCTACGAAACGACCATTTGCAGCTATACCAATGAATTCTTCCACGTACGTATGACCACCATTCCCATTTTGGTAAACGACAATATTGTCGGTATCTATAGCATTGCCAAAGATATTACCGAGAACCGCTTAAATGAGGAAAAGATCAAATTCCTCGCCTATCATGATCCGTTAACTGGCTTGATGAACCGCGCTGCCTTTGAAGATTGGTTGAGCGATACCGTCAACAGCGCGCGCTCGGAGAAGGAAATGTTCTCCATCCTATTTATCGATCTAGACCGCTTCAAAAATATTAACGATACTCTAGGTCATGATGTCGGTGACCAGCTACTGCGTTCGGTGGCGCAGCGCTTGCAGCGCTGTGTGCGCGAGAACGATATTATCGCCCGTCTCGGCGGTGACGAATTCACTCTGATCCTGCGTCATATGCGTGACGAGAGTGAAGCAGGAACCGTAGCGCAGCGCATTCTTGACGGCATGAACCAGCCACATTATATTAACGGCTTCGAGATTATGGCGACACCGAGTATCGGGATTGCCGTTTATCCGGGTGGCGACGATTCCGCCGTAACCTTAATGAAAAAAGCAGATATCGCTATGTATCAGGTGAAACAAACGGGGAAAGGTCATTATCGTTTTTACAATGAAAATGACAAGCTCTATTCCAAAAAGCTAATGCTCGAAAAAGAACTGGGACAAGCGCTCTACCGCAACGAGCTAATTCTTCACTATCAGCCGCAGATTGATGCAGCACAGGGCAAAGTGATCGGCGTCGAAGCGTTGATCCGCTGGAAGCATGCCGAGATGGGTCTAGTTATGCCGGGCGACTTTATCCCCGTAGCGGAAGAAACCGGCTTGATCATCCCCATTGGTGAATGGGTGCTGCGCGAAGCATGTATGCAGTCCAAGCGCTGGCAGGATGAAGGCTATATGATCAAAATTGGAGTCAATCTGTCCGCACAGCAATTTGAGCAGGAAAACTTTGTTGATACAGTCGCGCATATTTTAAAACAAACGGGTGTGAATCCCGCTTATATTGATCTGGAAATTACCGAATCGATGGCGATGAGTAATATTAGCGGTGTGATCACCAAGCTGAAAGCCCTCAAGCTACTCGGCGTTTCCATCTCTATCGATGACTTCGGTACAGGCTATTCCTCGCTCGCTTATCTGGAAAACTTCCCAGTCGACAAGCTCAAGATCGCTCGTGAATTCACCAGCCGTCTAGGCAGCAGTCAGGCGAACCATCTCATCATCAGCTCCATCGTCAGTCTGGCGCGCAATCTGAATATGAATGTCATTGCCGAAGGCGTGGAAAATAATCAGCAGGCATCCATGCTACAGCAAATTCACTGCCATGAAATGCAGGGTTATCTATTCAGTAAGCCGGTGTCTGCGGTGGATGTAGAGCAAATGCTGCGTATCTCAGCATTTGTGACAGATTTCACCGATGAAAAGCCGGGCTGACCAAGGAATAGCCATGACAAGTCACAGGGCTTGAATACCATCTTGTTGGGGTAATGGGTGTACAACAAACCCTTTACGCTAGCGAGGTGTCATAAATGAAGCATTCTTTGTCCAACATCAATACCACTTCTTCCATCCCTATGCCTGCCACTACAACAGAGACTACTGCTACGAATCAGAATGATGCCGCAGACAAGCAAGCGCCGGCGTCATCGCGCTTTGCCGAACGACATCATGGAGAACACGGAGACGAATGCAGTGTACGCGCTGTGGATGAGCTAGAGCAATTGAGCGGCATTCATCCAACATATCGCCGCGCCCATGCAAGCGGGCAATGCTACCGTGCAGTCTTCCGTCCCAATGGCGAAGCTGCTGCATGGACCCATGCACCGCATTTGCAACAGGTAGAAACAGAAGCGATCGTACGCTTTTCCGGCAGCTCGATGAATCCGGTATTTGCTGATTTGAAGTCGCCTGCCAAAGGCATGGCTGTTCGCTTTGCGCTACCGGATGGGCAATATAGCTGTCTGGTGGGAGTGACCGTTCCGGTATTTTTTGCCCGCACGCCGGGTTCGTTTATGGATATGGTCACTTTTGCACGTAAGGTTCAGGATGGCAAAGCTGGATGGACAGAGGTACTGTCAGAGATGGTCCAGCATTTTGATGAGGCAAAGGATAGTCTGCGCTATCTGCAAAAGCTGCGTCCACCCCGTAGTTATGCCACCGTGCCGTATTATTGCATTCATGCTTATCTGCTGACGCAACATGATCAGCCAGGTCAACCGGTACGGTTTGAATGGGAGCCACAGGCGGGAACAGATCATCTATCGATACATGAAGCACGCCAGCAGGAGGACCGCTATCTGGAACAGGAGTTGAATCAACGGCTGCACCAGCAACCAGCGATCTTTACGTTGTATATCGTATTGGGCGAGCCAGATGATCCCACCGACGATCCGACTGTCGTATGGCCGAAGCAGCGACAACGAGTGGCAATTGGTGAACTAAGCATCACGGAGCCAACGAATGAACCGGATCATCTCGTGATGGACCCTACGATGATTACAGACGGCATGGAGCTGTCAGATGATCCGATTCTACAATTTCGCAGCAGCGTGTATAAAGAATCGTGGCAGCGCCGCAATCAAGAACGTGAAGAAGCGCGCAAAAGCTAACTGTTCCAAGGCAATCGTATACAGTAAATAACCTGAGTCCGTATCCAAATGACTCAGGTTATTTGTATGTCTGAATGTCTTGAATGTCGTGGAGGATGATAGATATGACATTTCATGCTAAATAGCGGATATTTTAGCAAAGAAGACGTATAATAAAAAAAGCGCATCCAAATATGCACTAAAAAGCAAACAAGCGTAATCGCAATAGAACCAGTCAGATGTGCCACATCGCCGTACCGTTTACTAGACTGCGATAACTATTCACAACATAGGAAAAGGCGGGTAGCCTTCGTTACTCGTTCGTTGTTACACCACAAGCAAATAATCGGTATACATCGTGGTCTTGTAGTCGGTACGATCTTTTTCAGTATTCCTTTATGATAACGGATTCATAGAGCACCATACACCACATCGACGCTAGAGGAGGATTTCATATGAGCTATCAAAACTGGGCTGGAAACTACACATACGGTGCAACCGAATGGATTGAGCCTGAGAATATCCAACATCTACAGCAACTGGTCAAGGAACATCGCCGCGTCAAAATTCCCGGCAGCGGTCATACCTTTAACTCCATTACCGATACCGACGGCATCTTCGTATCACTGCGCAAATGGAACCGAATGCTGGAATTGAATGAACAGCAGCAAACGGTGACTGTCGAAGGCGGTATTACATACGGCGAGCTGTGCGCAGCACTCAGTCAAACCGACTATGCCCTGCACAATCTGGCTTCCCTGCCGCATATCACCATCGCTGGAGCCATCGCAACATCCACCCACGGGTCCGGCAGCGAAAATGGCAGTCTGGCTGCCGCTGTGGAAGGATTGGAGCTAGTCGACGCTAACGGCGAACTGCACACCTTCCAGCGTGGCGACGATTCATTCGCTGGTGTGGTGATCAATGTGGGTGCACTCGGTATTGTGACCAAGCTGACATTGAACGTCGTACCGACCTATACGGTCAAGCAGTTCGTTTACGAACATCTACCGCTCGCACAGCTAAAGCAGCACGCCGACGACATCTTCGCCAGCGCGTATAGTGTCAGTTTGTTCACGGATTGGCAGCAGCCTTCGTTTCATCAGGTATGGACGAAGTGTCGTGAGGAAGATGGAGCGAGCTATGATGGATTGACTGACTTGTACGGAGCGACTCCCGCGACCATTCCCCTGCATCCACTGCAAAATATGCAGGAGCAAACGCAAAATTGTACCCAGCAGCTCGGAGAACCGGGGATGTGGTACGAGCGATTGGCGCATTTCCGTTTGGAGTTTACGCCAAGTGCAGGCAAAGAGCTGCAAAGCGAATATGTACTGCCGCGGGAGCATATCTATCAAGCAGCGCTGGCGATTCATGAGCTGCGCGAGCATCTAGAGCCGATTTTGTTTGTCGGTGAACTGCGTACCATCGCTGCGGATGATCTGTGGCTGAGTCTATTTTACAACCAGCCGTCTGTAGCATTTCATTTTACATGGAAGGATGATTGGGAAGCCGTGGAGCGTGTACTGCCGCTGATCGAGCAGGCGCTGGCACCATTCAACGCCCGACCACACTGGGGCAAGCTGCATACGATTCCGGCGGAGCAGCTACGTCAGCAGTTTAGCAAACTGCCGGAGTTCCAGCAATTAGTAGCGAAATACGATCCGCAAGGGAAATTTAGCAATGATTATTTGGAGACGTATATTCGAGCGAAATAACATGGTTTGCCTACGATAACGTAGATATATACCGAGACAGCAGCCATGCCCAAGGAACGAGTGCCGTATTTCCAACGTGTACTCGTTCTTTTTCATCCATAGAAACATCTACATACATGGAATAGACGCCATGCAATACACGAAATGCCTTTTCCATAAAGGTTCTAACTTATTCTTATACATCCATTTCATACAACTCATTTAACAGAGCATATTCCGCTCATAGAGAGGAGCTTTACCATGAAATCATCGGCAAAAATTATTGTAGCCACGACCGTTTTGACCTTTGTATGCAGTACAGCAATCTATGCTGCGACCACTGTTCCGCATATTTCCGTTCATAGCAATGCTATTCAAACAAGTACACCCCCACAAATCATCAACGGTTCGGTCTATGTTCCGCTGCGCACCATTGCAGATAGTCTAGGTGTAGCTGTGCAATGGGATAACAAACGTAAACATGTATATGTGAACTCTGATCCTACATTCACATCCGAATCCAGTTCTGTGGAATATGCCTCGGAACAGCATTTGGCTTTGAAATGGATCATGGCTTATGATGAACGACGACAGCAAGATATCCTTCCTCTGATTGCCCCGCATTTTAAAACAGATATTTATAACGAGAGCTTTCCGGCAGGCAGCTATAATGCCAATAGTATAGTGGATATGCAAGCGTTGAAGCGCTCCAAGGATACGCTGACCATGCGAATCGTACAGCGAGTCACTGCCGAAGATGACTATAGTATCAAGGTCGAGCAATGGAATTTCACTTTTGAAAATGGCAAAATCAAGTCTGTTCTGATCATTCCTGAATCGACTCAGTTGTTGGATCGATACACCGTTGTGCCCGGAGCCACCTTTGGCAAATAATAAAAAGCTCATCAACCCCTGACCATGCGGGTTGATGAGCTTTTGTTGTTACTTCTCCGCTACAATCGTAAATGTCTTCGGAATGCCTTTATCAAATACATCCGATGACTGATTCGGCAGTTCTTCCAGCACCTTAATAATCAGCCCTGCGGAAGCCACCGCCGTGACAATTTCGCCGAGTGTCCAGTTGCGCAAGTAAACCTTTTCTCGCTCTGGCTCAGCAGCGCCAGACTCGGCGTATTTGGAGTAGGATACTTCCTTCTCCACCAGCGACTGGTCAAAGTAATCGCCGTCTACTTTATGCTTGCGAATCTTGGCAGTGGTGCCGCGCGAAGAGATCAGCTTGGTGGAGATTGGGTGGAAATCTTGCAGTACCAATCTACCGCCCGGTTGCAACAGTCTAGCCACCACCTCAAATAATGGCTGCAAATCGGTAAAATAGTGCAAAATGCCAAATTCCATAAAGGCGATCTGGTACTTTCCATTCAATGTAGATGGCAATTCCAGCACGTCCGAGACGATATAATGCAGCGGTACGCCTGCCGCCGCAGCCAATTCGACCGCATACTGTTCATTTTCCGGTGAGAAGTCCGCTACGGTCATCTCAGCGCCTAGCAGGGCAAGTGCTACAGCCTTGTTGCCGTTAGAACCCATCAAATTGATAATACGCTGTCCGGTAATATCGTCGCCCATATGACGCAGTGCGCCGCTAACACGCTTGGCGGGATCGGCTACAATTTTGGCGGCAGCCTCTTGCGGCGTACCGAACCGATTGAGCCATGATTGATAGGTGCTGCCATTCCAGGCAGATTTATTTTGATCCGATGATTGCATAGTAGGTTAGCCTCCATTGTGCTGTGAAATGATGCGGTGTGATTCCTCGTTTGTATTGATGCGTTTCGTCCCTTCATTGTATCATAATCCGGTTTGCACATTGCGCTCCTGTGCAAATTGTGTTACCTTCAAGAAAAGTTAGTTTATCCATTATACAAAGTTTTGTGGTATGACCCGTTGCGGCATGCTCATTATGCCCTATGGAGAGGTTAACAGTGCTGCCAAGCGCAGAACCATCCGGCTGGGACAAACATTCCACTCTGTTGCAAGCATGAATTTGTAAGCGCTTCATGTCAGTGAGTTATATGATCTTGCTATTGCCGTTCCATCGTCTTCGTGTCGTCTTATTTTGGTTATCGCATTCCAAATTGATACCTTCGGAGGTAAAAAAGATGTCCATCCAAAATCCTGTATTACGCGGTTTCAATCCCGATCCTAGCATTTGTCGTGCTGGTGAAGATTATTACATCGCTACATCTACATTTGAATGGTTCCCTGGTGTACAGCTGCATCATTCCCGTGATCTGGTGAACTGGCATCTCGTGCATCGTCCGCTGAATCGTCTCTCCCAATTGGATATGAAAGGCAACCCCAACTCTGGCGGTATCTGGGCGCCCGATCTTAGCTACCATGACGGCAAATTCTGGCTCGTATATACCGATGTAAAAGTCGTAAGCGGCATCTGGAAAGACTGCCTCAACTATCTCGTCACCTGCGATACGATTGACGGCGAATGGTCGGAGCCGATTTTGCTGAACGGTGTAGGCTTTGATGCGTCCCTATTCCATGATGAGGATGGACGCAAATATCTGCTCAATATGTACTGGGATCAGCGTATGTATCATCATCCGTTTTATGGCATCTCGTTACAAGAGTATGATCATGAAAAGCAGCAGCTGATCGGCGAACCGCAGATCATTTACAAGGGAACCGATCTGCGTTATACCGAAGGCCCGCATCTGTATCGAGTAGACGATTATTACTATCTGTTCGTGGCAGAGGGCGGTACCACCTACCAACATGCCGAGACGGTCGCGCGCTCGCGTGAGCTGTTCGGTGCATACGAGACACAACCGGATTATCCGATGCTGAGTGCATGGCAGGACCCTCGTCATCCTCTACAAAAATGTGGTCATGCTTCCTTGCTACATACTCATACGAATGAATGGTATCTGGCGCATCTGACCGGACGACCACTGCCCAATGATACACTGCCGATTCTCGACAATCGCGGCTACTGTCCACTGGGACGCGAAACGGCATTGCAGCAGATCGAATGGGTGGACGGCTGGCCGATGGTTGTGGGTGGCAAGCAGGGCAAGGTGGAAGTACCCGCTCCGCGCATGGAACCAGTCGTTTGGGAAACGGATTATTTGGAACACGATGACTTTGACAGCACTGAGCTGAATATTCATTTCCAAACGCTGCGTATTCCACTGACAAAAGACATCGCTTGTCTGGAAAGTCGCCCCGGCTATTTACGCTTGTATGGACGTGAATCACTTAGCTCGCTGTTCACGCAAGCGTATGTCGCGCGCCGCTGGCAAGCCTTTTCCTTCGATGCTGCCACAGCGGTCGATTTCAGACCAAATACGTTCCAGCAAGGAGCGGGACTTACTTGCTACTACAACACGGAAAACTGGTCGACCCTGCAAGTGACTTGGCATGAAACGTATGGACGTGTACTGGATATGCTCATCTGCGATAACGGACAATTCAGCCAGCCGTTCGGACGGAAGCCGATTGCGGTACCAGAAGAAGTCGAGCTGGTGCATATCAAGGTAGAGGTGCGCGTCCAGCAGTATCACTACAGCTATTCCTTTGACGGACAGAACTGGCATACAGTACCGGTAGAGCTGGAATGTTATAAGCTATCTGACGATTATGTGCAGGGCGGTGGATTTTTCACAGGAGCCTTTGTTGGGATGAACTGCATTGATATGGGCGGCAGACGTCGACATGCGGATTTTGATTATTTTATGTACAAAGAGCTAGAAGATGAAGTCGTAGACGGTGTTTAAGGTATAATGGGAAGAACAAGCTTCGTTCCGACTCTATCTGCTCCTGCACTCGTGTAGAACGATAGAGCGTCCGAATCGGCTGCTGCTAGGGGTGAGATGTACTTGCCCTCCTCTTCATTCACAACGGATGCAGCAGACGCGGAGCGGAAAGGACAGGATTCCCATGCCACATCACGACAAAGCTAATCATGAGCAGCACTCGGATTCACTTCACGCTGCCGACTCTCATCCAGCGGCGACCGGGCTGTCGCCAGAACGTCCCTGCTTTTGCGGCAGTGGAAGACCATTGAAGAACTGTCACCCCCGCGCGGCTGCCAATAGTCGCGCGATGTATATGACTGCCCTGTATGAGCAGGTCGATGCTGTTATCGAGGATTATCATGAGCATAGCAGCAAGCATCCGCCCTGTGCAGCAGGCTGTAGCAGCTGCTGTTCGGACTATTTTCCGGTATCGCAGGTCGAGTTCGAGCTACTGCTAACCTATATGGAACACAGCTGGAGCAAACAGGATATTGAAGCCGCCTTTCAGCAGGCAGAGCGTAATCTGGAACGATTCCGTCAGGATAATGAACCGATGTATGACGCGCTGGTCAACCGGACTAATCGCAAGCAGGAGCTGGATTCGATTCGTCAGCATGCTGGACGTAACAGCTTCGCTTGCCCACTACTTGATCCCGAAAAAGGCATCTGCCGCGTGTATCCGGTACGTCCATTCATTTGCCGGACGCATGGCAGCTCGCATACCTTTTACGGTACATGGCGAGAACGCTTAGGCTCGGAACGGGTATGTGATCATATCCCCAGCAGCCGTTCTCATCGCAAGGTAACGCCAAATATCGTAGATTATTGGCCGCCGTATGAGCAGTTAGCGGATGTGTACGTTGGCCCTCATCGTCAGCCGCTACGCCAGTATCCGATCTTTTACTGGCTAGTGCTCTACAATCGGCACGGCGCAGGTCCAACAGCGCGTATCGGCAATCGCGACAATTTTGATTTGTCATTGGAGCAGCATAATGCAAATATGGCGGCTCATGGCAAATAAGAATAACCAAAAGGAACCTCTTCAGCTATAAGGAAGAGGTTCTTTTGGGTTGTCTGTTTGTTTTGCTTGTCGTATTATTCCTCCACATTCACTGGCAACACATGTCGCCGCTCAACAGGTGAGGTCAGCACCACCGACGTATTTACATAGCTGTACACCATCAGTCGATCCACCAGCTGGCGCAGCCCTTCCATCCCATCCACCGCCGCTTTGATGATGTATCCAATCTCACCTGTCACGCGGTGACACTCGATCACATCCTCCTCCTGCACAATCATCTTCTCCCATTCGCTGGCAGACACTTTGAGGTCGCTAATCTGGATCATCAGCATAATGCTACGTCCAATTGCCGATGGTGAGACGATGGCGGTGAAGCCCTGAATGATTCCTCTTTCTTGTAAACGATGTAGTCGTTCCGTAACACTTGGACGGCTGAGCGATAGCTGCTTGGACAGGTCGCTGATCGTCATGCGTGCATCCTCCTGCAATAATGTCAGCAGACGTGCATCAATATGATCCATGGATGTGGTCCTCCCCTGTATGTATATTCCATTGGACGTAAGGATTCCAATATGAAGTCGTGTCACCGAATTATTGTTCATTTTGAAAAGGATCGGCGGCAATTCTATCTGTTTTTATATGTGTTTTGCTTGTTTGGTATTATATCATGTACATATCTGAAAATGAATAATTATTCAATGTATTCGAAAGGATGGTTGTATGTCTTCATCTTCACCTGTCAACGCTTCGCAGCAGGCTATACGTTGGCTCAAAGTACTACTGGGCTGTTTGCTTGTCAGCGCCGGGCTTCTATTGCTGCGTCACGCGCAGGTTGTAACTGGCGGTACAGCAGGATTATCGCTCAGTCTCAACTATCTGCTGCATCTGCCATTTGCTTTGCTGTTCTTCGTTATTAATATTCCGTTTTATGTATTTTCGCTCACTCGGATGGGGTGGAGCTTTACGCTTTCTACCGTCTTGTCAGTCTGCTTGGTATCGCTAATGACATCGGTAGATCGCTGGCTGCCCGCGTTTTCGATGCCACAATTGGCTGGCACGGTAATAGGCAGCATCCTGTGCGGATTGGGGCTGTCGCTGCTGTTTATGAATCGCGCTTCGCTGGGTGGCGTGAATATCGTTGCTATCTTTATGCAGCAGCGGTTTGGCTGGAACCCGGGGTTGGTGAATTTTGTATTCGACTCTATCGTCGTGTGCATTGGACTATATTCGGTTGGATTATATGAAGCGGTATTGTCAGCAATGTCGGTGGTGATTGTATCCACGATTATCGGGTATTTCAAAAATCGGATCGCCCGTGGCAACAGTCGTCCCGCTACAATGCCAGCTTCGATGACGGCAGCAACGACTACCAGTGCGGAAGCTTCATAACATAGCTTGAATCTCCAAATAGAACTGATCCAGACAGGGTCGTATGCGCCTACAGACAAGGCGACTGCGATCCTGTTTTGTCTCTCTGTATTTGTGTCTCTCTGGATCAAAGCACATACGATCAATTATGAAAAAGCAAACATATTGCACACGCCGCCCATCCCCTTCATTTAGTGATATACTGGTTCAAGATGATAGAAAAACAGATTGTTCACGGGGATGCTGAATACGCGGTTATCTCTTGCGAAAAGGGGTATGCTTGCCCGTGAAGAATCATCCTATACAGATCTATGGATGGCTGCCATTAGCAGCAAGGTAAGAATGCAATGCAGCAGATGCAAATGGGAGACGATAGAAAGGAACTCTATGATGGATACAACTTTGCTTTTGGAGCCGCTCCTGCTGCTGGCGGTCGGGATGCTGGCTTCGATCTGTGGCGCGGTCGCTGGACTGGGCGGTGGATTTATTATTGTGCCAGTGCTGGCATTTCTATATGTCATTCCGGTAGCGAATATCTCCGGTACGTCGATGGCGGTGCTGTTTGTGAGCGCCATCTCCAGTACGCTTGCCTACGCGCGGCAGCGTAAAATCGACTACCGCAGCGGGATCGCCTTTTCGATTGCGATGGTTCCCGGCTCTATTCTTGGCGCGTGGACGACGAGTATAGTGGGCAGTCGCGTCTTTTTCGTCGCACTTGGTATATTTCTGATGATTATGGCGGTGATGATCAACTTCAAGCCGACGCAGAGCCGGGGCGGATTTTTGCGCCCAACGGTCACACATCGGCTGACGGACAACACTGGAAGTGTGCATGAATATTCATTTAACCTATGGTTTGGATGTGGGGTTGCCTTTTTTGTCGGCTTTCTGTCCAGCTTGTTCGGGATTGGTGGCGGCTCGGTAATGGTGCCGACGATGATTCTGTTTTTGGCGTTTCCGCCGCATATTGCAACAGCAACCTCGATGTTCTCAATTTTGCTGTCGTCGTTTGTGGGAACGGTATCCCATGTGGCGCTCCATCATGTGATGTGGAATCAATTCATCTGGCTTGCCATCGGAGCGCTTGTTGGTGGGCAAATCGGCGCACGTATCGCCTCCAAAATCCCTGCCAAAGCCATCGTTCGGGTGTTAGCAGTCTGTCTGTTTGTCGTTGCGATTCGGATGCTGTTCAAAGGGTAAAAAAAGAAGCGCCCACATCGCTACACTACGATAGATATACAAATTACCAGACAGCACATATGAACGCTACGTTCATCACAGTATTCCTTATTTTAGGACAGAGAAAGGTTCTGAGCATATGTCATTTGTAAAACAAAGCATCTATACACGCTACATCCCTGCCATGCAGCCTGCGGAGCAAGAGAACGAAACAGGCTACTGGTTTATTTTCCGAGGCAGCGATATGCTGGTGCATCAGCAGGATGAGCTGCTTGCCGTTCCCGTTGCCAAAGGGCTGGAAGCGTACCAGCTAGAACCGCTACGCTCGCTCTACCTCGGTTCGATTGAGCAGGCATCGTGTTATACCGCCGAAGTCAGCAAGGACACACAAGCACCGGAAGGGATGGCATTTATCCCGCTATTCGGTCTGTTTGAAAAGATTGATCAGGATCTATTCCATGTTGCCGGACGCGCCGTGCAAATGCTCGGCTGGGATGCGACGCATCAATTTTGCGGACGCTGTGGTACGGCGCTAGAGCATGCACAGCATGAACGCAGCAAAGTTTGTTCAAACTGCGGTCTAAGTCAGTACCCGCGCATTTCCCCAGCGGTCATTACACTGATCACCAAGGGCGATAAGTTGCTGCTGGCGCGCGCTGGGCATTTTCCCGGTAATATGTATGGGCTGATTGCGGGCTTTGTAGAAGCAGGCGAAACGCTAGAGGATTGCGTGCAGCGTGAGACGATGGAAGAGATTGGTATCAAGGTGAAAAATATCCGCTACTTCGACAGCCAGCCGTGGCCATTTCCGCACTCGCTGATGGTCGGCTTCCTCGCGGAATACGATAGCGGCGAGATTCAGGTGGATGGCGAGGAGATTGTACACGCGGACTGGTTCGATCCGAATGACTTGCCGAATATTCCACCGCTGATCAGTATCGCGCGCAAGATGATCGATTGGTATGTGGAGCAGAGCAAATAAGTGCTGACATGTTGCCTTTGAAGCCTGTAAAAGAAACAATTGCATGTAAAATGTTCGTTCAACGCTTTCTTTTACTGATTCTCACTGGATCACGAAACAAGAGTGTAAATCTATGCAGTAGATCAATGACTCAATTAACTTATCAACCATAAAAAGGCTGCTCCCCTCGTCATCTTCTCATGACGCTCGGGAACAGCCTTTTTTATGGTATACGCATTGTATTGGCAAGACGTCAAACGGCTACTTACGTTTATCGCCGATGCCGTCCTATCTAGCGATGATCCTTTACCTGATGCAGAAGAACAAGCTCCATACGGTCGTTTATTCTATGGGCATCCCATTCATCCCCGCTCAATCTTAGCGTCCTACCTTCAGCAGAAATTTCTCCAACGCTTCGGTATCGGTGATATTGTGATTGCACATCTCATCGTCCATGCACACATATTGCCCAACAGAGGATAGATTGTCCGGCGAGTGGGCTTTCATTTTGACATTGAAAAAGCCCAGCTCCTGATTCCGATTACAGAACATGCAGAAGCCCCGTTTGTTGGTCGGTGTGATCTGCCCTTCGGTCGCGATCAGACGATCTTCATGCGGATAGACGATAAATAGCCGATTCGCAGCAATATCAATCCAGCGCAAATATGTGGTGTGTGTCAGATCAATCGTAGCCATCTCCGGTGCTTTCAGCTTTTTCGCTTTGGGAAAGAGATGTTGAATCTGCTTGGGCGTCACTTCAGGGAACGGAATGACATAAGGCTCTAACGATTGTAGATAAGCCTGAATGTCCTCTGTCTTCTGATACGTCCCTAGCAGCTCCAGCAAAGATTTTTGCTCTGTTGTCAGTGCATCAAACGTGTGAATGATCTTCTGCACGGCGCTGTATTTGACCGTTTCCAATACTTGACGATCGGCAATCCCTCGCATCGTTTTGATCAGAAAATCCGCCTGTTTATGAATAAAATTCAATTGATGATTATGAATAAATGGTGTTTGCATCGCTTTCAGCCCCTTATATGATTTGGTAAAACATAAGGTGCAAAGCCTGCGGGCATGTCTATCTTAAAGATTCAGGGCGATACAGCTATTCTCGCCTTGCCCTGCACAAAGTCCACCCTGTTCAGGCTTCGCGCAAGGCCTCTCTAGCTAACGAGCAATCCGGTGCGAACCAAAATGCCACGGTAGGACCCCCTATCATATGAGTATACGGGAAGTATACCAGTGTGACAGGATCAGGGCAAATCTAACCTCGCCCATTGGTTTCCTAACGCAAAGCTCCTTCCGCTTAATACTGCGCCCCACTCGGAAACGCATACTTATTCATCCCCTTCACCGACAGCAAACGGAAGCCTTCACGGCTGAAATCCTGACCATTCCGCGCCATGTCATACTTCGGTGTCTTCGTATAATAATCCATATAATTCAACATATACGGATACGAGCGCACCACATCGGCATTCGGCTTGGATGAGCTATAGTGGATCGGCGAGACGCCATAGCCGTCCAGCGAGAATACGCCTGCGGCTGCCTCATTCATTTTGAAAAATTGAGTCAACACGGTATCCGTACTTGCCTGATAATCAATAGTACTGACGCTCATTAGACGCACGCCCAGCACGCGGCGATACATAAGCGATTTATCCATCTTTTGCTGAAATTCTTCCATATACGCACTGGATACACGGCTACCGTTCAGATTCGCAGGCAGGATAAAGCTTTCTAGCAAATACAGATCACTGCTGGTGATGCGCGTCTTCACGCCATTTGGATTTAACTCGGCGTTCTTCGTGCTGCTCATCACATCTTCAGGATGCCACGCGTTAATGAATGCTCCCATACTCTGTTCATGCACCGCATCTACCGCTTCATTCAGCCGTGCACGCGACACGCCGTAATCGTAACCAGCATCATCTAGGAATACGCCGTACACCCCAGCATCCTTCCACAATCCAATCCGCTGCTTGATCGTATCCATGCTCAGATTATCGGTAGAATCGGTCACGCCCAGATCGACATAGCCGAAGATTTGAATGCTCGGCTTGATCTGCTTGATTCGGTCGATGATCTGAAGTGTGGTTGTATGATTCTCATGCTCTGGCAGCTCCAGACGGTCGCCCAGCACCAATACGTCATATTGAGCAAATGTCTGCGCGGCATCTTCTGGACTGGCAGCATCGTTGATGGACTCTGGAATACCGTAGTAAATCAACAGTTTCGGACCCGGTGTTGTATTGGCTTGCGCAGATGCGCTATTGGTTGTGCACAGAACCGCCACCATAGCGAGCATACACATTGCGAGACGATGATATAGTTTCATCTTTCATTTCTCCTTTTGATACGTTCCATGTATGAAAAACATTAATTACCATAATATCCATTTCACATTATTTTTCTTTTCTACTGTATACACGATATCCTCTTCAACATAACACAATTTCTATAAAAGTAAACGTCATTTCTACAATATGAGATACCTGTCTTTCATATGAGTCCTAGTCCTTAAGAATCATCGATAATACGCATTTACGAAATTGTTAAAAAAGCTTTAAATATGCGTGAAATAAAGCTTTTTATCATCAGTAAACTCGCATCCACGTGTCTAAAGATTAAGAAACTATGTGGTGTAAAATTTTACTCAAATAATATTACTCAATTGTAATAAAATAGTTGTCAAGGTTGCTGAATTACATATAAAATAACAAAACCAATTCCAATTTTTTTCGAACTTTTGGTCGTTTGTTTTCATAATCGGCTTTTCATTTTTCATTTTACTCAAGGAGGAGTTCCATTGAATGTTCTGATCACAGGCGGATACGGGTTTATTGGCTCGTTTGTGGCGGAGCGTTTTCACAAAGAAGGACACCAGGTGTATATCATCGACAATCTGGCTTCCGGTCGGAAAGAGAACGTGACCGTCCCGCACAAATTTTACAATCTGGGTGTGGAGGATGAACGCTGTGATGAGATTTTCCACAGCATCAAGCCAGATATTATCGTTCATCTAGCGGCACAGGTCGATGTAGCGGTATCGATGCGCGAACCTCGTCAGGATGCGCAAACCAACATTCTTGGTCTGGTCAACATGCTGGAGATGTCCAGCAAATACAAGGTCTCCAAATTTATCTTCGCGTCCTCGGCTGCCGTGTACGGCATGAATGAACAGGTACCATTGACAGAAGTGATGAGCACCGAACCGCTATCACCCTACGGTATTAACAAGCTGCTTGGCGAAGTATACTGCGGCAAATGGAACGACATTTACAAGCTGCCCACCCTCTGCTTCCGCTTCTCCAACGTATATGGACCACGGCAGGGTACGATTGGTGAAGGCGGCGTTGTCTCGATTTATATGCAACAGCTTATGGATCAACGCGATCTGAATGTATTCGGTGACGGGGAGCAGACACGCGACTTTATCTATGTAGAGGATGTAGTGGACGGCATTTACCGTGGTGCAACCGGCGAAGCGACAGGCATCTACAATTTGTCTACGAATACAGAGACGAGCCTAAATGAGCTGATCGGCATTCTGGAACAACTCGAACCAGTACAGGATGTGCATTATCTGGATGCGCGCAGCGGTGATATTTATCGTTCTTCATTAGACAATACTCGAATCAAAAAGGATCTGGACTGGCTCCCCCTTTACTCCATTCGTGAAGGCATGGAGAAAACGCACGCTTGGTTCCGTGACCATCATACTCCGGTTGCCGCCGACAGACAGGCAGAGCAACCACAGGGCTACCGTCACTGGTTTACACAGCTTCGACCGTATGCGGAGAATCTACTCGCTTTTGCCCTCATCGTCTTCCTCACTCGATACGGCTCACATTGGTCGATCTCGGCGGATATTGATTTCAAGCTTGTTTACATACTTGTACTGGGTGTTGTATATGGAGCTAGACAGTCGGTTATCTCGGCTATCCTTTCGTCAGGATTGTTCTTTTACGGGGCGCTGGCGAATGGGCGGGACTGGCAAAGCATGTTGTATGACCCAGAAGCGTTGTTCATGCTAGCGATCTATCTGTTCTTCGGGCTGGTGGTTGGCTTTGTATCCGATAAGCACAAGCGCGAATCGGTATCCATCCACAATGAACTGACTGCGGAGAAGGAACGCTATACCTTCTTGAGCCATATTTACCGTGATACACGCAAGATCAAGGAAGAATTACAGCGCCAGCTGATCAGCAGCAAGGACAGCATCGGACGTATTTATACCATTACGCGCAAGCTCGAAAGCCTAGAATCGGAAGAAGTCATCACCGCCTCGATGGATGTACTGGAAAATCTGCTCGATACCCGCCATATCTCCATATACTCGGTTAATGAAAGTAACCATATGCGGCTGCTTGTACAGTCGCGCCAATCTGGATTTATTCTGCCCAAAACGATTCGTCTGGACGATCAACCCCATTTCCGCCAAGTGATCGATACCCGCAAAATGTGGGTCAACAAGGACATGGAGCCGGACATCCCGATGTATATTATGCCCGTGCTGCATGACCGTCAGGTGATTGCGCTGATCTCACTGCATGAACCGTCATTTGAGCATTTGAATATGGGCTATGAGAATCGCTTCAAGGTCAGTGTCGATATGATCTCCTCCTCGCTGGCACGCGCATTCCGGTATGAAGGTGCCACACGTCAGGAGCGATATGTAGACGATCTGCCAGTATTGAACGAAGCGACCTTTGCTCAATTGCTGCGTGCGCGTGAAGAAGCGCGTAAGCTGCACAATAGCGACTACAGTCTGCTCACCTTGCAGCAAGAACAACGTACATTGAACGAGCTGGTGATGCTGGTCGACAGCATCAAGCGCGACTCGGATCATCTGGGGATGCTGAACGGATTGCCTGTCCTGCTATTATCCCATGCGACGACAGCGGAGGCGCAGCTAGTCATTCAGCGTTTGCAGCAATACGGTATCAGCGCCAGTCTGCGCATGGAGGACGTGCTGTATGCTTAGTGTGCTGCTGATCTATTACCTCGTTGCGATCCTATACAGTCTGGTTCGCTACCGATTCCGGCAGCGACTAGGCGAAGATACGGCAGGCTCGATCACATTGGTTCTGCTGTTGCCGCTGTTCGGTCTACCGTTATGTCTGCTGCGCGATGGGCTGCGCTCTGGCTATCTGCGCTTGTCCCGCTCCACTGGTCATCTGCTGGATGAAGTGCAGGACAATCATCATGTGCGCGTATTCCGCAGTTTGGATGTGCGCAAGGAGAGCAATTTAGTGCCGCTGGAGGAAGCATTGCTGGTCAACGATCTGTCCAGCCGCCGCCGTCTTATGCTCGATTTTCTCAAAGACGATCCCGGTGCTATGATGCCGCTGCTGGAACAGGCGGTCAGCAATGAAGATACGGAAACGTCCCACTATGCCGTGACCGCCGTTGTCGAGATCAAGCGCAAGCTGACGCTGGGCATTCAGCATTGGTCGGTGCGCTACGGCAGTGGCGAGCATACGCCAGAGGTGCTGACCGAATACGCGGAAGTGATTCGGCAGTATATGCACAGCGGATTTATGGACAGTCCAACACGCCGCTCGCATCTATCCACCTACGCCTCTTTGCTTGGTGAGTTGATTGCTATGAATCATGCAAGTGAAGAGGTATTTCAAGCGAAGATCGACAGTGAGCTGCAATTGCATCGTCATGATGAAGCGCTGCGTTATCAGAATTTATTTCACAAACAATTTCCACATAGCGAGCTGCCATATCTGGCGGCATTAAAACTATATTACGAGTTGCAGATGAAGGATGCGTTCTTCGACACCCTGCAATCACTCAAACAATCTCCAGTGAAAGTATCCCATACGGGCCTGAATGTCATTCGGTACTGGTCGGAAAAAGGTGCGTAATCCTATGAAATCATCATTTAAACTCAGTACGCAGGTGTATGTCATGCTTGCCTTTATGCTGGTGATGGCGCTGGGTATTCAGGCAACCCGTTCGGACGCTATTCTGCAATTAAAGGGAGCGCAGAACCATGTCTCCAATCTGTCGCAGCTAAAGCAGGACGAAACCAATGCGCTTACTGCCGCTCAGGTCAACACATTACCGCAGGAACGGCGTATGCTGGTGCTGTTCGACGAAACCGATCCAGCAAGCATCAAAATTCGCAACAATGCGGACCATATGCTCACTTATATGAAAATCAATCACGATCTAGTGAATGTCAGCACCTTTTCCGGTGAAACGTCCAAATACAGTGGCGTGATTCTCACGATGTCGAGTCTTGGCAAGCTACCAGATCAGCACTGGATCGACAGCTACGTAAGTCATGGCGGCAGTCTGCTGCTCACCTCGATGCCGCAGCTGGATCAGGAGCTATACCAGAATTACCGCAAAATGGGCATCATTGAGCTGGGCGGCTATCTCACCTCTACTGGCTTGAAGCTGACTAGCAATGTGCTGCTCAATGATAAAAATGCGCATTACAGCGCCGAATTGATCCAAAACGGTTCGGTACGCGTGCGCTTGAGCAAAGATAGCATCGTGCACGCCGTCAGCGATGAAAATGTACCGCTACTCTGGGAAACACCGTATGGCAACGGACGCTTCGTCGTCTTCAACGGCTCGATGTTCCAAGAGAAAACGAGTCGTGGTCTACTGTCTGGCGCCATCACGCTTATGCACCCAGATATGATCTACCCCGTGCTCAATGCAGCACTCATGTATATTGACGACTTCCCTGCTCCGATTCCGGCGGGTACAAACGATAAGGTGTACAAGGAATATCACCGCAACACCGTTCGCTTTTATAAGGACATCTGGTGGCCAGACATGCTGAAAATTATGGCAGAGCATAACTTTAAGCTGACCGGGGTTGTGATCCAGACCTACAACAATCAGGTGAATCCGCCCTTTGGGCAATATAGTGATGCGGATAGTCTGAATCTGACGTTATTTGGTCGTGAGCTGATCAAGCAAGGCGGCGAGATTGGGATTCATGGCTACAATCACCAGTCGCTAACCACTCAGTCGCGAATCTCGGATAGCTTCGGTTATCATGTCTGGCCAGATGGGAACAGTATGGCAGAATCGATTGCGACCGTAGCATCGTTTATCCATCAATCGTTCAGTAAATACAAGCTGACCACGTATGTACCACCATCCAATGCGCTTGATCAAGATGGACGCGACGCGCTAAAACGTGCATGGCCCGATCTGAAGACGATCTCATCTGTATATAGCGAAGACCCGGAGAATCGGTCGTATGTGCAGGAATTTGAGGTGTCAGCAGATGGCATCGCTGAGCTGCCGCGCATTTCGTCAGGCTTTATGACAGACGAGTTCAATGACTGGGCAACCGCCAACGCGATGACGTCGCTCGGCGTTTTCTCCCATTTTGTACATCCTGACGACATTTTGGACCCGGATCGCAGTCATGCGTATAACTGGGAACAGATGCGCGATATGTTTGATGAATTTATCGACCGCTCGACCACTCGGTATCCGTGGCTGCGTCCGATGACTGCATCAGAAGCGACGGCAGAGTTACAGCGGTATCAGTTGAGCGAACCGCATTTTGTATATGAAGCCAATGAAATTGACGGCTATATCAACCACTATACGGCAGGCTCACTGTATTATGTGCTGCGTACGGATCGTAAGATTACATCGCAGACCAACTGCCGAATCGCACGGATTGATGATGAATCGTATCTGGTGGAAGTGACTGCCGATACATTCAAACTCGGTCTGGGAGGGAAGACACAATGAGAATTTGTATCGTAGCGGAAGGCTCGTATCCCTATGTGACCGGCGGGGTATCCAGCTGGATTCACTCGCTGGCACGGAATATGCCGGAGCATGAATTTGTCATTTATGCGATTGCGGCAGAGCGCAAGCAGCAGGGCAAATTCAAATACACCTTGCCGGACAATATTGTGGAAGTACGCGAGATTTTTCTTGATGAATATATGCAGCTGGATGGCGAATGGGGTCATCAGCTGCGCTTACAGCGACATCAGCGGCAGGCGATTACATCGCTGATCTCCGGTGAAGGTAAGCTGGACTGGCGCCAGATTTTTGACGTGCTGTGCGACCACAAATTGAGCAATCCTGCCAATTTCCTGATGAGCCGTGATTTCTTCGATATTATGAGCAAGCTGTGCGAGGAGAAATACGAGCAGCTTCCTTTTACCGAGATGTTCTGGACGGTGCGCTCAATGATTCTGCCACTGCTGCTAACGGTGCAAAAGCCGTTGCCCGAAGCTGATGTGTATCATGCTGTCTCTACTGGTTACGCCGGAGTGCTGGCAAGTCTGGGCAAATACCTGTACAACAAGCCCGTGCTGCTCACCGAGCACGGCATCTACTCACGTGAGCGTGAGGAAGAGATTATTAAGGCGGACTGGGTAGACGGTTATTTCAAGGACATCTGGATTCGTTACTTCTACACGCTGTCGACCTGTGCGTATCAGTATGCAGATGAAGTCATTACGCTGTTCGGACGCAATCGCGAGATTCAGATCGAATTGGGCTGTGACGAGGAGAAAATCAGTATCGTTCCCAACGGCGTAACATCCAGCGATTATCTAAATCTGCCGATAAAGCCCGCAGGTGAGCCGATCTATATCGGCGGTATCGTGCGCGTCGTACCGATCAAGGATATTAAAACGATGATCCAGAGCTTCCAGATTGTGAAGCGACAAGTGCCGCAGGCAAAATTTTTCATTATGGGTCCGTATGAAGAAGACCCTGATTATTATGAGGAATGTCGGTTGATGGTGGAGCTACTGAAGATCGAAGATGTCATCTTCACGGGCAGTATCAATGTTAAAGAGTATATCGGGCAGATGGATATTCTCGTATTGACCAGCATTAGTGAAGGGCAGCCGCTCGCCGTATTGGAAGGATTGGCGGCAGGCAAGCCGATGGTTACGACTGATGTCGGCAGCTGTAAGGAGCTGATCTATGGCAATCATGACGACTTCGGCGCAGCCGGAAGCGTGGTGCCTGTGATGAGCTATGAGCGGATTGGCGAAGAGATCGTTAAGCTGTGCAAGAATGAAGATCATCGTCTGCAAATGGGCGAAAATGGACGCAAGCGCGTTAGCAGCCTGTACACAAACCACAACTTCATTTCCAGTTATCAGCAGTTGTATCACACGTATGGAGGAGTGCAATCATGGCCGGTATCGGTTTCGAATTAAAAAAGCTATTTGATAAAAGCGGGCTGGTCAACAAGGCAAAAGCCTACACCTACTCCTCACTGATCACGATTGGACCGATGCTGCTCTGTATCGTGATGGTCGCGGTGTTCAACTGGATAATGCGGCAGGCGAGCGTGGACTTTTTGGATGTGGAGTTGTTCCAAAGCTCGGTCATTTATGCGTTTATTTTCTCCTATATTATGAGCAGCATGATGACGATGTATCTGACTCGTGTAAGCTCGGACTTTCTGAATGAGGGGTATCATAATGCACTGCTGCCCTCGCTATACGGCAGTATTCAGATTACGCTGATTGCCGGTGCGATTCCGGCGCTGATCTTCCTGATCCTCGCTCCGCTGCCGCTATCGGTTAAAACGGGATTGTTTCTGCTATTCATGCTGCTGATCATGATCTGGAATCAGGTTGTGTATGTATCCGCGATGAAAAATTTCCGCCGCATCGTAAGCGCCTTTGCCTGCGGAGCGGTAGTGTCGATCGGCGCGCTGTCCATCATCTTGTATCTAACGCCACTGCGGACTGCTTCGTCTGCACTGTTCTCGTTTGACTCTGGATTTTTGGTGACGGCGGGCATGCTGATGGTTCAGATTGAGCGCTATTTTAAACCGGGCAAAACGGTGTCCAACTTCTCGTTTCTCGCCTTTTTGCGTCGGTACCCATCGCTTATTGCCATCGGTATTCTGAATGCGGTCGGCTTGTTTGCTCATCAGTTCATCCAATGGTTCGGACCGTCGGGTGTGGTGATTAGCGACGCGTTTTTGATGGCGCCGCAGTATGATGTGGCGGTGTTTTGCGCCTTTTTGTCTGCGGTTCCGACATTGATCGTATTTGTCGTCTCGTTGGAGACGAGCTTTTATCCCAAATTCCGTAATTATTATGACTATATTCTGTCCAAAGGCTCGATTATGGACATTAACCGAGCACGGACGGAGATGTATCAGGTGCTGGGGCAGCAATTTACGCTGATGATGGGCATTCAGATGATCTTCTCCATTATCTCCATCGCCCTTGGTATCCGCTTCTTGCCTCTGATGGGCTTTACATCCACGCAGATCGATCTGTTCAATCTGCTGGTGATCGGCTATTTTGCCTACATTATCTACAATGTGGTCTCGCTGGTGCTGTTGTACTTTGATGATCGCAAAGGGGTACTGTGGCTGGCGATTGCTTTTCTCGGCATGAATACAGGCTTTACAGCGATCTCAGTATGGCTGAATGATCAGGGCTTTTCCTTTTTTGCAGCATCGTTTCTTACGCTGCTGCTGGCGCTGGCACGCATCATCTATGTGCTCAACCATATCAATTACTACACATTTAGCGCCCAACCGCTGGTCGCGCGTCAGACCGAAAATCGCTTCGGCCCACTGCT
This sequence comes from Paenibacillus sp. JQZ6Y-1, assembly GCF_040719145.1. Lineage (NCBI taxonomy): Bacteria > Bacillati > Bacillota > Bacilli > Caryophanales > Paenibacillaceae > Paenibacillus > Paenibacillus kandeliae. The sequence continues at coordinate 156,897 of NZ_JBFDUZ010000005.1, forward strand.
GAAGCGTTAGCAAGAGGAGGAAGTCATGAAGATGTATACAAAAGCTTCGGTGCTGCTGACCAGTGTACTAGGCATGGTCCTCGTGGCTGGCTGTCAAAACCAGACTACGCTGCCTGCCACCACTGCCGATACGGGCAAAGCCGAAGCAGCAGCCACGTATCATCCACGGCTGGAGGATAATGTGACCGTCTATAAAGGCGATACACAGGATACGGTGATCGACTTTTACCTGACGATCACGAAGGATAATCTGACCGCCGAGCCGCCGCAAAGCTGGAACCGTCTGAACGAGATTACTTTGCCGGAAAATAATATGGCAGACAAAGGCGTCAATGCCATCATTCAGGAGGGCAACAGTAAAGGCCCGGCACAAGGCAAATTCGGCTATGATGTCAAATATCCAAATGCCTTCGTCAAGCTGCGCGGCAAATCGACGCTCAGCTCACATCAAAAGGCATATAAAATCAGCCTCTACAAAGACGCTGGCGAATGGCGCAGTCAATCGACGATCAATCTGGTGAAAAGCGCGTATGATTTTAGCCGGATGCGTAACAAGCTCAGCTATGATCTGTTTCAAGGCGTGCCAGACTTTACTAGCCTGCGCAATCAGTATGTGCATCTGCATGTCAAAGACATGACTGCTGGCAGTACCTCATCCTCATGGCAGGATTATGGGCTGTACACACAGGTGGAGCAGCCAAACCGCAGCTTCCTAAAATCGCACGGGCTTGACCCGAACGGACAGCTGTACAAGGCGGCGAACTTTGAATTTTACCGTTATCCCGATCAACTCAAGCTGGAAAGCGATCCAACGTATAACGAAACCCAATTTGAATCGGTGCTAGAGGTGAAGGGCAACCATGATCATACCAAGCTGCTCAAAATGCTAGATGATCTCAATGATACAACGCAGGATTTTGATACTGTATTTGATAAATATTTTGACCGCGACAATTTCCTTACATGGATGGCGATCAATATTCTGACCGACAATATCGATACCCAAACGCAGAACTATATGCTCTACTCGCCACTCAACTCCAACACATGGTATTTCCTGCCGTGGGACTATGACGGTGCATGGGGCTTTTACGATGACGATACGGCGCGGCGCGCCCCGTGGAAAGCTGGTCTCGCTAACTATTGGGGTAGTCAGCTGCAAAATCGCTTTTTCAAAAATCCAGACAATGTGCAGGCACTGCAAGAGAAGATCAAGCAGCTGGAATCGGTATTCAACCGCTCCAATACAGCAAAGCATGTCGACATGTATCGCAACATCACCGAGAAGTACGTGTATCAAATGCCCGATCTAGGCAATCTGCCAGAGCCGATTGAGAACTACAAGCACGAGGTCGATCATCTGATGGACATTCCTGAGGAATCGGTAGCGCGATTTGAGAAGATGCTGCAATACCCAATGCCATTCTTCATGGGCGATGTGCAGCAAACGGGCGAACAGCTTACCTTCCGCTGGGACAACTCGTACGATTTGCAAGCAGACGATATTACGTACCGCTTCCTTATCTCCCGCTCGCCTGCAATGACCAACCCGCTGCAACATCAGCCTGCGCTCAAAGCGAATGAGGTGAGCGTGAGCGGCTTAACACCGGGGCGCTATTATTGGAGCGTCGTAGCGGTAGACAGTAAACAGCATGAGATGCCCGCCTTTGATATTTATGAGGATCTGGACAATGTGAATCATTATGGGGTGCGTGAGTTCTATGTCAAATAAACCGTGGTCGCGGCTTGGCATACTGTCGCTGCTGGTTCTGCTGACTGGTTGCAGCATCCCCTCTGGTCTGATGCCATGGGATCTGCACGACAACCGTAGTGACCGCCAGCAACATGCCTACGCAGCAGGCAAGCTGGCAGATAACAGCGCCGCTTATGACAGCGATGCACAGAATCAGATTACAAACCTGTATGTAACGATTATGCATCAGAATCTGGACCGCAAGCATCCATATAGCTGGCTAGAGCTAAACGGGATCAACCAGCCGCAGGACGATGACGGGCGCTCACTGGATGCCATTTTTCAAGAAGGCGACGATAGTGGTCCTGTACATGGCATGTTCGGCTATTCAGATTATCAGGTGAATAGCTCTATCTCGCTGCGTGGCACGGAATCTATCAAATCGGCGCAGAAATCATACAAGATCAAGCTGAACGGACAAGCTGGCGCATGGCGCGATCAGTCGACCATCAATCTGGTCAAATCCGTCGGCGATCTAACTCGGCTGCGCAACAAACTCAGCTTCGATTACATCCATTCTCTGCCGGATATGGTGAGTATGCGCACCAGCTTCGTCCGTTTGCATGTGAAAGACTTATCGCGCGACGATGCAGTCGACACATTCACAGATTACGGATTGTATACACAGATTGAACAGCCGAACAAAGCCTTTCTGCGGGCGCATGGACTTGATTCCAGCGGCTCGCTATACAAGGCGGAGAAGTTTACTTTTGATCGCAGCCCGGACGCATTGAAGCTGGAAGACGATCCTTCCTTTGACAAATCCAAGTTTCAGGACGTGCTACAAATCAAGGGCAGCCGAGATCACCAAAAGCTGCTGACAATGCTGGATGAGCTGAACGATGCCAGTGGTCAGGCGTGGGATGCCGTGTTTAAACAGCATTTTGACGAGAATAATTTCCTAACTTGGCTAGCAAGCAATATCCTTATGGATCAAGTCGACGCAGCTTCGGAAAACTATCTGCTCTACTCGCCAAGCGAATCAGACAAATGGTTCTTTATCCCGTGGGATTACGACGATGCGTGGGGACGTACGCCAGATAGCCAGCGCGCACCGTGGCAGCATGGTCTTGCTGCGTATTGGCAAAATCGGCTGGTACAGCAGTATTTCCGTGAACCGCAGCATGTGCAGCAGTTGCAGGACAAGCTGGATGAGCTACGCAAGATCATCACCCCAGCGCAAACCCTGCAACACATCACCGCCTATCGCAAGGTGATCGATTCCGTGATTGCACAGTCTAACGATCCCGGTTATCTGCCCGGTACGCTGGATGCACGCGATGCCGAGCTACGTCGGTTGCCGAATGTGACGGAGCAAAGTTATCAAGCATTTGTGCAAGGGCTACAAGCACCGATGCCGTTTCAACTGCATGAGCCGGACACACAGAATCGCACACTTCACTTGAGTTGGGACGCTTCCTATGATCTACAGCATGAACCGCTAACGTACAAGCTCATCATTTCCCGCAGTCCAGCGATGGACAAGCCGGTGGTTCAGATCAACACTGGATCGAAGACTGCAACAGATGTGTCGTCGCTAAACAGTGGACGCTACTTCTGGACAGTGACTGCCATAGACACAAGCGGTCATACCGCGATGCCATACGATCAATACACAGATATTGACGATGCCATCCATTATGGCGTACGCCAATTGTATGTGCAGTAAGCACGAAAGGGGATTACAGACGTGCGCTTTGACAATAAACGTCTTCGGCATGAGCTGAAGTATTATATCGCACCGAATGAATACGAAGGATTACGCCGACGCGTAGCGACGGTGATGCGACTGGATCGCAATTCTACCGACAGCGAAGGTTACCATATTCGCAGTCTGTATTTTGACAATATTCAGGAAACGGCGCTGTTCGATAAAAATAATGGTGCGTTTCGTCGCAAAAAGTACCGCATCCGCATTTACAACAAAAGCGATGCCGTGATCAAGCTAGAACGCAAAAGCAAATACAACGAATTTACCGCCAAGGAATCTGCCTCTATCACCCGTGAGCAGTTTGACTGCATCATGCACGGAGAGACCGGCTTTCTGCTCGATTCCGGCAATCTGCTGATGCGCGACTTTTACTACGATATGCTGCACGGACAGCTCAAACCGGCGGTGGTGGTCGATTATATCCGCGAGGCGTACATTTATCCGGTGAGTGATGTGCGCATTACGTTCGATAAGCATCTATGTGCGGGCGTGCAATCCTTTGACATCTTTAATCCCGATCTGGTGACGATGGAGTCCGTCGACGGTCCGCGCCAGATTCTCGAAGTAAAATACAACCAGTTCTTGCCAGACTTTATCAAGCATCTGGTGCAATTGTCCTCGCACAATCGCTCCACCATCTCCAAATACGTGCTGTGCAAGGAACGACAAAAAGTGTTTACAGGCTGACGTCAGCCTGAAGGGGGACAACCATAATGAATGAAACAACCAATTTTAGCGATGTGATCAAAAAAAGCTTTCTCCAGCTTGATTCCTTCAATCAGGTATCGTTTATTGAGATGTTTTGGAGCCTGCTGATCGCCTTTGGTCTGGGAATGCTAATCTACTGGGTATATCGCAAATGCTATCGCGGTGTCGTGTACAGCCATAATTACAACGTCTCATTTGTGCTGATGACCATTATCACGGCGCTCATCATCATGACGATCAGCAGCAATATCGTACTGTCGCTCGGTATGGTCGGCGCGCTCAGTATTGTACGTTTTCGTACTGCGGTCAAGGACCCGATGGACATCATGTTCATGTTCTGGTCCATCTCCGCTGGTATCGCAACAGGTGCGACGTTGTACGCCTTTGCCATCGTTGGCTCGATTGTGATCATGCTAGTCATCTTCTTCATGGCACGCCGCCAAAGCAGCGATGCACCGTACTTACTGGTCATCCACTTCGACGACGAAGCTGCCGAGCCAGTGAAGATCGCACTACGCAAGCTGAAATACGTACTCAAATCCAAAACAGTACGCAAAAATGTGACTGAGATGACGGTCGAAATTCGGCTCAAGGACCCAGACAATACGCAATTTATCAACGATCTGTCCAATGTCAATGGAGTGTCGGACGTGGTGCTGGTCAGTTACAACGGGGATTATGCTCAGTGATGATGTGCTGCTAGTATAGGTAAACGTACGAATCCGGCGATATAATGCTGGATTGGACAATGATATACAATGAAGTCAGGCTGACAAAAGGTGCGGAACCGAATCCGTACCTTTTGTCAGCCTTTATTTGTAGCTAGCATTGTTTGGACAGAATATAGATGAGCAGTAACAGCAATAGAAGTAGAAATTTAGAAGCAAGCGGTGTGATGCACGCTCAGGCTTCTATCGTGCACAATCATACCGTACGAAAATAGCGATACACCTTGTCTAGCTTCTGCGCATGGCGCCCTTTCTTACTTTCCATATTGCCAAATTCAAAAAACTTCACTTTACGGATGCCAATGTAGTTGAACAGCGCACGCTTCATCAGCAGTCGATGCGCATTGCCCAGCCAAAGCTGCAAATACCCAGTCGGTCCCTGCATCGTGGACACGCAGACGACCGATTTGCCTTTTAACAAGCATTCTGGCAGCAGATCGCCAGCTTTGCGATATTGAAAAGCAAACCCTGATGCCATCATCCGATCTATGAATCCCAGCAGCATCGCTGGCGGACGTCCCCACCAGATCGGATACACAAATACCAGCTGATCCGCCCAGCGTACCTGTTCCCGATAATGATCCAACTCAGGATCAAGGTGCATATCGCGGCGACGCTTGTGATCGTTGAAGATTAGCGCTGGATTGAATTGATCAGCGTACAGATCAATCGTACGAATCTCGTCCACTGCCGGATTTTCCTGATTACCACGAACGACCTGCTGCATCATTGTATAACAGAGACTATCGTGATTGGGATGAGTGTAAATAATGAGTGTTTTCATAGGAAACGCTCCTTTTAGTTATCATTTGATAAATAAAATATAGCAGTATGTCTATTTACTTGTCAAATGATAATTGTTTTATGATAACCTCTCTGGTATGTTGGTGAAAGAAAGAGGTGATCGTATGCAAGGTTCTACACTGTTTCGTCAATTGATCAACTTCATCACATCCGTGCATAACGCTACGGCTGCTATGTCCTCCGAGATTCGACTGGATCATGTCACGCCGATTCAATATAAAATACTCGAATATCTCGCTGTCAGTCAGCCGCAAACGCCTAGCGCCATCAGCGACTGCATGCACATGTCCATGCCCAATACGAGCCGCGAACTGCGTAAGCTGATTGAAAAAGGGCTGTGTGAAAAGCTATCCGATCCCAACGACCGTCGTAAACAGCTGTTCCGCCTGACTGCTGTTGGAACGGAATGGATCAACGGTATCTTCGCTCAGATTGAAGTGAAGTTCAACGAGCGAACCAAGGGGCTAGATGCGCAGGAGCGGCAGGAATTGGAGCAAGCGTTGCAGTTATTGCAGCGGAAGGTGTTTTATTAAAAGGGAGTTTATTGAGTGGGATGAGAAATGAACAAAAGCCGCCCTTCTGCTGTGAATACAGCGTAGAAGGACGGCTTTTTGCTATACAACAAAAATTACTACACGATACAAATAGAATGTTTATATCGTGTTTTAGACTATCATTTACTATTGCTTGGAATCGGTATTTGGGGTAGATAGTTCATCTTGTCTATTGTATAGTACAGCTCTGTTTTCGTACCTTTCAGCTTTGCTTTATCATACGTGATGATATATTGTCCGTTTACTGCTAGATCTGGATTCACGGTGGTAGCATAGACACCATTCTGTTCGCGTTTGCTATTCGGTTGCTCATACCAGAGTGAATAGACAACCTGATACAACTGGTAAGGCTCGCCCGGTATCACATGTAGGATTATTTGATCATCATTTTCTTGAATGTTTGTAATGCTTATACTCCCTGTTGAACCCATATCTAGTTGAATCGGTCGCTCTGCACTTGGTTTGTTTTTCATAGAGATAGAATGAATTTGCTGATCAGATGTCTCGCTAAAATACCACGGTATTAGAGTTAATCCCGTTGCTTCAGTTGGTAGAGCATCATATTCGGAATGTTTATCATCTGGAGAACCTGTACTTTGCGGGTTTTCACGATACACATTCCCCTCCGAATCAGTCAACATATACAGAATGTATTGATTATGATTCCGCTGCTTCCAGTCTGGATACCCGTCTAATTTAACATGAACATATGTGGCAAGCGGCGTTGACGTTGCTTCTACTTTATCAAAAGCAATGCCCTGTCCCGTGGATATACGCTTAGGAATAGCATAACGATCGAGCTTCGACGTACGTGTCGCATTCACATGATATATAAATGGCTGATTTGTCATATGTTTAAGCGTAATCCGAATATTCATATCTACCGTTTTAGGGTTAGTTTCGTATCCATCCATCCGTCCACTTGAATCATTCTTTCCTTGTAACACCTCTGGAATGAGATCATACACCATTGCATAGTTGGCATGGTTCTGATCGATCACTTGTCTGTGGAATATATTCTGTTTTTGCTCTGCGGTTGCATTTAAATCGAGAGGCAAAGTAGCATTTTTACCATTCACAATAACCTCTACCTTCTCAATCTCTGCATTCTTCTGCTCCGTCTGCTGACTTACTTCCAGCCTCAGCTTACTTCCGTCGTATACCAGCGATTCCAGCGTCATCGTCACACCATTTTGCTGAATCGTTGGTTTGGCATTTTCTTCTCGCTCGTCTGCTGTCTGCCAGCCCATTTCCGAGGTGAAGCGGTACACATATTCCGTTCCCGGAATCTGCTTGAGCGAACGCGCCATATCGGCAGAGAAGAACCCGCTGCCCAGCACTCCGCCTACACCGATGACGAGCACGGCAGCAGCAGTCATACTCTGCCAAATCCAGCGGTGACGCTTGCGCTTACGCTCTGGCTGTGCAGTCATGACATCATCCGCCGCGGGCAATACAGACAATGAACCATCCTCATATCCAGCGCCATGATCTTTCATCTGCGGTACAGACGTGTTCGACGGTGAAGACATGGCGAGATCGTCGCGAATCTGCTGTGCCGTCCGGCGCTGCCCAATCTGCCCATATATATGCTGCAAACGTGCCTCTATTTCCGGTGGCATCTGTTCTGCTTCGTCACGTCCACGTTCTCTCAGCAGTTGATCTAGCTTATCGGTTTTCATGCGTACGTCCCTCCTCGTCTTCTCCGCCGATCCAGCGGGATAGTAGCTTGCGTGTACGATGCAATCTCGTTTTGGCTGTACTCTCGGTAATGCCGAGAATGTCGGCGACCTGTTTTAACGGAATATCCTGAAAATAATGCAAAATAATCAACTGTCGCTTGTCTTCCTCCAATTGATCCACCACTTGCCGCATATCCACATCGTCATATGTACCAACGGCGATGTTCACCGTCGGTCTGATTTCGGAAAAAGGAATGACCCGCTGGCGTTTGCGCAATACGTGATTGCATTCATTGATCAGGATGCGAATGATCCATGTCTCAAAAAATATCGCTTCGCGTAGCTGCGGCAACGATTCATACGCCTTGATCACCGTCTCCTGCATCACATCCACTACATCCTCCTGCCGCTTCACCATCGCACTGGCAATACGGTATAGTCGAAGCTCCATATGCTTCATCAGCCGCAAAAATGCCTGCTCATCCCCACGCCGAGCTAGCCCGACCTGTTGTTGTACATCCTGTTCGTCCAATGGTTGTCCACCTTCTCTCTTTGTGACATTGGCACCGTGTTCCCTGCGCGCCTTCCCTATTCCGTTTTGATCTGCCGTGCAGCGCAATATCATCCCAATATAACCCAATATTTGAAATTCTATCATTAGATACACGGGAATGCCGAAAGGTTACATCTCTTTATAAAAAAATAAAAAACAGCCATCCGCGTGTATACGGATAGCTGTTTTATGATGGAAATGGGATAGTGACAACATGTGCTCAGCTGACGACGCTGCACTACTTATTATATTCTAGAGTCGCCCACGCTTAGCACTTACTGATCACCTGATCCATTAAAATTCCCCTTTTTCACTGTAGCAATCGCCTGTTCCAGCGCGGCAATCACACGGTCAGTCCAATCGTCGAACGCTGGATCTTCCTTTTGCAGCTCAGGATGGTCCAAAATATACTGCACTGCGCGCTTCAGACCCTGATCTGCACGAATTGTGGCGGTGAAGCCCGGTACTAGACGCTTCAGCTTGCTATTGTCGAACACGACGCTGTTCGCTTTGTCACCGAGCAGACTGCCGCGATAATCCTGATCGCTGCATGCATCAAGGAATTCGGACGATACATGCACTGCCTTCAGCTCCACGCCAAGCGCAGACGCGATAATCTCGTGAATCTGGTTCCATGTGACCGACTCGTCCGACATAATATTCACCGCTTCGCCAATCGCGTGAATATTGCCCATCAGCCCGATAAAGCCTTTGGCAAAATCATCGCTGTGCGTCAGCGTCCAAAGCGATGTTCCATCGCCATGAATAATGACTGGCTTGCCATCTAGCATCCGGCGCGCCAGCTGCCAACTGGATTGACCACCATGTACACCAACCGGCAGCGAACGGTCGCTGTATGTATGGCTCGGTCGTACAATCGTTACTGGGAAGCCCTGCTCCCGATATTGCTTCATCAGGTAATCCTCGCAAGCAATCTTGTTGCGCGAATATTCCCAGTATGGGTTGGACAACGGCGTGCCTTCATTGATCCGGTAATCTGACAAAGGCTTCTGGTAAGCCGAAGCAGAGCTAATAAATATAAACTGTTTGGTTTTACCCGCAAACAGACGATAATCTCGTTCCAGTTGATCCGGTGTAAACGCAATAAAATCCGCCACCACATCAAATGCCAAATCTTCAATCAACGTAGCGACATGCTGCTCGTCATGGATGTCCCCTTGCAGCAGATGCCCCCCATCCGGCAAGCCGGTGTTACGATTACCCCGATTAAGCAAATACAATTCATGTCCTTGCTCCAACAACTGTTTGGAAATAGACTCACTAATCGTGCCTGTGCCTCCAATAAATAACGCTTTCATGTTTGCACCTCCAACGTAATGGATCGGTCTGGGCTTACCTTTTAACGATAGCACTCCTGCGCAGCCGTTACAAATGATTCCTCACTTTCCGATACTATACACAGGGTTATCTTAAAATTGGGACTTTACTTCCTGTTGAAGGTTCATATATGTTAATCAAGAACCCCTCACTCCATTGTTAGCAATGGAGGTTGCGTTTGCAGAGGGATACAGGCAGTTCATTGACGAATGTAGCCTGTCAGTCAGGAAAGGGGATTGTGCATGAACAGCCAGATACCGGCGGATACAGCAGCAAAGCAAAAAGAACCACGCGCCGCCAGAGAATTTAAACAATGGGCGATTATGCTTGTCGTTGTCGTACTGGTCGCATTGCTAGTACGCACCTTGTTATTCGAGTCATTCGAGGTACAGGGACATTCGATGGAGCCGAATTTTCATAATAATGAGCGAATCATTGTAAACAAGATCGTCTATGATCTGCATCCACCCCAACCGGGCGATGTGATCGTCCTCAAGGTGCCTTCCCATCATAGCGATTTTATTAAACGCGTCATTGCAGTTGGTGGAGATAAGGTGAGCGTCAATGGCGATACCGTTACCGTAAACGGCAAAAAGCTGGATGAGTCGTACATTGCTGCCGCAGTTGCCGATGCTGAGAAGCAGGGCAGCGCGTATAACATCAACAACTTTCCGACGACCGAGATTCCTGATGGCACTGTACCGAATGGCTACCTGTTCGTGATGGGCGACAATCGCTCCCATAGCGAGGACAGCCGTATGATCGGCTACGTGCCAGTCAGCGACGTGATCGGACGTGCGGACGTGATCTTATGGCCCGCCGCCAACATGCAGCTGGTCAAATCCGGCGAAGCAAACCGAGTGGTCAGCGCCTCCACCTCAGACACAGAAACAAGCAACTAAGCCGTCCACAATAGCATCTGATTTCAAACCAAAAAGAGCAGCCAATGGCTGCTCTTTGCTATATTCTACATTTCGGATTTCGGATTTCGGATTTCGGAAAAATTATGCCTGTCCGCCTTGCTGATTACCCGTTTCTGCTTCCCAGCGAGCGATTTCTTCACGTACGATCGGTGCGACTTCTTTACCCAGCAGTTCGACCGCTCGCAGTACATCATCATGATTAGACATCGTGCCAACCGGAGTATGCAGCATAAAGCGAGTAATGCCGACGTTTTTGCGCAGATGAATAATTTTCTTCGCAACGGTATCCACATCGCCAACATACAGCGCACCTTCAAAGCTGCGCGCCGCATCGAACGAAGCGCGCGTATATGGTCCCCAGCCGCGCTCACGACCAAGCTGGCTCATCGCTGCTTGCGTAGAAGGGAAGAATTTATCCGCCGCGATGTCATTGCTATCCGCGATAAAGCCGTGCGAGTGCGATGCTACGGATAGCTTGGATTTGTCGTGTCCAGCATGGGCTGCCGCTTTGTAATACAGCTCAACCAGCGGTGCGAATTGAGTAGGATGACCGCCGATAATCGCCAGTACGAGCGGTAGACCGAGCAAGCCTGCGCGTACGACGGATTCGGTGTTACCGCCGCTACCGATCCATACTGGCAGTGGGTCTTGTACCGGACGTGGATAGACGCCGCGACCTTCGATCGCCGGACGATGACCGCCTTTCCAGTTTACGATTTCCGAATCACGAATTTGCAGCAGCAGCTCCAGCTTCTCGTCGAACAGCGTGTCATAGTCGTCGAGATCATAGCCAAACAGTGGGAACGATTCGATAAACGAACCGCGTCCTGCCATAATCTCAGCGCGACCGTTGGAGATTGCGTCAAGTGTTGAGAACTCCTGAAATACCCGTACAGGATCAGCGGAGGACAGCACCGTTACCGCACTGGTCAGACGAATGCGCTCTGTTTGCGAAGCCGCTGCTGCCAAAATAACCGCTGGAGCGGATGCCGCGTAATCTGCGCGATGATGCTCACCAACGCCAAAGATGTCCAGACCCACTTTGTCCGCCAATACGATCTCATCCACCACTTGGCGAATGCGCTCCGCATGACTGATTACCTTGCCTGTTTCTGTATCGGCTGTTGTTTCTACAAACGTACTGATGCCTATTTCCATGAGTCAAAATCCTCCTTGAAGTTGTATATATTCGATCACGTCAATGGAGACGTGCAGATTCATATGCAAGATCCATCCAAAATATCTTTATTTCGAAATATTAATTATCTTTATTTAAAACTATTTCGCGCTGTATTGCAAGCGTTTATTGGAAATCGATCACTATCTAAACAAAAAAGCCTGCCATATCCACTCCATCGAGCGATATGGCAGGCTTTTGTATAATCAGGCTTTTTTCACAAATTCCGATTTGAGTTTCATCGCGCCGAAGCCGTCGATTTTGCAGTCGATGTTGTGGTCGCCTTCTTCGATCAGGCGGATACTTTTGACGCGTGTACCGATCTTCAGAACGGATGAGCTTCCTTTAACCTTGAGGTCTTTGATAACCGTTACGCTGTCGCCGTCCTGTAGGATATTTCCGTTGGCATCGCGGACGACAAATGACTCTTCCGCTCCATTGGACTCAGCGCCCGGTGTCCATTCGTGTCCACATTCTGGGCAGACCAGCAGACCCGTTCCGTCCTCATACGTGTAGGCGGAGTTACATTCCGGGCAATTTGGTAATTCGTTCATATTCACTTCTCCATTCGTGATTTTCATGCGCCTATTTTCCCACAGACTGTATCATCTGGCAATGTCGGATATTTCCATTCAAATTGCAGATATTTTTGGAAAAGTAGCAATTATTCCCTGAATGCAGCATAGATCTGATTCCCAACACATACACAGGTGGTATACATGAAAGAACGACAAAACGAGCGACGAAAGGGAGGATGGCATGAGCCATTACATTTTGCAGGCGTTCACGCTTCGCAATGCCATGCGTTTAATACGTCCAATTGCCGTGCTGTGCTCCAGCGTAGCGATTATTTTCTCCGGTGTTTTTCCACTACTGGCATACGATACGATTTCAGTAGTCAACACCGTGCTGATCTCCGCAGTACTGCTAGTCGGCTGCATCCTCATCCACGGTATTCTGACTCATGCACTCAACGATTATACCGACTACTTGTCCGGTACAGATCAGCATAGCCCGGCAATGCTATCTGGCGGCAGTCGCGTCATTCAGGAAGGGCGCATTACGCCGGGGCTGCTATATCGCTTTGGTCTATGGCTGACAGGCATTCTGCTTGTGCTGGATGTGATCCTGCTGCTAACCGGACAGTACCGACTAGCGATTCTATTACTGGTTGGCATCTGGGGTGCAGCGTCCTACTCGCTCCCTGCACTGCGACTTAGCTATTACCCGCTTGCTGGTGAATGGATCAGCACCTTTCCGTCGGCACTGTTTCTCGGTTTGGGTGGTGCATGGCTGGCTACCGGCAGCTTCCCACTCTGGTCGGTACAAAATGCGATCATCAATGCTTTGTACTGCATCGCTTGGGTCATGGTGCATCATATTCCCGATCTAGACGCCGACCGTCAGGCTTCACCGGTAAAACGTACCAGTGTCGTCTGGTCTGCCGATCGCTGGGGGAACGAATATAGCCGAGTACCTGCACTGGCGTATATGCTGCTCATCGCACTCTGCTGTATCTGGCTCGCAATCAGCGGACGGTATATCGCCGCTGTCGGTATGGGCATCATCGTGCTGCTATCCATCTGGTGGATTTGGAAGATGGATGTGCGCCAGCCCGCTTCCGTCACTGCCTGTGAAAAGAAGCTACTCCTGCTCGCCATCGCCGGAGCGGTACTGCTGGGCATTTTCGTATAAACAATATATCACTATCCGCAGTACACTCATGTAAAAGGCATGGTACAAAAGGGATACAGCACAGTCATAACATCATATCCGCTATAACAATAGCCAATACCCCAACGAACAACAAAGCCTGCAACGGATTCGTCGCAGGCTTCGCTCATGTATGCTGGTACTACTCGTCGTTTACTGTTCTCGTCGAATGTACAACGGACGCAGATCCATAGCGTCCTCAGACGATGGCTGACGCAGCGCTTCCAGCACAACCTGCGCATTGTATCCATCGTAAAAGTCATAGATTTGACCCGGCTGACCTTGCAGCAGATTCACGATCTCACCGAAAATCGGCAAATGGCTGTCTTCCGGCGCTATGGAATGCTCCATTGGCTGCGGCGCTTGACCGACCTCATTCCAATAAAGCTGCTCCCAATTTTCCAGCGCAATATCGCCTTGCTCACCGTGTACCAGCAACGAGACACGCTCCTGCTGCGCTTGACCGCTATGTCCTGACAGATGAACACGAAGCCCATTGTGCAACGTCAGCGTCGCCTTCACTTCCTGCTCACACTGCTGCGGATCGTCGGGATAGATCACATGACTTTGCACATGCGTAATCTCACCAAAGATCTGCTGGATCATGTGAATCCAGTGCACACCGACCTCCAAAATAAATCCGCCCTGCTGACGTGTAGAAATCCAGCTATTCTGCTGCCATGCACGCGGCCACTGCGGAAAATGGAGCAGCAGTTCCATTTTACGAATCTCGCCAATTTTTCCTTCATTCACCCATTTGCCCAGCTGTAGCACGGCAGGCTCCTGTGGAAACGAAAAATGCACGACATGCAGCTTGCCCGACTCTGCTCCGCATTCCAGCAAAGCCCTTGCTTCATCCAGACTGTTCGCCAGCGGCTTCTCACAAAATACAGCAATGCCCCGTTCAAATGCCGCAACTGCCGCATCGTAATGAAAGGCAGGCGGTACAGCGATATACACCAGATCCGGCTTGATCTCGTCCAGCATACGGATATATGCCGCCGCTTCATATTCGCGCGCTCCTGTTTCTGCCACCGCACGCTTGCGCTTTTCGCTATCTACATCACAAACGGCAACGATCTCCGCTTGCTCTGCATAACGTGGCAACCATGTATAGACTAAGCTTTCTCCCATATTACCAAGCCCGGTAACGGCGATCCGAATTTTGCTCATAATTACTCTCCTGTTCGTTTCGTTATGTAGGGTAAGAATGGATCAGACTCTTTGTTTACTATGGACGATCTCCAAAAGAAAAGATACCGCTCTGCATTCATCTTAGCACTTTTAACATAGGTTGGTCACACCGTTGCAATGGTCACAAGCAAAAAGCCGCTCTCTAATGAGAACGGCTTTCTCTATTTCACTATTCAAGATCTAATACTCTACACTCAATGACACCCTCTACTCCATACCATTTTCTACTCAATACTCGTCAAAAAATGTCTGAATCTGCTTCGCATCCTTCGTTTGAGTCAGTGCCAACATCAGCAGAATGCGTGATTTTTGTGGATTGAGCGAGTCGGATGAGATCATGCCGTTCTGGTCATCCTCAGTAGAGTGCGTCACTACCCCACTGCCTGTGCGGGTAGAGCGAACAACCGCTACGCCAGACGCGGCAGCTTTGATCGCGCCTGCTTTGGACAGCGTGGATAAGGAGCCATTGCCACTGCCAGCAACCACGATGCCTTTGGCACCAGCGGCTACGGCTGCATCGTACAGATAACTTCCATTATTCTGATACTCGTACAAAATATCCACCTGCGGCAATTCTGTCAGATTCGTAATATCGAATACGGAATCAGCCGTATGCTTACGGGTTGGCTCGTTATAGAAGTACACTTTACCACCGGATACAACACCCAAGTATCCTTGCTCGGTCGATTTGAATGTATCCGTTCCAGTGGTGTTGGTTTTCGTAATATAACGTGCTGCGCCGATGCGGTCATTCAACTCGATCAGGACGCCTTTGCCACTCGCTTGCGGTGTACCAGCGATTTTGACAGCATTGTACAGGTTAAAGGAACCGTCCGCGCTGATCGCTGTAGCTGGACGCATCGCCCCTACAACCACGACTGGCTTGTTACTTTTCACAACCAGATCGAGGAAGTAGGAGGTTTCTTCCAACGTATCCGTACCATGTGTAACGACAACTCCATCTACATCGTCGGAAGCCAGCAATTCATTAATGCGTTTCGCAAGCTTGAGCAGTACAGCATTGTCGACGTCTGGACTACCGACATTTGCGATTTGCTCGCCGCTCACATTCGCAATATCCTTCATTTCCGGTACGGCATTGATCAGTGTATCAATACCGAGCGCTCCCGCCTGATACCCGGTCACATCGGTATTGGACGAGGAGGAACCAGCAATAGTGCCGCCCGTCGCTAATATTTTGATATTGGGCAGGTCTTTTGTGACAGCAGCAGGTGCTGTTGCCGACGCAGATGTACTTGCTGCCACGGCTGTAGTCTTCGCTGTCGTGCTTGCGGTAGTGGAGGTTGCCGCTGATGCGGATTCCAATGTAATCGGTAATACCAGCGCCGTCGCTAATACAAACGCCCCTATGTTTCTTGTCCAGCCATTCCATTTGATCATACAAATTCCTCCTTCAGGATGTTGGTTGAGTGTTGCACACATGTATATCACGCTGTTGTTTGTATGTATAAAAATTCAAAGCAAGCGGTAAACAAGCAGCAGATTCATGTATTCCGTATTCTATGTAATCCAGCCAAACGGTTTATTTTCACCTCCATGTATTTTTTTAAGCAAAAAGCGAATTTTATGTTAGTTTATTTTACATAAAAGCATGTGATTTGAGGTAAATTATAATAAACGCGTTTCTTCCACGTCAAGTAAATTTACATAAATATAAATGATCGTGCATATTATGCAAATTATATTTTGGTATTTTATACATATTTTCCTTTTTACTGCTTGCTTCTTCTAAAAAATATCGCCTCAAGTCGTCTGTAGAGGTAGACGACTTGAGGCGATGTTTGCCTATCAATATACGAGACGGTTCCTCGCGATTCAAAACAATTGTAGTAAAGGGGCAGCGTTATCAAGTAGGGATCAGGGCGGCAATCCTATTATTCCATGCCCAGTACCTGCTTCTCGTACGATTCAAAAGCATTTTCCAAACCCATAATGACATTTTTAATCTTCATATAGCCGCGTGTGTAAGGCTCGGAGTCGCGAATCGCTTCCCACATATAGTGATACGATTCCATATCGTCCGTTTCGCAGACGACAAAGTCAGTGTAGTCCTTGCCCGGTAGTGCCTCGGCGTCAAAAAACCGCACAGTTACCTTATCCTTATGCTGCTGTATAATCTCTTGCAATCCAGCAGCATGTACGCGCCGTTGTTCTCGCGGCAACGCCAACCAAGACGGATAAAATTCCAACAGTACAATCATCATATAACGCATTTCATCATTCTCCTTTACGTGATCAGTGGATCATATTTCATCCTGTGCTGACTTGATTGTAAAATATTCATCGAAATTCCTCATTAACATAGGTTAATGACAAACTTACATCTGCTGAGTAGCATCACAGTTAGGCGCTGGTTATTAGATTTCGCCGCGATGCAACATCCGACTAAGCGACACAGGTGAAATACCAATATAGGAAGCAATATGATACTGCGGAATGCGCTGCTCTAGCCCCGGATATTTGTGTAAACAAGCTTGATATCGCTCTGCGGCAGACAAATACAGCAACTCGCGCTCCCGTTCTTCTTTTCGAATATACAGCCTCTCCACTGCCAGTCGGACAAAGCGCTCCCAGCTATGATGCTCTGCCATCAACTGTTCTAGCAGCCCATGATCCATTTCGATAACCACCGAATCTTCCAGTGCTTCAATCGTATACGCTGAGGGGGTTCTTTGAATCATTGCTGCATAGGATGTCGCGTAATCGCCTTCCAATGTAAAGCCTACATTGTATTCGCGTCCGTCCTCCAATATATAATAGAGCCGAAACAATCCGCTCACGCAAAAGTAAGCCGCTTTAACCGACTCTCCCGCAGCAATCAGCTGTTGCCCCGCCCGAATCTGACGAATCGTCGTCCCCTGAATAAATGGCGTCCATTCCTGCTGCTTCATGCCCGTCTCAGCCGCCAATCGCCATAGGGCTTCATAATGCTGATCCATGCTAATCATTTCCTCCCTTCTGCTCAAAGATGTTATGTGATGTGCAATGTGCAGATCATTTATTTCACACATGGGAACAAGGTAATTTTGTTGTGTTGTTGTGTTGTTGTGTTGTTATTTAATATTTTTGTTGTTTGGTAGCTTCGTCGTTCCGTTGTCTTGCCAGTAAACCGCTGCGATTCTCTACCTTATATTGTATGCTTCTCCAGCGTCAAAAAGCCATTTCATGCACATAATCACCGTCATTCTCATGTTTCTCCAAGCCTACACAATAGATAACTATCATAATAGGGATTCCTGAAAAGGATAGAATTGGTTATACTCATTATTGTAAGCGTATACAATTAATGCCTAATTGTCGCTTATCCTGTTCATACCAGCACTACATAGCTCATCATTTGAAGGAGGACATGTCATGAGATTGATCCATAACAACCCCACCAGATGGTTACCTCGATTGAGCGCGCTATCCCTATCCATCGCGCTCTTTTCCAGTATGGCATCCGGTGCTGGAGCAGCGTCGTCTACAGGCAACGACACCACTGCATCCAAGCAAGAACCTCAACGCAGTGTACAAACAATTACAATCAACGGACAGCAGCATTACCAGCATATCGACGGCTTCGGCGCATCTGGTGCATGGAGTATCGATCATATCGGCTCCGAATGGTCGGACAAAAACAAAAATCGTGTCGCCGATCTGCTATTTTCCAAGCATAAAGGCATTGGGCTGTCCATCTGGCGCTTCAATATTGGTGCAGGCAGCACCGCGACCGATCAGGATATCATTAGCGATCCTTGGCGCCGAGCGGACAGCTTCAAATCGGCTGCCAATCAGCCATACGACTGGTCACAGCAGGCAGGGCAGCAATGGTTTCTCAAAGCCGCCAAGCAGCGTGGTGTCAGCCAAACGGTCGCTTTTGTAAATAGCCCACCCGTATGGATGACCAAAAATGGACACGGGCAGCCAGACGATTCGGTTGGCAGCACCAATCTGAAGCCAGAGGCGGTTCAGGATTATGCCGTATTTCTCGCAGATGTATTGGAGCATTTTGACAAGCAAAAGCTGGGCTTCGACTATATTAGCCCGATCAACGAACCGACATGGGACTGGAACAAAGCCGGGCAGGAAGGCAATCGCTATAACATGCAAGACATCCGCAATGTGCTGAATGCCCTGCATACCGAGCTGCAAAAACGCGGTCTGCATACCGAGATTGATGCCATCGAAGCAGTCGAATACTTATCCCTGCTGGATAACGATCAGTACGCTGCGTTTACCGGAAAAGCTGGCAGCACCTACACCAGTGGCAATGCAGGCGGCAAGTATCCCGGCAAATACAGCGAATATATCAAGGAACTGCTGGGTGACCCCACAACAGCACAGATCATCGGCAATAAGATGAGCGCTCACGCCTACTGGTCTGATCAATCCAATCCCGGCGACGACCGACTGGTGCGTCTGCGTGAGCTGGTTCGTGACAATTTGAACCGATACGGAAAAAATATGACATTCTGGATGTCCGAATACTGTATCCTCGGCGATCGTGGACCCGGACGTGATCTGACGATGACAACGGCACTGGATGTAGCCAAAGTGATCCACTATGATATGGTGACAACACAGGCATCCGCATGGCAATGGTGGCTTGCCGTATCCAAAGAAGATTACAAGGACGGTCTGATCTACACTGATTACAACAATCCGGGCGATGAACAGTCCATTTTACCATCCAAAACGCTATGGGCGCTGGGCAATTACAGCCGCTTCGTTCGTCCTGGTGCAGAACGCATCGGTCTAGAAGGTGCCAACGACCCGAATGGTCTGATGGGCTCGGCGTATTATCATGACAAAGACAAGCAGCTGTCCGTTGTATTCGTCAACAGCAGCAATGAAGACAAAACGATCCATGTGGACATCAGCAACCTACCCGGTGGCAAGGATGTGAAGCAGTTTGAGCCTTATCTGACTTCCGATTCTGCCGATCTGAAAAAGCAGTCTACCGTTTCGATGAAAAAGGATATTACCATCCCGGCACGATCCCTGATGACACTAGTAGGAAAATGATGCTAATAGCGAAAAATGAAAGAAATACCAGCAGTCTTGCAGACGTATGGCGCACTCGATCTAGCATACGAATCTCTGATAGCAAGAACGTATGCTCATTCCATAGGAAAGGAATATAGTAATGATCGTTATCTATATGATTGCAGCCGTGATTGGTTTCTATGTGCTACACTTTTTGCTTTCCTTGTTCAATATCCATGTGTTGGATAACGGCTGGGAAACGGTATACCTGTTGCTGACAGTCATCATTGGCATTCTTCTGTATATCGCTTCGCTTTTACAACACTCGCATAAACGAAATTAGATGTGGCATTCCATGTGACAGCATACTGCTGCACCATACAGCAAAAAAACGACTGGCTTTTGCCTAGTCGTTTTTTTACTATGATCCTGTGTTGTTTGTTTCTTCTATTCCGTACACATTACTGCTTACTTGGTATCGGTCGTCGTGTCGGTGCTGTTCGTTGTACCTTGTTGTTGTCCAGGTCTGCCGCCACCGCCGCCCATTCCACCCATGCCGCCGTTCGGGTTGCTAGTGGATACGCCGGATTCGCTCAACCATGTTACATTGCTGGAAATATCGAAGCTCACTACTTCTGTACCGCCGCTGTACGTACCGTCCGTATACAGTCCGTCTGTTGCTGTACCTGTGGAGGAACCACCGCTGTACAGGGTGTAGCTGCCGTCTTTCAGATCAGGAGAGCTAACAACGACATATTGATAGTCTTTATCCGGTGCAAAGGTCAGGATGTTATTGCCATCGCTGTCTTGCAGATGAACCAGTGTGCCTGCTGCCTGTGTGGTGGAGTAGCTCATCGCTACCGAATATTGGGTTGAGCCGTCGGAAGTGGATTGTGCCATACCGGAGCTGCCCGAAGCAACCAAGAAGCCACCTGTCATTTCAAAGGTACCGTCATAGTCGAGTGTACCGTTACCATTCGATGTTGGACCATTCACGACTACCGTACCGCCGGACATCGTGATCGAACCATTCGCATCCAGACCGTCGCCTTCTGCATCTACATACAGGGTACCGCCAGTGATGTTGATCAGCGCGTTGCCTGCTGCTTGTGGTCCGCCACCGCCACCAAAACCGCCTGCCGCTTGTGTTGCTGTCGCTGTATCGGTTGCCGCAGCATTCGCTGTTGTTACGTTGGCAGTATCCGTTGTTGCGCTGGCTGTAGTTACTGCTGCATCTGTAGCATTTGTGCTCGCCGTTACGACCGATGTATCAGTGCTGGCTGCTGCTGTTTCGTTCGTCGTTGTCGCATCGGTCGTTGTCATTGTGTCGCTTTCGGAAGCATTCACACCGTCATCGCTTGCTACAACATGCGTTTCGCCGCCGGAGACTGCAATCGTAGTTCCTTCCAGACCCTCATAGCTTTTCGCAATGTTCACTGTACCGTCAGTGATACTCAGTGTCGATTCAGCATGTACACCATCATCGCCAGTTGCCAGTGTCAGGTCGCCGCCATTGATCGTTACCGTGCCGTTACTGTGTACACTGTCGTCTTTGGCATCCACAGTGAACGTACCGCCGTTGATGACCAGATCGGTTCCAGCTTTCAATGCTTTGGCACTGTCGGATGATTCTTCGGTTGTAGTCGTATCTGTTGCTGTAGAATCTGCCGATGTGCTGGCTGCCGTTGTCGTTACATTCGCAGCTGTTGTTGTCGCATTGGCTGTTGTTACGCTGCTATCTGTTGCTGCTGCCGATGTGTTGGTGTTGCTGGATGTCGTTGTGTCGGTGCTACCCGGAGGTGTACCGGTTGGAGGTGTGCCACCGCCACCCATTCCACCGCCCATGCCGCCACCCGGCATTTCTTCGGTATGTGCTTCAGCATTGGCACTGCCGCCACCAGTTGTGATGTTGTACGTACCGCCATCGGTCACGAGTACCGTTTCCGCTTGAATGCCGTCATTCTCAGCAGTGATTGTAAATGTACCGTCGGTGATAGCGACAAAGCCTTTGTCTGTATCCTCGTCATTGGTCGATTTGATACCGTCGCCGCCAACAGTAATAGTAAATGTACCGTTCTCGACTGCAACCATATCCTTACCAACGATACCGTCATCTTCCGCTTGGATGTTGAAAGTACCAGAAACGATTTTTAGATCGTCTTTGCTGGTGATGCCGTCTTTGTAGTTGGCGTTGATATTCAGTATACCGGTGCCGTTGATCGTCAGATCGGCTTTACTAAACAGTGCTGCGCTTGGCTCATCCGTGGAGCTGTCAGCGAATACATAGTTGGAACCGTCGGTCAGTGTATTTTCCGTGCCTTCTTGCAGTGTCAAAATGACATTGTCGGCTTCTTGGATGTAGATCGGTGCGCTGTCGCTGTCGGTAATATTGATGCCGTTCAGAACGATATGCACATCGCCTTCTTCTGTGCTGTTGACGATAATCTGTCCATCGGTCAGCTCACCGCTGATCACATACGTACCAGCTGTTGTGATCGTTACGTTGCCGCCAGATACTTCAGCACCATCGCCAGAGACGGAAGCACTGCTGCCGCTTAGTGTAATCATGGTGGAGCTATCCGCGCTCCAATCCGTTGTATGATCGGAATCTTTGAAGGTAACTAGATCGGCGCTGGTGGTCGTTACTGGTGTCGTTACGGTCGATGTGCTGATCTGAGTTGCCGATGATGTGGTCAATGCACTCGTCGTTGCACTGGTTGCGCCAGTCGATGTACTGCATGCTGCCAAGATGGATGCGGATAGAATCAATGCGGAAAAGACAGACGTCACTTTTTTGGCAATGCCTTTTTTATTCTTCGTGGACGGGGAGGTCGGTTGTTTGGTTACGTTTCTCATAATACATCTTCCTTTCAGGATCGTTTGATATGAATCGCTCATTGATCAGGGGCGTCATGGTCAAGGTTGTGATGATGCTCCGGCAGGTTGCGTGTGGATCTCGCTTGGAGACATTCAACTGCCGGAGCGTGTAGATGATTAATATTCGTTGACTGGAGTTGGGCTCATCGTCAGGGACAAGTCCAGATTGCCGTTGCGGCAGCGGATATCGTCCAGAAATTCTTTTTGATTCGTCGTTGGCTTCATGGTGACGAGATACACGAGTTCGTACAAACTGCCTAGCTCGGTCGTTCTGATTTTTTTCAGGTCATATTGCACGTCGAATTTGTGAAATACTTCGTTAAAGGCTTCTTCGTAGCCGAGATTTTCAGGAATGGTCACTTTTAGCATACGTTGCTCGGTTTTCTTACGACCGAAGTTGAAGCGGTTGAGCAGAAGCATCAGTGCGCAAAGGATCAGCGTGAACAGGACTGCGTAACCGTAATATCCGGTACCAACTGCCAGACCAGCTGCCATTGTGAACAGGACGTATGCGATGTCCTTCGGATCGCCGGGAGCACTGCGGAAACGGATAATCGAGAAGGCACCAGCAAGACTGAATGCTCTAGCGATATTGCTGCCAATCAGCAGGATAATGATGGCGACGATGACGGGAAGCAGTACCATCGTTAAGGTGAAGCTTTGGGAAAAACCGGCTTTGTTCGTTTTCATATACGTTAGGCTGATGATACCGCCGAGAATAATTGAGATTAGAATGGTGATCAGCGCGCCGCTCAGAGTGAGGTCGGTCGTGCTGGTGCTTAATGTGGTGCTAAACAAACTATCAAGCATAGAGGATCGTCTCCTTTTCGGTAGGGATAGTAATGACAGGTTCGTTGACCGGTACCAGCTCCGGTTGGAGAATTGGTAGAGTCGGTGTCGGTTGGTTGCGATGTTTGATCATTTTCTTGTATTCATTGCCGTATTTGGAAAAGCCGGTGCGGTACAGCCCGTGCTTGCCGAGCAATTTAGATAACCAGAGGGGAACGGTGTTTTCCGCTTTGACCTCCATCAGCCATTGATCCGGTTCCATCAGCTGTTCGCCATAATCGCCCTGCTCCAGCTTCAGATCGTAGCGTCGGCAGCGAATGTTAGTGTCAAAGGTGATCCGTAGATCGCGGCTTTCCTTGCTGAACAGTGCTTTGCGGTCGTACGAGAGATACAAGCGCGGAGCCAGATCGTACAGTCGCAGGAAGTAGCTGATTTCGTTGACGACCTGCTTGTTCATATAATCCTGAAGTTCAGGAGCAACACCAGTGCGTACAAACTCGTATGCTTCATCCAATCGCAGCGCCGTACGACGCTTGTTGACCAGCCCGGTGAATTTCTTTTTGATCTCCAGATAGACTTTGGCGTTGGCATCCGGTACACCGTAAGCACGAAGGCGAAGCTTTTCTTTGTACTTCGGTTTGGATAAACTTTCGCGGATCAGTGTGTTGCTTGGTGTGTCGTAGTAGATGTTGCTAATGCTGTAAAAGTCGTGCTGCTTGTTGTACGCATCCAGTTCCATATATTCCAGCAGGTCAGCGTACAGTTCATTGAATTTGGCGGTGTTCATTAGGTATTTGCTTTCGTAGCGGTTAAACACTTCAATAGCCATGTGGATCATTTCCTCTCGTATGTGGGATGCGATGTGCTCTATGGTTTGGACCGTTTGTCGTTTGTTTTGACTGTGTGTCTGTTGCTTATGTTTGTATCTTACGGGGGGAACCTTTAGTGAATCTTAAATGTTTTACATTGCGATAATAAATTTACAAACATCTACATTAGGATCGAATGCGGTGAAGTAGCGAATATTTTCTTTCATTAATAGCGCGAATAGCAATAGCACAAATAGCATCGAAAGAGAATAAGGCGAAGACACGGACAAGGTAAGGATTCGGCATGAAAATAGATTCCGCACCTATACGGAGTTATCGCAGGCATACAAAAAAACACTACTCCTGCTTTCGCGGTGGAGTAGTGTTGAGGTGTACCTTTATGTGGGTGATTGTGGTAATTTGCCGATTGGTGGTACTGATGTATGGGTGTGATGATCGTATGATCATGATATGGTCTATTGGTAATGGGATTGCCATATTGGGTTTGATAGTAGGATTATATCAAGTGTTCGATAAACTATGATCCCAACGCAATCGTTCAGCAATCAGCGCGATAAATTCGCTGTTGGTCGGTTTGTTGCGAGTAGCATGGACCTCATAGCCGAATAGGTTATTAATGCTGTCCATATTGCCGCGCGCCCAAGCGACCTCGATCGCATGGCGAATCGCACGCTCGACCCGTGGCGGGGTGGTATCGTATTTTTCGGCGATTTGCGGGTAGAGGATTTTGGTCATAGAGCCGAGAATACCCGGGTTTTGGTGAATGAGTGCAATCGCTTCGCGCAGAAATTTGTAGCCTTTAATATGCGGCGGGATGCCGATTTCGTTGATGATAACGGTGATGTCGATCTCCAGATTGCGCACGGTTCCCGGCGATACGGCGGTAGCCATCGAGGAATGGATCGCTGGCGGCGTCGGTCGCGTGGGTGCAGCCTGTGGTGCTGTTCCTTTACTTGGAACGCTCACCAGCTGACGAATGCGGTTCATCAGCATCTCCAGATCAAATGGTTTCACAATATAGTACGAAGCACCCAGCTCAACAGCGCGCTGCGTAATATTTTCCTGACCAAAGGCAGTCAGCATAATAATCTTCGGTAGCGGTTTACCTTTCCAATCCTGCAACCGCTCCAATACACCAAGTCCGTCCAAATGCGGCATAATAATATCCAAAATGAGCACATCCGGCAGCTGCGGCATCATATGCATCATGCGCAGCACTTCCTCCCCGTGCGCAGCGACACCCGCCATCTCCATATCCCCCTGCCGGGAAATGTAATCCGACAACATATACGTAAATTCCCGGTTGTCGTCAGCAATCAAAACTTGAATTTTCGTCATGGTATGTTCTCCTCTCTGCACATTCCAGATTCCGTTTCCATTGATGATCATGCGCAAACACCTTGTTAATAGATGGTATTATCCCCTATTCTGTCAACATGACTGAATGCAGGAGCGATATGGACAAGTGCTTACATGATGTGCTGCGTATACGTGAAGGATGGGAACCGGATTTGCTCTGAATTTTCAATAATCAGACCACTACTTATTTACTATATTAGTTCTTTTGACTCATAAAAGAAAGTGTTTATTTCCAGAAAGTGCTATCCGCACTAATTTGGACCATCGTTTGGCGGATATATGTTCTACTCGATATGGTTCATACGAGATGGAATTTGCTTTCCACCCCAACGACAACCTGTGATACGCTGATACTAATCTGATGCCATGAAGTATGAAGGCTTGGAGTATTGCTTGGAGTATTGGAAATGAGCATGATCTATCATTCCATTAAGGTTCGCTAAAGCTTACAACGCTATACTACACACAACCGATGTACACGTACCCGGCGATACGCTGGAATAAGCATAGATGAAGGAGATACGACAATGAGAATACTGATCGTGGAGGATGAGCTGCATCTGGCGGAAGCGCTCATGCAGATTTTGAAAAAGCACAACTATTCGGTAGACGCTGTACATGACGGTCGGACTGGGCTAGATTATGCGCAGAGCGGCATTTATGATCTGCTGCTGCTCGATATTATGATGCCGGAAATGGATGGAATCAGCGTGCTCAAAACGCTGCGCAATCAGGGCGATTCTACACCAGTCATTCTACTGACTGCCAAAGGGGAGACTTCCGACAAAGTGACTGGTTTGGATTATGGCGCAGATGATTATATTGCGAAACCGTTCTCGTCCGAGGAGCTAATGGCGCGTATTCGTGCCGCGCTGCGCCGTAAAGGTGAGGTTCCGCCAGACGACTCGCTGCGTTATGGCGATCTGGAGCTGAATGCCGCCAATCTCAAGCTGACCGTAGGCGGCAAAGAAATGAAGCTGAATTTGAAGGAAACGGAACTGCTGGAGCTGCTCATCGTGCGCAAGCAATCGATCACATCTAAGGAGCAGATTATCGAGAAGCTATGGGGATTTGATTCCGAGGCGGAGCATAACAATGTGGAAGTGTATGTATCCTTCCTGCGTAAAAAGCTGAATTTCCTGCATTCGACAACCAAGATCAGCACCATCCGCAATGTAGGCTATGTACTTGAGGTGAATGAGTAATGTTTAAGCAGCTACGCAATCGCTTTCTGATTCTCAATCTGGCGACCATCTCCATTCTGATGATCATCGCCTTTGCTTCCATTTATACGATTACCTATCGGGATGTGCAGAACGATATTCAGCAGGAGATCAGCCGCATTTCTGAATCGTACATGCACCCTGGCAACGGACAAGGTCCACCCGGCTCACAAAATAATGGCAGTAGTAATCCCAATTCCACCTCTACCACCGAACCGTCCACATCCCATTCTACATCCAGTACGGATGGCGATACATCGACGGGTACAACTACTAGCGATACCAGCCTGACTATGAATGACGAAACGCAGCGTACAAATGCGAATACGGCAACCAGCCCATCCAATGGCAATATGATGAATGGTACGCCGGAGCGTGCGGTTGCATTTATGATCGAGACGGATACTGCGGGTAGTGTGATCAATCAGAAATCGCAGGTCGATATTGAGACTAGCGTATACACAAACGCCTTAAAAGAAGCACTGGATCAAGGGAGCCAGCGCGGGCAATTCACGCTGGATGGCAGCGACTGGACATTTATCCGCCAGCCGCTCAACGATGGGTATTTGTATACGTTTCTGGATATTACGGCGCGGCAGGATATTTTGACCAACCTGGTATATACATTTGCCGCTGTCGGTGTCGTGATGCTCATTCTGCTCTTTTTCACGAGTCGGTACTTTGCGAACCGTTCGATTCAGCCAGTACGCGAAGCATTTGACAAGCAGAAGCAATTTATCGCTGACGCTTCTCATGAGCTAAAAACGCCGCTGGCGGTCATTAATACCAATACCGATGTGCTGCTCGCCAACCCAGACGATACGATCCGCAACCAGTCCAAATGGCTGCATTATATCAAAGGCGAGACCGAGCGCATGGCACGTCTTACTGGCGATTTGCTGTTTCTAACTGAAATGGAGCAGACGCGTACCCCGATGATGTACACCGATTTCGATCTGAGCGACACAGTGGAAAATATCATTCTGACGATGGAAGCAGTCATTTTCGAGAAAAACCTGACATTGGACTATGATATTACGCCAGGTCTGGTAGTCGAGGGCAGCAGCCAGCAAATCCATCAGGTGACTATGATCCTGCTGGACAATGCGATCAAATATTGCAATACAGGCGGCGACATCAAGCTAACGCTACACCGCCAAGGCAATCAGGCGGTGCTGTCGGTTACGAATACCGGTGACGGTATCGCTGCCGAACATCTGCCTCGCATCTTCGACCGCTTTTATCGCACAGATACGTCGCGTGCGCGCAAGCTGGGCGGTCACGGACTCGGTCTAGCCATTGCCAAATCAATCGTAGAGCAGCATAAAGGAAAGATCGAAGCGACCAGCGTTGTTGGTCAATCCACCACCTTTTACGTATATATGCAGACACAATCCTAAGTCGGAGCCAAGCTTCCACTTCGGTTGACTGTTCACCCTCACGCTTCGTTCAGATAGTTAGTAATAATTTTACAAAAAGGCTCTGCTGGACCTACAGCAGAGCCTTTGTTTTGGGGTATATAATACATGCGGTGATTCCGCCAAGATGACATTACCCTTTTCAATCTCGGCTTATTGTTCAATCTTGCCTGATGGTACTTCAATGTCATACGGTATTCGATACAAACCATTTGAGATACTTATCCCATTTTACAATAGAAAGGAACATTCCCTGTGAAGCGAGCCATGGTTATTATCAATCCCTCCTCCGGTAAGGAGCAGGCACAACAATATGTGGAAAAGGTTGAACAGCTTCTACGCGACGAAGCTGGATACGATGTCGTAATTAACGAAACCGCCAAAGAACTGGATGCGACCAAATATTGCGCGTCCGCATGTGCGGACTGCTTCGATCTGGTCATCTCCATCGGTGGCGACGGCACGCTGCATGAGACGATTAACGGATTGTTGGATCAGCAGCACCGCCCGCAGCTGGGTGTGATTCCGCTCGGTACGGTGAACGATTTTGCCCGTGCCTTGAATATTCCGCTTAATACGGATGAAGCCATCCGCACCCTGTTGTCCTCCAATCGGCGCAAGGTCGATATGGCGCGATTGAACGATCAATTGTTTGCCAATGTGGTAGCAGCCGGTTCGATGGCAGAATCGCTATCGTCCGTTACCTCCGAGGACAAATCCAAGCTTGGCGCCTTTGCCTATTTCCGTGAAGGATTCCGCGAATTGATCGGTGGCTCTGCTTCGCCACTTGTGATCGAATACGATGGACAAACATGGTCCGGCGAATCGCCACTATTTATCGCTACCCTGACCAACTCAGTTGGTGGTTTTGAAAAGATCGCCCCGGATGCCGAGGTGGATGACGGCTTGCTGCACGGCTTCATTATTCACAACCTGAATCTATTCAACACGCTTGCTGTCGGCACATCCTTGCTGCTAGGCAACCTGAAGGATCATCAGGACGTGACTTACTTTACCGCTCGTCAGATTACGGTCAGCTCTACGGAGCCGGTACGTACTAATGTAGATGGTGAGGAAGGACCGACACTACCGATTAACATGCACATTTTGCCAGCACATGTGGAAGTGATTGTGCCGGAGACGGCGTAGTGATGCGAAACAGAAGAATGAGATGAATCTAGGTTCTTTCATTTTTTTGTCCTGATTATATCTCAGTATGGAAAATAAAGATGAAACCACTTGATTAGCCATGTGGATTTTGACTTATATGTAAATACGAAAGTAGGGGATTACTCCCCTACTTTTTTTATTTTGTAATATTAACTGACTGTTCCATAGAATTAAACTATGATGCTAAAGTGTATGTATTGAATTAAAAAACAGAGAAAGAGGATAAATATGAGTAGAAAAAATAGAATTGGTATTTTAGTTTTTGCTATTGTTATTATTGCTGTAGTATCTTTGTTCTTTGTTTTCAAACAAGAGCGTCAACATTATATCTTTTTAATTCCACAAAACTATACTGGACAAGTCGACATTGTTTTTGAACAAGAAGGAGCTGCCCCTTTGAAATATGAAGGAAAAGATGCTATCGTTCAAATTCCAGATACAGGTAAGGTTTCAACATCAGACTCCAATAAAACTGGCACAATCGACTATTACTTTATAGACAAGAATGGAAACAGAGAAAAAATAGATGATATTCAAAATGTCATTCACAACCTTCATACTCAGTCAGGAAACGACAATGGAAAAAATATAAACGAAACTATTCAATTTTTTGTAGGCTCAAAAGATGATGTTCAGTAGTAAATATTCAGCTTTCAACCCAAACACTAGTACATGTAAATTTCTTATTACTTGTGCTAGTGTTTTTTATACTATATAGAATATGTTCATTACACTTTCTACATACCCAACAAAAAAATAAATGCCTGATTTTCGGCGATGAATATGTCAGGCAGACGATATACTACATGTATACTCAAGCTTCCACATGAAAGGACGTATGAACATGATTGCACTGGATCGCAAGCAGGAATACTATCAGGCGCTGATTTCAAAAAATACAGAATATGAAGGATTGTTCTACGTAGGTGTCAAAACGACCGGCATTTTCTGCCGCCCTACCTGTCCGGCGCGCAAGCCAAAATTTGAAAATTGTGAGTTTTTTGACAATGCACAGCAAGCGCTACTGGCATCCTTCCGTCCTTGCCAGCGCTGTCGTCCACTGTCGCATCCTAATCATGTGTCCGATGTCATTCGTACACTGGTGGAAGCTGTGGAAAACAACCCGGAAAAGCGCTGGAATACGCAAGATTTCCGCGCATTGTCTATCGACGAATCGACCGCACGCCGTCAGTTCAAAAAGCGGTTTGGCATGACCTTTGTAGAATATGCGCGTGCTCGCCGTATGGGGCTAGCGCTCAAGCAAATTCGCTCCGGTCAAAGCGTGATCGACAGCCAGCTGTATACCGGCTATGAATCGGGCAGCGGCTTTCGCGATGCGTTTGCCCGCATTATGGGCGATGCGCCAACCAAGCTGAATGATCAGCATATCCTCAAAGCAGCATGGCTGGATACGCCGCTCGGTCCGATGATTGCCATTGCCGACGAGCAGGCGCTGGTGTTGCTAGAGTTTGTAGATCGGCGAGGCTTGGAGCGCGAGGTGGAACGATTGCGTTTACGTACAGGCTCAGCGATTATCCCCGGCATGAACGATGTGATCGAATCTATCGAGCAGGAGCTGGAGCAGTATTTTGCCGGAACCTCTCTGCATTTCTCTACTCCGATTCGTATGATCGGATCGCCCTTTCAACAAAGTGTGTGGCAGCAGCTCATGCAGATTCCGGTTGGCGAAACACGCTCGTATCAAGGCATCGCTATACAGCTTGGTCGACCGACTGCTTCTCGTGCTGTCGCTCGCGCCAACGGCTCCAACCAGCTGGCGATCATCATCCCTTGTCACCGCGTCATCACCTCCAGTGGCGAGCTTGGTGGCTATGCGGGAGGGTTGACCCGTAAGGATTGGCTGCTCAATCATGAGAGTCGGCATAATACAATATCTTAACGATATAAATATAGACGTACTATTCAAATACTCACATGTATATGCACAGACAAATAGACCCGACTGGCAAGAAGAGATGCTTCTCTTTGCCTGTCGGGTCTATTTATATCATTGCCGTATCTTTACACTCTTATACATGCTTGCTTCATCTAGTGATTATCGATTCGGACGCTCACGTTTCGGAATCAATCCCCATAGTCCAGCGAGACCCAGTAGACCAAACCAGCCCCATTTGCCGCTGCTGCCGTTATCCATGTCGTCCATATCATTCATATTCATCGTATCGCCAGTTGTTCCGGTGGTTGAACCGGTCGTGCCAGTAGTCCCCGTTGTACCGGTTGTTCCTGTACTACCTGTTCCCGTTCCATTATCTGTACCCATCGTTCCGGTCGAATCGGTTGTTCCAGTGCCTGTACCTGTTGCCGGATCGGTCGTGGTGCCTGTTCCATTGGTGGTGCCAGATGGATCGGTTGTCGTTCCTGTTCCCGGCGTTGTCGTTCCCGCGGGATTGGTCGTACTCCCAGTCGAATCGGTCGTACCGCCCATTGAGCCGTCAGTCGTTCCGGTTCCATCCGTTCCCATCGTGCCGCCTGTGCCTCCCGTAGTACCGCCAGTGCCATCGGTTCCTGTCGTACCGCCAGTTGTTCCACCGGTACCTGCTCCAGCATCCGTTCCGATGCCTGTGCTTCCTGTACCTGTTCCTCCTGTTGTTCCGCCCGTACCACCTGTCGTTGCAAAAGCAGGTACTGCCGCACCCGCGGATACCAGCATAGAAGCCAGCGCAATCACCTGAATTTTCTTCATCATCGTGTATTCGCTCCTCTAAGATGAGTTATGTTCTGATAGGCTACTATTAACCCTCCTCACCTCAGCGAAACGAATATTTTCTAATTATTGGAATTAAAATCACCTCTGCGAAAAGAATCCGTGCCTGATTTTCGGCGATGACGAGTGCAAACAAGCGATATACTACAGCTATACTCATACAGAAAAGAGAGGAATGATTCTATGAACACTTTTGCCGTACAAACCGAACAATTTCACAAACTTCATATTCCAGGGCAGCCGCTCATCCTCATGAATGTCTGGGATGCAGGCAGCGCCATCACGGTAGAGCAGACGGGAGCACAAGCGCTGGCTACCGGTAGCTGGGCAGTCGCTCATGCGCATGGTTACGAGGATAGCGAGCAATTAGCATGGGAGCTTGTGCTGGCGAATGTACAACACATATGCCGTGTTACGCATACACCCGTAACGATTGATATCGAAAGTGGATATGGCGTTGATCCTGACATGATTGGTCGCCATGTATTACAAGTGATCGCGTATGGAGCCGTCGGCATCAATCTGGAAGACCGCTTGCCGGATGGGCAGGGATTGTATTCCATAACCGAGCAGAGTGAACGCTTGCGAGCAGCACGCTATGCTGGGAATCTGCATGATGGGCAACTGTTTATCAATGCACGGACTGATCTCTTTTTCCAAAATCCAACGGATGCTCATTCCATCCAACATATTGACCAAGCCCTTGAACGTGCGCAGGCGTATGCAGAAGCGGGAGCGAATGGGTTGTTTGTACCGGGTCTGAGTGATTTGGCATTGATTGAAGCACTTTGCAAGCAATCTCCGTTACCGATTAATGTCATGGTGAACAGCGAAGCTGATTGGAACGCATTGGCGCAATGTGGCGTTGCACGCATAAGCTATGGACCTGCACCGTATTTGCAAGCCTTGCAGACGCTGAAGCAAATGGCACAACAGATATACGATTTGCCGCTTGTGAAATAACCTTATGGATACAAGTAACAACGTATAAATAACATATGCAGTGTCATGATTCATTTCATAATTATCTTCTACCCATCTCATGCAAAAGAAAAAGCCGGGGGCTACATCGCCTCCGGCTCATATTCACTTAGCTTGCCCTCATATACTAGTCGCAATCGCTCACTGCTGCGCAAATCCTCCGGCGTCACCAGTGCAGGCAGCTTGCTCCACAACTTAATGCCAGAACGATGCAGAATCTCTGCTACAAATTGCGAGCAGAAATAGGAGTTGCTAAACTCCACCGGTTCCTGAATAGCCACGCCAATCACACCAAGCAGATTATAACCATACTTCTGACTGCTGCGGATAAAAATATGCAGCACTCGCTTCATTTTTTCGACTTCACGCGGCATTACCTTGAGTTCATAGATTACACAAGTCGTATTGGGATACTTGCTATATGTACCAGTCTGGATATTTTCTTTGACAAAACCGCCGTTCAGCGGATTCTTCGGCTGCTTGCGTCCGAAGCTGTACAGTTCGCTCAATTCACGGTCAAACGAGATCGATGCGTGGTTGTAAGGTGCCTTCGTATACAGCTGAATCATACGTGTGAACAGCGTGCCTGTATTCGTCAGCAAAATATAAACGGATTGTTCCTCGTTCATGCTGCAATTCCCCTCTTATCAAGTTGGCATTATTCCTTCATAATAACATAGGAACCTCTGTCTGCTGCGACATATTTGATACGACAGAGCAATCTTACTTCTTAATAGGCGGTGGTAGCATATGAGCGCGTCTTTGCTTACGCTCATTCTCGTATTTACAGCTTTACTGATCGTCCAGCTTGTCTACATAATCATTGGCAAAATCCAGCCAGAACGCGATTACCGACTGATCGGTACACGTATCAAAACATGGTGGGGCATGTTCTTTATTTTCTGTCTAGCCACGCTGTTCAACCAGATTGTATCACTACTCTCCCTGATGGTATTGACCTTCTTTGCCCTCAAGGAATACTACTCAATGATTCGCACGCGCAAGGCAGATCGGCGGCTGTTTCTGTGGTCGTATCTGGCAATTCCGCTGCAATTTTACTGGATCTATATCGGCTGGTATGGCATGTTTATCGTGTTTATTCCAATCTATGTATTCCTGCTGTTGCCTTTGCCACGCCTGATTAACAAAGGCACTGGTGGCTTCTTACGCAGTGTTAGCTCGACCCAGTGGGGCTTGATGCTAATGGTATTCGGTCTGAGCCATCTGGCATATTTCCCATTTGCAACGCCACAATATGGCGGCAGACTGGTGCTGTTCCTCGTGCTGCTGACCCAGCTGAACGATGTGGTGCATTACGTGGCATCCATGTATATCGGCAAACACAAAATCGTTCCCACCTCCAATCCGCATCTCACATGGGAAGGCTTTGCCTGTGGATTTGTGGCGACGTTGGCAGCAGCGTATATCGCTCATCCGTATTTAACGCCGTTTGGAACAGGCTTTACGTTCATCATCGCGGCGCTGATCAGTCTGGCGGGCTTTTTCGGTAGTTTGACGATTTCCGTGCTGAAGCGGGATCTGCTTATCGGTGACAGTGGCAGAGCCGAAGCGCTCAAGGAAAGCTATCTTAGTCGCGTGGACAGTCTGACCTATACAGCACCGGTCTTTTTCCATGTTGTGCGATATGTCTTTGACTTTATGTAAAAAAAGAATCTATACTTTGTTCAGATGCACAACCCGGATGACCAATCAGGAGGCTGAAGATGTACAAGCTCTCAGACAGACAGGCACAGGATATCGTCGACAAAATGATGCAGGACATTCCGTACAACATCAATATTATGAACGAGCAGGGCATTATCATCGGTAGCGGTAACGCCCGCCGCATCGGTTCCGTCCATCAAGGCGCGGTTGCTGCACTGCAAACCGGTACGATGGTTGAAGTATGGCAGGATGGTCGTCTGGAGAAAAAAGGCACCAATGAGCCGATCGTGATCAACGGTCAGCGCATTGGTGTGATTGGCATTAGCGGCGAACCGGACGAAGTCCGTCCATTTTGCAATCTGGTACGCACTACGGTCACACTGCTGATTGAGCAGCGCAGCCGTTTGGAAAGTCTCGCACATGAAGCGAACCGCAAAAAAGCGTTTTTGGAGCAGCTGCTGCGCTATACCGGCTCTGCCTATCCGCCGCGTATGCGACGCGAAGCAGCAGAATACGGACTGGACCTGCTGCTTCGCACGACCGTCCTGCTTGTCCGCCGCCTACAGCTAGATGAACCAACCGCACGCGTACTGCTGCAATTCCCTTCATTTCAAACAGGCGAGCAGGACGATATGCAGCTGATCTTCGTACAAAATGAAGCAGAATTGCCGTCCCTGTTAGATACGCTGCGGATGCAGCAACCTCAAGCCCAACTCACAGCCGGACGCCCCGAATCACTGATTGCCCATAGCTATGCACAGGCGCAGGATACGATGAATGTCCTACTGGCGCTGCAACCAGATACTTCGTTTGCTACCTATGATCAGCTACAATTCATTATCCAGTTTGGACAAGCGGTAACGGCGACCCACAATCCCGTTGCCAAGCTGGAAGAACATGCGGATCTGCTGCTCACGCTACGTAGCTTTATTTTTCATAATGGCAGCATTCATGATACGGCGTTGGCTCTGAACATTCATCGCAACACCCTACAATACCGACTGAAACGCATCCAAGCCATTACCGGACGCGATCCACGGCAATGGCTGGAATTGATCGAGCTGACGCATGGATTGCTATCCATGTATCTGACACCATAATGAGCAGGCTGATATTATCCTAACGATAGCTTCAGTGTACGACCGATATTTTCCATTGTGCGCTCTACATTGGCAGGTCCTTGCTGCAATAGTTGCTCTAGCTCCCCTGCTCCCGGTACGATGCCGAATACAGCATCAATGCCTTCCTCATACAGCGTGTCGATCCCTTCGCCCACATAACCAGCAATCGCAATGACTGGCTTGCCTGCTGCCTTTGCCGCTTGCGCGACACCATGCGGTGTTTTGCCAAACTTGGTCTGGAAGTCGATACCGCCCTCACCTGTAAAGACTACATCTGCTTTAGACAGCTGCTCCTGCAAGCCAGTATATTGAATCACAATATCAATCCCACGCTGCAAGGTCGCTTGGGTAAAGGTCATCAGTCCCGCACCCAATCCGCCTGCCGCACCTGCACCGGGAAGCTCCCGTACCTCCTTGTGCAGCTGCTGCCCAATCACATCCGCATAATGCTGCAAACTATCATCCAGCTGGCGCACCATCTCTGGGGTCGCCCCTTTTTGTGGACCAAATACATACGATGCACCCTGCTCGCCGCACAGCGGATTGCTCACATCACAGGCAACGATCAATGCCGTCTGCTGCAACCGTTGATCCAATCCACTGCAATCGATACGATCCAGATGTGCTAGCGCTGCACCGCCACGCGGTAATACCTGCCCCTGCTCATCCAGCAAACGGACACCGAGCGCTTCCGCCATCCCAGCGCCTCCATCATTGGTCGCACTGCCGCCAATGCCGATAATAATGCTGCGAATCCCCTGTTCCAAACAAGCAAGGATCAGCTGCCCCGTACCATAGGTGGACGTAATCAACGGATTTCGTTGCTGACGCGGCACCAGATGCAGCCCGCTTGCCGATGCCATTTCAATCGCTGCTGTCTGTCCATCGCCTAGAATGCCATAGCTTGCTAATACTGGTTCACCGAGCGGTCCACTAACTTCCAGCTGCATCATCTTGCCACCAGACGCATCCACTAGCGATTGCACTGTTCCTTCGCCACCATCTGCCATCGGTACATGAATATAGTTGGCATGCGGGAACACGTGACGCAGCCCTTTTTCCATCGCCACACATACCTGCTTGGCAGTCATGCTTTCCTTGAATGAGTCTGGTGCCAGTACAAATGTCTTTTCGCTCATCTCTCTCCACTCCGTCCCTAGTATGATCTCTCTGTTATAGCTATTGTCTGTAACGACTATGGTCCGTTCGCCTTTATAACAAAAATCCATACAGCAGTGTCGCTACAATCGCCATCGTGCCGCCGACCATCGCTTCATACGGTACAACGCCAAGCCGCTGACGGATGCTCATTTTCATACTATCTGCTGTCACGTGGAAATAGTTGCCCTGCGGCAGTGAGTCAATCACAGTCGCGCCTGTATGCACCATCACTGCGGCTGCAAGCGGAGCAGTACCCATATTTAGAATCGCTTCCCCAAACGAACCCGTTGCCAGAATGACACCAGTTGAAGTGGAAGCCGTCGCAGCCGCCATCAGAATACCGGAGATCGGCGCGAGAAAGGTTCCCGAAATGCCAGATGCATCGATCAGCGCCACCACCTGCGACGACAGATTGGATGCCGAGATCAGTCCAGCAATCCCGCCCGCACCGACCAGAATCAGTACCGTAGCAGTCATTTTATTTAATCCAGCGGTTGTGTATTTCACGATATTATTCGCCTGTCCCATCGCCAGCATGCCGATAATACCGGCAATCGGTAAAATGTACATCGCGTCCACCTTGAAGCTGGATAACCAGCTAATCCCTGCGATCGAGCCGATTGGATTGATCATCAGCAGCACAACTGCCACCACTGGCGCCACAATCGCACGGCTGAGCGGTGGATACTTGGACATATCCACATCCCCATCATCCGCTTCCTCAGCAGACACCATATCGCCTTTGTTCTTCAATAGCGAAGCAACAATAACAGCAACCGCCAGACCACAGATCGCTGGCACAAAGCCCGCCAGCATGACGCTGCTCAGATCCAGATCGAATCCACGCGCCGCCGCAATCGTATTCGGATTGGGTGAGATGATATTGCCTGCTTTGCCTCCACCGGATAACGCAACCAACAGTGCTAGCTTGGAAATGCCCATCTTGTTGCCTACCGACAAGGCAATCGGTGCCACGATCAGCACCGCCACTGGAATAAACACACCAACCGCCGTGATGATCATCGTTGCCAGCGCCAATGCCAGAATCGCCTTGCTGCCGCCAAATTTCCGTACAATCGCCTGTGCAATCGTCTCAGCTGCCCCCGATTCCATCATCACGCCAGCCAGCACACCCGCTGCCAGCACGCGCAGCACCGTGCCCATCACGCTCTGGGTACCGCTTACAAGAATACTAACCGTCTGTTCTAGATTCGCACCGCCGAGCAATGCCCCAACAATCGCACCCAGAAATAACGCATAGACCGGATTTAATTTACGTAAAATCAAAACAATCGCAAGCGCCAGCCCTGCCAGCGCACCAAGCCATCCAATCGTCAATCCTTCCATACCCGTCTTCCCCCTACGCACATAGTGAACACGCTTTCATTATATATAGGGATGTCGTTAAAACATATTGATGAACGGACGAAATTCATTGTGCATCTGCACAATCCATTAGTAATATAGCGAATATCACGTACTCCCTAAACAGCAAAAAGCCCAATTCTCCGCACAGAAGAAATTGGGCTTACACATGGCTTTCGATGCTATTGCATGAGCTTCCTTATTAATCATATCGCTGTATCTGCGCTCTTCATTCAAGATCACTGTATCCGCACGAATGGTGAGTATCATCAACGAGCGATCATATCCTGATAAGGATACAAACATACTCCACGTTCAATGTTCATGTTAGGCAGTTGCTGGCTTGGCGATCTCAGTACCATTCAGAATCAGACGGTAGTTAATAGTCGCGCTCAATGAATCCGATACCGCACAATACTTCTCTTTGCCCATCTGAATCGCGCGCCATACACGGTAATCGGGAATCTC
This sequence comes from Paenibacillus sp. JQZ6Y-1, assembly GCF_040719145.1. Lineage (NCBI taxonomy): Bacteria > Bacillati > Bacillota > Bacilli > Caryophanales > Paenibacillaceae > Paenibacillus > Paenibacillus kandeliae. Next base: position 195,876 of record NZ_JBFDUZ010000005.1, read on the forward strand.
GCCATCTACATGGAAGATCAGATCAATATCCGTGAAGCCCTTCGGCATCTCCTCACGACGCGTACCGTCTGCTTCAATCCGAATACTCTCAATCTGACCTAGAAAGGAATCCAGAATCATCGTAATATCAATACCGATACAGCCCGCCAGCCCTGCCAGCAGCAGCTCCATCGGCGTTGCGCCTTTGCCGAGTCCGCCGTAAGCAGGAGTCGCATCCATACCAACTGGATAACCAGAAGGACCTGTCGATTCAAATGCACGTCCACCGTGCCATACTGTTGTTACATTCATAGGTAGTACCTGCCTTTATATAAATTTGGTTTTGTATATTGTGTAACGCGATGGTGTATCATTCATCCCTTGCTATTCATCCCTTGCTATTGATCCTTTGCAATCAATCCCGTATCTCTCTCTCAATGATCCAATACCTTACTCAAAAAGCGCTGCGCCCGCTCACTAGACGGCTGTTCAAAAAACGCCTCCGGCTCGGACTGCTCTACAATCCGACCTTCATCCATAAAAATGATCTTGTTCGCCACTTGGCGTGCAAACTTCATCTCATGGGTGACCACGATCATCGTCATGCCTTCCTGAGCAAGCGACTTCATTACATCCAGCACCTCGCCTACAAGTTCTGGATCAAGCGCAGAAGTCGGCTCATCGAACAGAATCAGCTCTGGCTGCATCGCTAACGCACGCGCAATACCGACACGCTGCTGCTGCCCACCGGACAATCGCGACGGATACTGATCCTTTTTATCCAGCAAGCCAACGCGTTCTAGCATCCGCTCGCCCAGATTGCGTGCCTGTATCGCACTCATCTTTTTCACCATTCGTAGCGATTCGGTCACATTACCGAGTGCCGTCTTGTGCGGATATAGATTGAATTGCTGAAATACCATACCGGTGCGGCGGCGAATCTGCGCCATGACACGCTGCCGCTGCCGAAGCGACATCGTGCCGTTCACCTGATGATCCTGCACTTGAATTGAGCCACTGCTCAAATCCTCCAAACCGTTAATGCAGCGTAGCAGTGTGCTTTTGCCTGAACCGCTCGGTCCGAGCAGTACCACAATCTCACCCGCCTGCACATCCAGATCAATCTCATGCAGCACCTGATGCTTGCCAAAATGCTTGGATAGATTCCGAATCTGTATCATCTGATCCACCTCCTGTATGCTCTCTATCTATGCTTCATCTTCTACTCAATATGCCCGTGCTAAGCGTTTTTCCACCAATTCCAGCAAGGTGGAAAATACCGTACTCATCACCCAATACATGATAGCGATGCCGAGATAAAATGGCATATAAATGTAATACTGCGCAATCAGCAGATCCGCCGAACGCATCAGATCAGTTACCGTAATGACAGAGACGAGCGAGGTTTCTTTAAGCATGCCAATAAATGTATTGCCCATCGGCGGAATCGCTACTCGTGCTGCCTGCGGTAAAATAATACGCCACATCGTTTGCAGCGAGGACATGCCTGTCGCATACGCCGCTTCGGTCTGCCCTTTTGGAATGGACAAAATCGCGCCGCGGAATGTTTCCGACAAGTACGCCCCGATGTTGATACTAAGCGCAATACATGCTGCTGGTACGGCATCCAGCGTGATGCCATAATCGGTTAATCCGTAGTACACGATCACCAGCTGTACGAGCACGGGTGTACCACGAATAATGGATACATAAAAGCGTGCTATCGCACGCACCAATTTGTTGCCCTTCATACGCGCAATGGCTACCACCACGCCGATGATCAATCCGAAGAACATCGAGATCACTGTCAGCAGCAGCGTATAACCTGCACCCTTGAACAGAAACGGCAAATTGTCCCATACGAGCTGCCAGCCCGATTCACCGACCGTTTGCATGTTTCCATCCCTCCTTCCTATCTCTCATGGTAAAAGACTGCGCCATAGTAGCGCAGTCTTGATATCACATCATGAAGTTGATGATAGCCGCTTATTCTGCAGGCGGTTGCTCACCAAACCATTTTTCAAAAATCGTATTGTATGTGCCGTCGTCCTTCATATCCTTGAGCGCTTTGTTCAGTGCTTCCAGCAATTCTGGATTATTTTTGCGAATCGCAATTCCTGCTTGGTCAGACTTGATCGCATCGCCGACAGCTTTGATTTTGAACCCATTCTCTTCCACAACCGGCTTCAGTGCATAGATGTTGTTGATCGTTGCGTCGATACGTCCCACATTCAAATCCTGCAACGTCGTGATCACATCGTTGTACGTTTTGATCGTAAAGTCACCAACCTGCGGCAGCACTTCGTTACGCAGATACGTTTCGTCGTTCGTGCCCAGACCAACGCCGATGTTTTTGCCTTTAAAATCAGCAAGCTTGGTAATATCGGTATTGGTTTCGTTGACGATGATCTTCACCTGATTGGTAATGTACGGATCGGAGAAGTCCAGCTGCTGCTTGCGCTCGTCCGTAATCGTCACCTGACTGATGATGGCATCGAATTTGCCCGCTTGCAGACTCGGAATCAGACCGGAAAATGCCTGCGTCGTAAATTCGACCTTCACGCCAAGACGCTTGGCAACTTCATTCGCAATATCTGCATCGAAGCCGATGACCTGCTTGTTGGAATCCAGATAGTTGTACGGTGCATAGGTTCCCATCAGACCGACCTTGAGTACGCCAGCAGACTTGATCTGCTCCAGCTCGTTACCGCCCGTTGTTGTAGCTGCTTCCTGACTGCCTGTACCGCCTGCATTGCTGGACGTGGATGCTGCATTCCCGCATGCGCTCAATACCAGTGTAAGTACCATAACCAGTGTGAGCGTCAGCGCGCTTTTACGTTGAAACAATGACTTCATGGATCATTCTCCTTTATATAGATATGCCGGTTTGTGCTTACTTATAACCGATATACATTGTTGATTGACTCGTCAGTCGGTTTATTTTTAAATCCTATCCGATAACTTGGTTATTGTCAATTGCTTTCCTTCTCGTCTGACCAAATAATTTTCGTTAGGATCAAGCGTTCTTCCGTGCATACGTAGCAAGCATGTATCGTGTATGTCGTTTGCCTATACGATACACGAAAAAAGGATGTATCTCCTTTTCAACTTGGGAAAAGGGATACATCCTTGATCTATACCGTCTATGCCGCTTAGGCAAAGATTCGTTTGAGTTCACTCGCCATCAGCTGCCATGCTTCTTCGGCATTAGCAGGGGTGCCGTTGTGCGTGAAGCCGTGCGCTTCGCCAGGGTATTGTCGCTTGGTGACAGCCACACCGGCTTGCTCAAGGTGCTCTGCGTATTTCTCCGCTTCCGCTGCCAGCGAATCTTTGCCTGCTGTAATGACAAGCGCTGGGGGCAGTTTTTGTAAAGAGGAAATCGGCGCAAACACCGGCGATGCCAGTGGATTGCGTGGATCAGCACCCTCTTCAAAATACATCGCGTTAAACATACGTGCCATATCAACTGGAATCGCTTCGGCAAAGGCTGGCTTCTCTGCTGGATCGGTAGCCAGATCAAGTGGCGGATAGTCAAGAATCTGATAAGCGATTGGCAGCTCGCCACCTTTATCCAGATTCAGCAAGCAAACAGCAGCAGACAGATTGCCACCGGCGCTGTGCCCACCGATTGCCAGCTTGGAGCCGTCGCCGCCCCATTCCGACGCATGTTGATGAATCCATTGCGCCACTTCGTAACACTGATACACGGCGGCAGGGAATTTGTGCTCCGGTGCCAGTACATACTCCACGTTGAACACGATACAACCGGATAGATCGGCAATATACGCACACCACGGATCGTCCATTTGCGGATCACCAAGCACGAAGCCGCCGCCATGCAAGTTTATGAACACTGGCGCTTGTTCCTCAGCATCCAGCGGACGGTAGATACTTGTGCGTGCGTCGCCATAGGTGGTAGGAATGACAATCTCCGTACGCTGCGCCGCAGGTGTACCCGGAGGCGAAAGCGTACCGCCATCTACTTGCGTAAATTGCTGTTCACGTATTTCACGGATCATCTTCAGTTGTTGTTCTCTCATCCATATCACTCCGTTTCAATAAAATAACTGCAAAGGATACTATAATCAACTATCATTGAAGGCTCTTTTCTAACAACCTGTAACAGGTATCAAACGTACCTGTTACTATATAAGATACACCTTTAAAATCACTACATTCAACTTTGGTCGATCTTTTTCTTTCATTTATTATATATTTATCCATCATTATACTTTCCTTATAAAAACAGGCTCTATTTCTTACTTCACCAACGACGTTTGAGCCATCCCCCTATCATGATACTCGTAGCGATCAAACTACAATTGTCCCCAGTACACCTCTGTCTCATAATCCATATAGACAACTCCATCCTGCTTCGTCTCGTTGAACAGCCGCTCCGCTTCCTGCATGAGCGGCTCATATCCCGGTTCACCCGCTGATGGTACATAAGAAGTGGAACGCAATCTACCCTGCACCCCATCCAGATCCATCACCTGTCGATTGATAAAAGTAGCCCGCTGCATCGTGCCATCCCGAAATACTGGATGCTGCAACTGGCTGAACATATACTGATGATTCACTTCTTTGTAATCGGTACCAAATTGCTGTAGCAGCTGCTCATATCGTTCCAGAAAATCACTGCCGGTCTGTAGCCGCGTATTCCAGATCAGCGCTAGCTTGCCATCTTCTCCAGCGATTCTGCGAAATTCTTGGATCGCGCGTTCCGTATCAAACCAGTGGAATGATTGCGCGCAGACGATGACATCGACACTATGATCTGGCAAGTTCGTCTGCTCTGCCGATCCATCCATCAGATGCAGAGGTGCACTTGGCAATGACTTCTCCGCAGCAAGGCGCATCGGCTCATTCGGCTCTACCGCGAATACTTCCAATCCACGTTCCAGTAACAATGCGGTAAAAATCCCTGTTCCTGCACCGATGTCAGCTACCTTTTGCCCAGCCTCTATACCCATAGTGTTCTGCATATAATCGAATAATTCCGCTGGATAGCCCGGACGATACTTCACATAATCATCTACACGCGTCGAAAAACGTTTGGTTACATCCTGTTTGTTTTGGTCACTCACTACAATCATCCTTTCTGGAATAGGATTCTCTAGAATCAATTTGTTCCATCTGATGAAACTGAGTTTTGTTATAGAAAAATTATATACCAAACACACAGACATTCCAAATCCATATGATGCTACACTTATATATGAATAACGCAGTTTCACCTACGCTTTATTCTCTTTTTTTATATATTCCCGTCTGTTTCACTACAATCTCTACATTACAGACGTAAATGAGTCGTGATTAAATATACATTCTGTCTCAAAGGTTAGAATGTATATATCATCTCAGAAACATCATGTCGCAAACCGTCACCCTTACCCAAGGTTTGTCACTCTTATTCTGCTCTAGGTAAGACATCTACAGTAATAATATGTTAGTACATCTAACGACTAATTCTTCAAATGACTTCGCACTTTATATACCTCAACTCCTTTATCAATTACATATAGACACATTTTCATACATATATATCCATAAATAAGTTCCAATCCCCCTATTTTTCGCCAAAAATCGCATAGATTCTATTTATTTTTACAAAACCAATTGACATACTTGGTTTTAGCTTCTATATTAAATTCTAACATTACAAGTCGCACATCAATTAAAGCTTTAACGCAACCATGTACAGGGGGAACTAACCATGAAAAAGTCTTCAAAATCCGCACTTCTGCTCTCTATTCTGATGGTCTTCGCGATCGTGCTGAGCGCCTGCGGAAACGGAGCAGCAGATAACAACGCTTCGGGAAGCACAGAGAATGCTTCTGGCAACGCTCTTGCCGGTAAAAATATCGCACTGATCATGCGTCTGAACAACGGTAACTTCTCCGCCCAGTATGTGGACGGCGTGAAGGATCAGGTTGCTAAATACGGCGGCACTGTTACGGTGATTAGCGCCGACAATGATCTGAGCAAAATGGCATCTTCACTCGATGCAGCAGTTAACCAAGGTCAATTCGACGGTATCCTGATCGACCACGGTGATGCAGGCGCACTGACAGCTGGTGTACAAAAAGCAGTGCAAGCCGGTATTCCGGTTGTTGCCTTCGACTCCGCACTGGACGGTATTCAAGGCGTAACAAGTCTGGCACAAAACGACCAAAAAATGGCGGAGCTGACACTGGATCAACTGGCAGCCGATGCTGGCGGCAAAGGCAATATCGTCAAAATCTGGGTGGCCGGTTTCCCACCGATGGAATCCCGTCAAATCTCCTACAAAAAATTCCAAGAGAAATATCCAAATATTAAAGAAATCGCTGCTTTTGGTACAGCAGACAATGCACAGCTGGATGCACAAACGCAGATGGAAGCGATTTTGAAGCAATATCCGAACAAAGGCGATATTACAGCGGTATGGGCATCTTGGGATGAATTTGCCAAAGGTGCTAGCAATGCAATCAAACAAGCCGGACGCAATGAGATTAAAGTGTACGGTATCGATATGAGTGACGAGGATCTGAGCATGATTCAGGATACGACCAGCCCGTGGGTAGCTTCCGCAGCGGTTGATCCGACCACAATCGGACGCGTACAGGTTCGCTATCTGTACCAGAAATTCGCAGGCGATACATCTGACCAAAAAGTTGAGCTGGAGCCTGTTTATGTGAAACGTGACGATCTGCCGAAGGATAAAAAAGTAACCACTGCCGATCTGAATCAATACGTGAAGGGCTGGGGCGAAAGCGATCAAGGCAATACCGATCAGCTAAAAGAACTGGAAAAAGCAGTCGCAGCAGCGAAGTAATTGCAAGCACAGGATAGCAAGATCATCCTATCCACTACGATGTGGCTATCCTTGCTCCCATGATGTATGAAACGAACAAAACCGTGATCCACCTGCATGAGCTATATGGTGCAGGTGGATACTGTTGTTATTGCAGGTTACAGGAAAGGGGCAATCCATAATGAGCAATTCCGCAGCGACAACCAGCGGCAATCTGACCATGACCGGCATTTTCAAATCCTTCGCCAACGTACCGGCGCTGCAGGATGTGGATTTTCAATTGCACAGCGGCGAGATTCATGCGCTGCTCGGCGCGAATGGCGCAGGCAAGAGTACACTGATGAAAATATTGTCCGGTGCCTACACGTCAGACAAAGGCAGCATTTTGATCGACGGCAGCGAAGTGGTTATCGATTCACCCGCAGCCGCCAAACAAGCCGGCATCCAGTGCGTCTATCAGGAGGTCGATACCTCGCTGATTCCGCAGCTGTCGGTAGCGGAAAATATTTTGCTGGATCAGCTGATCTCTTCCGGTGGCAGTCCTGTGCTGAACTGGAAAAAGCTATACAACGAGGCAGATGCTATTTTAAAACGGCTGGGCTTTGCGATCTCAGCGCGTCGTCAGGTGAGCGAATTGACGCTGGCGGAAAAGCAGCTCGTGCTAATCGCCCGCGTCATGGCGGAGCAAGCACGCTTTGTCATTTTGGATGAGCCGACGGCGCCGCTTAGTATTGAAGAAGCGGAACGGTTGTTCACGATTATGCAGGAGCTAAAATCACAGGGCATCGGGGTCATCTTCATCTCGCACCGTTTGCCGGAGATTTTCCGAGTGTGTGACCGCATTACCGTGATGCGCGACGGTCGCCGAGTAAGCACACTCCCAGCGGCAGAAACCAATCCAAACGATGTGGTGCATTCCATGCTGGGACGCGCATTTGAAGAGGAATATCCGAAGGTATTTACCGAGATCGGAGAGCCGATTCTGACCGTGCGCAATCTGGCGGCAGGGCGGCATGTGCAGGATGTGAGTTTGGAAGTAAACAGCGGCGAGATTGTTGCCATCGTCGGGCTGGTGGGCGCAGGCAAAACGGAGCTGTCCAAGCTGCTGTTCGGTGCGGATGTACCGGAGCAAGGCAGTATCGAGCTGAATGGCAAAAAGCTGCGTATCCGCACGCCGCAGCAAGCGATCTCCGCCGGAATCGTGTTGGTGCCGGAAGAACGGCGCAAGGAAGGTATTTTGGTCAAGGAATCGGTACTGCACAATCTGAGTCTGCCTATTTTGCAGAAAATCACATCACTTGGCATCGTCTCGGGCAAAGCGGAACGCAAGCACGGCAGCGGTCTAGTATCTGCGTTAGGCATCAAGGCAGCATCCGATCAGCAGCTCACCGGCTATCTCAGTGGCGGGAATCAGCAAAAGGTCGCTATCGGGAAATGGATGGAGACCAACGCGCATGTATATGTACTCGACGAGCCGACCAAGGGCGTTGATGTGGGCGCGAAGCGCGATATTTTCCGTGTAATCGGCGGCTTGGCGCAGCAGGGCAAAGGCATCCTGTATCTCACCTGCGAATTTGAGGAAGCACTTGGACTTGCCGACCGCATTCTCGTCATGTGCGACGGTCGGATTACGAAAACCTTTGCCTACGGCGAAGCATCTCATGAGGATTTACTATACTACGCCAGCGCAGGCCGGGAGGAACTTGTATGAAACACCAACTCGCCCAATTCTCATATCGTTACGGAGCGCTGATCTTTATCGGTCTGGTACTGGTCTTCTTCTCCGTCTATAATACGCATTTCTTTACGTACAACAATATTACTGATATTTTGCGTTCGATCTCGATTGTGACGTTTGTGGCAATCGGTATTACGATCTCGCTTACGGTAGACGGCTTTGATCTGTCCGCAGGCTCTACCGTCTCGCTCACAACCGTTGTCACCGCAGCGATGATGGTATGGTATCAAATGCCGCTGATCGCTGTTATCATCGTGCCGCTCATTCTGGGCGCACTGGTCGGCTTGCTGAACTCGCTGTTAATTGTGAAAATTCGGATTCCCGATCTGCTGGCAACACTGGCAGTGATGTACATCATTAGCGGGATTCATCGTACGTATACAAAAGGCTATGCCATTTACAACAATATGCAGTTTCAGGATGGCACGAAGGCGCCGGGCGTGATGTTGGATTCCTTCCTTTGGATCGGGCAAGGGCGTCTGCTCGGGATTCCATTCCCTGTAATTCTGATGATTCTAGCTGTGATCGGCATGCACCTATTCTTCAAATACACACGTGGTGGTCGTCAGATGATCATGACCGGCAGTAACGAGGAAGCTGCACGTCTGTCAGGTCTGCGCGTGAATCGCATTCGCACACTGGCATATGTCGCTTCTGGTATCTTCGCTGCGGTCGGTGGGATTCTGTTCGCAGCACGCGTCGGTTCCGGTCAAGTCGATGCCGGTTCGTCGATGCAAATGGACGCGCTTGCGGCGGTATTCGTTGGTTATTCGGTCTTCGGCGCAGGTCGTCCAAATGTGATCGGAACCTTTTTCGGAGCGGTATTGATGGGCATTCTCGTGAACGGTATGACCATGCTGAATGTGCAGTATTATGCGACAGATATTATCAAAGGCGCAGTACTGGTACTGGCGCTGGCAGTCACCTTTATCCATCGGGCAAGACAGAAGGTATAACATTTTATCAGGAGGGAATGCGTGATGAGCACACCTGCTACCAATACGTATGAAGCATTGAATGAACAGACCGCGATAGAACTGGCGGTGAAGCTGAATCTGTTTCCTACGGATGCCAAGCTGTCCTGCCGCGAGATCGGCGATGGCAACCTGAATCTAGTATTTCATATTACCGAGCCGTCCACCGGACGAGGCAGCATTATTAAGCAAGCACTGCCGTATGTACGCGTGATCGGGGAAGGCTGGCCGCTGACACTGGATCGGGCGCGAATGGAGAGCGAAGCGTTACGAATCTTTGCTCGGTATGCCCCGGACTACGTGCCGCAGGTATATTATACTGACGAGCAGTATGCAATTACAGTAATGGAAGACTTATCCCATCTGACAATCGTGCGTACCGGATTTGCCGAAGGCGCAGTCTATCCGCTGCTATCTCAACATATCGGCGAATATCTGGCGCAAACGCTGTACGGCACGTCGGACTTTGCATTAGGTGCGGAGGCACGGCGCGAGCTGGCATTACAATTTCATAATCCAGAGCTGTGCAAAATTACAGAGAATTTTGTGTTTACCTATCCGCTGATCGACGATGAAAGTAATGACGTCGAACCCGGCTTGCAGCAGCTAGCACAGCAATTGTGGCAAGATCAGGCATTGCTATTGGAAGGCGCCAAATTGAAGCGTCACTTCATGACGTCTGCCGAAGCACTGCTGCATGGAGATCTGCATACCGGTAGTATCTTTGCCAGTGATGAGGAGACGAAGGTGATTGATCCTGAGTTTGCCTTTTATGGTCCTGTCGGTTATGACATTGGTCTGTTTATCTCCAATACGCTACTGTCTGCTCTAGCGCGTCAGGATGATAGCCGTGAGCTGCTGCTGAATCATGTGCTAACGGTGTGGGACGTGTTCTCCACTCGTTACCGTGAGCTGTGGCAGCAGAATAATCAGGAGTATTTTGCCAATGTGCCGGGGTTGGTGGAGGATCAGCTACAGCATATTTTGGAAGATACGGTAGGCTTTGCGGGCAGCGAGATGATGCGACGTGTGATCGGACTCGCCCATGCCAAGGATATTGAAGCTATCGGCGATGACGAAAAGCGTCTGCATATCAAGTCCAGTGCTGCTCTGCTAGCACGCGATTTTATCGTGAACCGCAGCCGTTATCGCACTGCACAGCAGATCGTCGATGCACTACAGCAGGCAGATCAAGGTGTTCCTATCCATATCCATCCATAAAAAAGAGGAGAGTGCGATGCGCTCTCCTCTTTTTTTGTTGATCATATTCGTTTTTATTCCTCTATCATGCTCAGACCTATGTCATGCTCAGACTCATATCATGCTCAAACCCATCTCCCCATTAGATTTGAAAGGTAAGATACATTCACATATAGCGACATTGGATGATAGTTGAATAGTTTTTACAGTGGTTGATACTACATGTACAATAAATGGAAACGATCGCAGTTCAGGAATGGAGGATTTTGATACATATGTCGATATATCATCCGAAAATCGTGTTTCCTATGATTGCCCTTGTGGTTTGGATCACTGTTATGATTTTGTTTGGCGTTGTATCCCATTTCTCTTTGGGCGGTTTCTGTTTATGTATTCAGGGTCTATGCTTCTATCTATATGAGTCAAAGCAAAAGAAGAAACCATCACTAGCTATATTGGGTATTACTTTTGCAATTGTTCATGCGATCAATGCTTGGTATTTGGAATCTTCAAGTGTACCATTCAAACTATTCGTAATCTTATTTTCATTAGCATGTGTATATGTGTTTGTGAATATGATCCGAGAAACTAACTATGCAAAATGATATATCCATCTTTAAAGAAAGAGAAGATGACCGTTCTACAACCTAAAACAAAATAGAATATATCCTCAATCTTTTTTACTTTTTTGCGTAAATATATAACGTATATAAGATATATCATGTTATAATAAAAGCCGGATGATCAAGTGTCCGGCGGTACACGACACGGCATCGCAGCCCGAAAGGGGGTGACGCCATGTCATATTTTGATTTCGTATTCGGTTTGTTAAATGTAGGGATTCGGGCTGCACAATTTTTGTATATTGTGCTGAAAATACGCTCTTTTCTACAAACAAGCAAATCTGAGAACGAAGACAAGAAAAACCGCCGGTCGTAAGAGGTGACTACTCTAACCGGCGATTTTCTTGTGTCGAATGATTACAAGCGATCGCCGTGTATGTCCGCCGATCTGTCATCCAGCCTGTGATGTTAGCGCATCACAGGTTTTTTTGTTTGATAATAGTATTATAACGCACTTCATTGCGTATTTAAACAGATTTATCATAAAACGTTCATTATCTTTTATCATTTCCATTATTACTTTGCAGCTTGCCGATTTGTTTCAGAGGGAACGAACAAACGATAGTATACTCGTACTGATATTGTTCTATATACGGATGATTATACTCCTACCTAGGCGCTTAATAGGACTGATCAACTCTGCGCGATCGTAATCGCCGCATCTTCATCCAGCAAGGCTTGATTGTTCTGGATGACCTGCTCACCGGATTTTAGACCTTTGGAGATCAGCGTTTGAGAACCAGTTGTGGAAGCGATAGTGACTTCTTTGCGTATCGCTTTGCCATTAGCAGCAACGTACACATACGATTTGTCGCCATCTTTGACAACCGCTTTGGTTGGGATGATGATGCCGGATTTGGAATCTTTACCGATAAAGCTGACGTCAGCCAGCATTCCCGTTTTGAGTTTTCCATCGGCATTGGATACCGTTACCTGTACTGGATAGCCATTGCCGCTATCATCCAGTGGATTGATCAGCTTCACTTTTCCAGTAGCAATCAGACCGGAGGACGATACATTAACCTGCACCTGATCGCCTTTTTGAATACCATTAATCTGGTCAGCTGGAATGTAGATCAGAATATTGACGGTATTCAGATTGGCAATTACGAGCGATGCGGTTCCGGTTGGCGTCATCTCGCCAGACTCGATATTTTTGGTTACGATGATACCATTAATTGGTGATTCCACAACTGCGTTATCCAGCGCATCGCGGGCAATATCGACATTCACCTGTGCCTGCTTGAGCTTTTGCTGACTCGCTTCAATGCCTGCGGTGCTTTGCGATACTTCCAATTGACGCTGCGCATTGCTATAGCCGTCGTTCGCGTTGGCATAGCTGCTAGTTGCGTTATTGTACGCTTCACGGGCAGTGGTCAGTGCCTTTTGCGTGGTGGCGATATTGTTCTGCGCTGCTGCCAGTTGTTCTTCAGCATTGGCTTTGGCGTTGACTGCATTATCGTAGGCGGTCTGGGCGCTGCTAACGGCGGATTGTGCTTTTTCCAGATCAGCTTGTGTAGCCAGCCCGTTATCCAACAGCGACTGAGTACGTGTCTGGGTAGCCTGCGCCGTCTTTAAGGCTTCCTGCGTTTGTTTGATCGTATTGCCCGCCGTGGATACGCCAGTTTGTGCTGTTTTCAAGGCTGTATTCGCCTGATTCACTGATGCTTGCGCTTGATTGATGCCGCTCTCTGCTTGGGTGATTGCACTTTTGGATGAAATCACGCCGCTTTTCGAGCTGACGACGCCGGAATTGGCAGATACCATACCGGATTCGCGGGAGCTTTCTGCGGTTTTGATGCCAGCGGAGGCTGCTTCGGCGTCGGATTGAGCGATCTTGAGTTTATTTTGCAGATCGTCATCCTCCAGCTTGAACAACACCTGACCCGGTTTTACCGGTGTGCCAACATCGACGGAGACGGCGGAGATTTTGCCGCTCATTTTCGGTACGATATTGACCGTTTCAGACGGATTGACGGTACCCGTGTAGATTTCACCCTGACCAATCTGACCCTGCTGAGCAGAAGCGACTTTGACCGTCACCTTCATCGGAGATGCCGCTTGGTTACTGGTAGAACAGCCTGCCAGCATGACGGTACTAAGTACCAGTGCGGCAGCAGTCATTTCCCATTTTCTTGTTCTCATGGCTCGTTTCCCTTTCCTTCTGTAATGATACATATCTTCTATCGCCATAGGCTTGGATTGAAATAGGAATATCCTTGCGCTTCTATAGGCGTTCACATGCGACTAGGATACATACAAAGCTGCAAATCATGCGTAGGATCGACTTCATATGGCATAGATATTGGCTTGCTTATACCTGCGCCTGAACTTCTTCCGTCAGCGGCATTTCCTTGTTCTTCGGTTTTCGTTTCCCACCGAGGAATAAGAACATGAGTGGGATGCAGCAGAATAACGGAATGGACGACAGTAAGAAGGTATCGGCGATCCCACGCGAATACGCATCTAACGAGATCAGCCCCGTTGCGCTGGACAGCCATGAGCTGCCAAGTACGGATTGCAAGTACTGTCCGCCCTCAACCGTGATCGACTCGGCAATATGCTGGCTATGGACAGCTGTACGATCCTGCATAATAAAGGTCAAAATAGCAATTGCCATCGAACCCGCCAGCGTACGGATCAGGTTGGAAGCAGCCGATGCGCTACTGACCTTCGCTGGCGACACTTCGTCCGCAATAGCATTCATACCGACCGTAGACAGCGGCATCAGACAAAGCCCGATCCCCATCCCGCGCATCACCATCACCGTTTCAAACCAGAGGCGGGACGTTTGTGGCGACAGCGTATGCAGATGGTATGTCATAAAGCTGGTTAAGGTCAGCCCGACCAGACAAAGCGGTACGATACCGATCTTGTCGACCAGCTTGCCTGCAATCGGCATCATAAGCGCCATCGCGACCGCCTGTGGTAGCAGGATCAGACCGGTTTGGATCGCAGAATTGGACTGCACACTTTGCAAAAATAACGGCGCCAAAAAAGTACCGCCCATCATGCCCATCATTACGAAGCTGGATGCGATGACACTGACCGTAAATTTATAGTTTTTAAATAACGATACATCAATAACGGCATTGTCCTTGCCACGCTCCACATAGATTAGGAACACAAGCGCCCAGAAGGAGATAAAGAATAAGCCGACGATTTTGAAAGATGTCCAGCCGGACGATGAACCGTTGGACAGTGCGTACAGTAACGTTCCCGCACACGTTGCCGACAATAGAAATCCGGTTAGATCGAATTTGATCGGTTGGTTCTTCGGCGGCTCCTTGATCAGTACAAAGACCATCAGAATCGCAAACATCGCAATCGGCACACAAGCGATAAACAGAAAGCGCCAGTTGAACCATTCGATCAAATAACCGCTCAATGTCGGACCAATCGCTGGTGCTGCCATTGCAGCAATCCCCCATAGACCAATTGCCAGTCCCACCTGCTCGCGCAGCATGATTTTATATACAATCGTCATACTAAGCGGCATAATCAGACCGCCGCCCAGACCCGCCAGAATACGCGCCATAATCAGCGACATATCATTCCAAGCAAACGCACAGATCAGCGTGCCAATCGTAAACACCGACAGTGCTAAAATCATAAATTTCTTGTAGCCGATCCGCTGCTCCATAAAGCCAGTAATCGGCACGATAATACCGGAAGCAAGCGTATAGCCAGTAATCACCCATTGAATACGGGTCGTCGTCGATCCAAGATCGGTTGTAAGCTGCGGAATCGCAACGTTAATCAGACTATTGTTCAGAACAGCAACGAATGTACCAAGGACGATTGCCCAGAATGCAAACCAGCGTTCACGCGAGGTGAGATGTTCTGGACCGGCAGGAGCAGTACGTATAGCTTCAGATGACATCGGTACGCCCCCTTTTTACGGTGTATGAATCTTCACTTCCACGTTGGTTCCGGGAATCAATTGCAGTCCTTCCGGTACGTTCAAAGCGATCTCAACCGGAATCCGCTGAGTGACTTTGTTAAAGTTACCGCTCGTATTGGTCGCCGGAATCACGGAAAAGACCGAGTTCGACGCTTGTCCAATCTTGCGCACCTTGCCTTGAATGATCTCATCACTCGCCGCATCCAGCGTAATATCGACCAGCGCCCCCAGCTTGATGCGGCTAATGTCGGTTTCTTCGATATTGGTCGATACGTACAAATTGTTCAGATCCGCCATTACCGCGACCGTCGAGCTAGGCGAAGCGATTTCGTTTGTTTTGGAATACAGCTTGAGCACCGTGCCGTCAATTGGGGCGCGCAGTATTGATTTGCTAATGGCATCGGAGGTGAGACCGGATACGTCCTGCTCGGCAATCGGTTCATTGCGCTTCAACGTGTCCCCTTCCTCTACATCAATATGCGTCAGCTTGGCTGTAATCTGCGGCATCACCTTATACTGGTCAGCCGTAATACGTGCGTCATCGCTCTTGATGTAATACGTTCCTTGGTACCAGTAATAGTAGCCGAGCGCCCCGCCACTAATGACTAATAACGCGACCAATATCCATAATGTGAGCTTCTTCTTCACTCTTTCCACCTCAAACCTGTATATTTTGCATCCATACGGATGTGGATCATTGCTGGCTGTTCATCCGTTGAATAACACCAAGCAAGTCTTTTAGCGAAGCCAGTTCATTTTCACGCTTCGAAAGCGAATAGCGAATTAAAAAGGCATGGCATTCCTCATACTCCGGCGTCATGTCCGGTGTAGTCCATTGGGCTGAACGTTCTCGTGTGCTCACAAGGTCTTGTTCACGCTGCTCCACTGCTTCCTGTAGCAAAAAAGCAATCCGATTCATATCCACCAGCCGCACAAAAAAGAGCGGCGCCAGCAGCGAACGTACATCCTTGGGGGCTGTAAAGCTTTTGTAAATCATATCTTTTAGAGATTCGCGTCCCTGCTCGGTGATGCCGTAAAAGCTTTTGTCAGGATAGTGTTCGGAAGATACCGTTTCAACCTTTTCGATGTAGCCTTTCTTATGTAGGGCATCGAAATTGTAGTACAGATTGCCGTCGGTAATGGTGACTGTGCCGCTCGTATTCTCGATAATGCGCTTCTTGATCTCGTAGGGATGAATGTCGTTTTCCCATAACGATCCTAGAATATAAATTTGTAAAGACAATGCCTTCCCCCTTCTGCTGCTTGCTTCATGCCGGTTATCTGTGATGCGTTCCGGTCAGCGGTTCGATGTGTACCTATGCGTGGTAGATGCATGAATAGATGTGGTACTTATGTGGATATATGCGCTTTTGCTCTGCATAGAGTACTCTGTACAGAGTATGTCTGCTGATTAATATACAGAATTTTGTTTAGAGTGTCAATATATTAGGTAACCTATTATTTTTGAAAATATTTGCTTGAGAACGATCATCTCTTACTTCTTTTGAATTCATTTTGGTAGGTGTGGTATGTTGGATCATGTGAAGGAGCCATCCAATCTGATAGGAGGGAATATCATCCATGAACTATTACGTTTTGGAGTATCAATATCCACGCAAAGGATTTATTTCCGGGGGGGCTACATTTACACCTGCAGTAGAATATTATGATCCGATTCAAACGGACCTACCACCCTATACAACTGCTGAAGTAATACTGGATTCGCGTTTACGCAAAATGGATGTCGATTTCTTTTATACTGGTACACGGGCTACTGTAGTATCGGATGCCTTCAAGCAATTACTAGAGCAGTATCCCACACCGACGCAATTCGTACCGGCGAAGGTTTATTATCATAATCACGCGCTGGTCTCTACTACATATTGGATTGCTCATCGTATACAGCCGCTGGATTGTGTTGATTATGAAGCCTCTCAGTATGCCGGAAAGCAATTGGTGCTGCGTTCGATCCAGCAGCCTCCACGCCGAATTGCTAAAGGGTTCGAACACATCGTATTGGATGAACAGAAGATCGGAACAAACGAATGGTTCACACTGGATTATACATACATCTCCAATCCGATCATCTCGGAAACGTTAGCTCAGGAAATCAAGGCACGCAAATTACACGTTCACACTACCCCCATTGGTGATTTTAAACCGTAGTTATCAGAACATAGATAAGCCCTAGTCCATCGTTTCATTCCATAGACTGGGGAATTACTGATATATGGATTGCATTTTTCCAAAAAAAAACAAATAGCCTGCGTTCGTATACATATTGAACGCAGGCTATTTGCTTTTAGATTGTATTACAGGTGTTTTGGACAGAAATCGCTTGCATAGCGCGCTTCTTTCTTCGCTATATTGGATGTTCACTACACGCCTACATCCGATGCCCATTCGCCTGAATAAAGAATTGAGACTGTACATAGTTGTACGTGATTTTGGAAAAGTCGAACGGTTGACCATTGGACAGATGGAAAATCGTCTCCACCTGTAGCTTCGGCTCACCCGGCTGCAATCGCAGATGCGCCGCCTCCTCCGCATTTAGCTTGTCGACATGCAAATACGAATCCGAGAATCCGATCTTCAGCCCCAAGCCGTCCCGAATATAATCAAAGATCGAATCGGAGACGATCTCATTGTTCAGATACGTGACAATGGCTTTGTTGTAATACGATTCCTCTACGCATAGCGTCTGCTCGTAGATATAGCGAACCCGCTTCACATGATACACATCCTGATCCGGCTCAATATTCAGATTGGACGCCACCTCGCGATTGGGCTTGATCACTTCTAGTAACAGTACATTCGATGTCACCGGAAACTCATCCAGATCGCGGGTAAAGCCTTGATTTTTCAGCAAGCTGATATATCCTTTGCGCCCGTGACGGCGGACGAAGATACCGCTACCACGCACCTGAAAGATCACGCCTTTCTCTTCCAGCAGCTCTAGCGATTTGATGATGGTGCTTTTGCTCACACCGAATTGGAGCATCAGCTCGTCCAGCACGGGCAATTTATCTCCCTGCTGCAAGGCATGCTCTTGAATGTATTTTTCGATTTCTGCGGCAATGTGTTGGTATTTTAACATAGGCATTCCTCTTTAATTGGATTGGTATTGGGCATGTAAATATTTCCACGCTCCATCGCACCGATAAGCGGCGCCGATGATTCGTAGGCTGTACCGAAATTGTATCATATTCATTTCAAAACCACATGATTAAATCGTATATTCAAAATATAATTATTTGGTTATTGATAAATTATACCGTTATAATTATAATGTAAGCGTATAACAAATAAAAGGAGTGGATTCCATGTCGGGAAAAGTGAGAGATTATCCAAAGCTGGCACAGGACATCCTGACCGCAGTCGGCGGTGAGCAAAACATCGCTGGAGCGACGCGCTGCGCAACTCGGTTGCGTCTGGTGTTGAAGGATTCGAATACACAGGCAAAAGAAACCGTGTCCGCAATGCCGGGTGTCATCACCGTGGTGGAAAATGGCGGACAGTTCCAAATCGTCATCGGTCAGCATGTCGGCGAAGTGTATGACGAATTCGCCAAGCTAGTCAATATCGACCAGTCTGCTGAAGGTAACGAGCATAAAGGTACGATTGTAAACCGTATTATTGCTACGATGTCAGCAGTATTTGCTCCTTTTGTCTATATTCTGGCAGCAGCCGGTATTATGCAGGGTCTGCTGATTATCATCAATCTATTGTTTCCTGGCGCGGATCAGAACAGTACATATCAGGTGATCAGCTTCATCTCCTGGTCGCCGTTCACCTTCCTGCCGATCTTTATCGCCATTACGGCATCCAAGCATTTTAAAACCAATATGTTTATCGCGGTCGCCTGTTGTGCGGCACTTGTTAGCCCTTCATGGGCAGAGATGGCAGCGCAGATTGCCGACGGCGGTCGCTTGAATTTTGCTGGTATTGCACTGACAGAGACTACGTATACCTCTACTGTGCTGCCACCGCTGTTCCTTGTATGGATTCTGTCCTATCTGGAAAAATTCCTAAACAAACGTATACATGAAGTGATTCGTCCACTATTTGTACCGCTGCTCTGTATGCTGATCATGGTTCCTTTAACCATCGTACTGATCGGTCCGGTAACCACAATGGGTGCTAACGGCATTGCAAACGGATACAACTTCCTTGCTGAGCACGCACCTGCTCTTGCCGGTGCGATTGTCGGCGGATTCTGGCAGGTCATCGTGATCTTTGGCGTACACTGGGGTGTCACACCGATGGTACTCGCCAACTTTGAACAATATGGACGCGATTCGTTCCAAGCGTACCAAACGATTGCTGTCGTCGCACAGATCGGTGCTGTACTGGGTGTTATTTTGAAAACACGCAACAGCGAAACACGCAAAATCGGTGTATCCGCTGGTGTCACTGGATTGTTCGGCATTACCGAGCCAGCGATCTACGGGATTACGCTTCGCTTCAAAAAGCCGATGATCTTCGGCTGTATCTCTGGTGCAGTTGGTGCAATTGTAGCGAGCTTCTTTAACCCGTATTACTTCGCTTATGCAGGTCTGCCGGGTCCACTCACCATTGTAAACGGCATCAACGCCGACTATCCGACTTCTATCTGGGGTCTGCTCATCGGTGCTGCCATTGCCATCGTTCTGCCGGTTATTCTAATTCAGCTATTCGGCTATGGCGTAGACGAAGCCAAATCATCGGACGGCGATCCACAGCTGGCAAGTGAACAAGGTAAAACTGGTACAGCGCAGCAAACGCCTGCACCAGCGGTGATCGGTACACTGAATGATGCAGCGGTATCATCTGCATCGCAGAATCCTACTGGCGTAGCAGCAACGACCATCCATACTGCTCAATCAGCAGATGCACAGCCATCCACTGCTACACTGGCGCAAGAAGAAAGTATTAGCGCTCCGTTAGCTGGCAAAATCCTGCCATTGTCCGATGTACCAGACGAAGCATTCAGCTCTGGCGCGATGGGACAAGGTATTGCGATTCAGCCGGATGACAACAAGCTGTACGCACCATTTGACGGTACCGTGGCAACCATTGCACCAACCCTTCATGCCATCGGGCTGCAATCGGATAGCGGTGTAGAGCTGTTCATCCACATCGGATTGGATACGGTCAAACTGAAAGGCGCTCCATTCACTCTGCATGTACAAGATGGCGACCGCATTCGCAAAGGCGATCTGCTACTCACCTTTGACCGCGAGCAGATTGAAAACGAAGGGCTGCCGATCATCACACCCGTACTGGTCACCAATGGATATGAGTACAAAGACATCGTAGTCGGCAATCTGGATATCGCTACAAGAGACGCTGACATTTTGACCGTCATTCGTTGATCCCTATCGGATGACAGAAGCACACTATTACTAAAAAACAGACAAATAACATATTGGACTATAGGAGGAAATCATCATGACACAACTACCAAAAGACTTTTTATGGGGCGGCGCACTGGCGGCGCATCAATTCGAGGGCGGCTGGAACGCCGACGGTAAAGGACCGAGCGTCGTAGACGTAATGACCGCTGGTGCGCACGGTGTACCACGCCGAATTACCGACACCATCGAGCCAAACACCTTTTACCCGAACCACGAAGCAATCGACTTTCATGGTCATTATAAGGAGGATATTGCGCTATTCGCCGAAATGGGCTTGAAATGTCTGCGCACCTCCATCGGTTGGAGCCGTATTTTTCCACAGGGTGACGAGGATGCGCCAAATGAAGCAGGGCTGCAATTTTACGACAATGTATTCGACGAGCTGCTGAAGCACGGCATTGAGCCAGTGATCACGCTGTCGCATTTTGAAATGCCGCTGCATCTGGCACGGGAATATGGTGGTTTTCGCAGTCGCAAAGTCATCGAATACTTCGTTACCTTTGCCGAAACCTGCTTCAAGCGCTACAAGGACAAAGTGAAATACTGGATGACCTTTAACGAAATCAACAATAAAATGGACGCTCACAATCCGATCTTCCTCTGGACCAATTCCGGCGTAATGGTACAAGAAGGCGAAAATGCGCGCGAAGTGATGTACCAAGCTGGACATCATGAGCTGCTGGCGAGCGCACTGTCCGTTGCCAAAGGTAAAGAGATCAATCCTGATTTCCAAATTGGCGCCATGGTGTCCCATGTACCGATCTATCCGTACTCCTGCAACCCAGACGATGTGATGCTAGCAGAACAAGCGATGCGGGAACGCTACTTCTTCCCCGATGTGCATGTGCGCGGATACTATCCAAATTATGTGCTCAAGGAATTTGAACGCGAGGGCTACAACATCGTATTCGAGCCGGGCGATGAGGAGATTCTGCGTAATGGTACAGTCGATTACCTCGGCTTTAGCTATTACATGTCTACGACGGTGAAGAGTGATGTGCATAACGATAATACAGGCGACGTGGTCAATGGTGGATTGCCCAACAGCATAGCCAACCCGTATATCCAATCGAGCGATTGGGGCTGGGCGATTGATCCCGTTGGATTGCGTTACACGCTGAATCGCTTTTATGACCGTTACCAGATTCCATTGTTTATCGTGGAAAATGGCTTTGGTGCGATTGACCAACTGGAAGACGACGGCTCCATCCATGATCCGGCGCGGATTGAATATTTGAAATCCCATATTGAAGCGCTGGAACAAGCAGTGAATGAGGACGGCGTGGATCTGATCGGCTATACGCCATGGGGGATTATTGATATTGTGTCGTTTACGACGGGCGAGATGAAGAAGCGGTATGGAATGATTTATGTAGATCGGGATAATGAGGGCAATGGGTCGATGAAGCGGTATAAGAAAGATTCGTTTGCTTGGTATCAACAAGTGATTGAGAGCCGTGGAGAAACAAACAACAAATAATAATTAATATAAAACTAGTCGATTAGTAAGCAAAATTTTCGGCTAGTTTTATATTAAAATCTAATTTTATATTTTCCTCCAAATTGGAGTACCTACTTTAATAGGTAAAGATTTTATGATCTCTTGAAAAGCTTCTAATTCTGAATCAGGTGATTTCCATACAAAATCTTGGAGCAGTTCTGGAACATTACCCTTATTACCATTTTGATCTTTAAATTGGAGTGTTATAATTGAGAAGTTTTGCTTTTTAACATGCTTTTGTTTTATTGCATAATCCACTTCAGTTTCTAGATAATCTTCATCTTTGAACTCAGGTGTAATGAAAAAAATAACAGCACAAGAATCTTTAAACCCTTTAAGAATTGATCTATACAGTTTAACTCCTGCCTCCATGTCTTCTTCATCAATCCAAGGATCGAATCCCATTTCTTTCAAAAGTTTGTAAAATTTTCTGACCAAGTCTTTATTAGCGCCCTTATGGCTCAAAAAAATTTTCTGTGGATACAGGTTAATAATCTCTTCATAAGTTACCGAAAAATTGATAATGCTCATTTCACTTTGAAGCGCACTATCATGTTCTAGTTTCACTTCTATTTTTCCTTTCAACCAATCTGGAGAGTCTAAAAATAGAGATGGATAAGATTGAGTAAGTGCGTCTAAGTCTACAAAGTAGTCCTTATTCTCCTGCAATAACCAAGAAGTACTTTTAGCAAAATTATTAATTATATATTTCATTTCACTATCATGTACATTTATCTCGAAAAAAAAGTCTATCGATATCCCATCATATAGATGATCTTTTAAGTGCGGAGAAAACTTCATATGATATTGTTGGTCATTGGTTACCGTGATTGAAATTTTTCTCATTTTTCTTTATCTCCTTCTTTCTATATCTCTCATAAAGAATATTAAACGCCTTAGCTAAATCCAAAAATTCTTCTTTACTTATATCTTTACTAAATTGCAATAAATTGTTTTTCCTAAAAGTCAAAACGTAATTATTTATATCTGGTTGTAGTTTTATATATTCAAAGGATATGTCTGGCATTTTCAAAGCATTTTTAAATTCAAATGTAAAATTAAGTCCTTCTCCATAAATAAGTTTTTGATCGAAAACTTCAAAATCTTCATCTCCAGAAATATACATTTCAATTAAATTATCACTAAATTTACTATCAAAGAAAAACTTTATTAGTTTCTTATCAACAATATTTATAGGTTCTAAAATGCCTTTAAGTTTTCTAGGTAGATTGTAGCTTAAATGTAGCCCTTCATTTGGAACAATCCATAATAAAGAATTAAACAAAAAAAAATTCGTGTCTTTGATTGAGATAATTTGAGGTTGATTTACCAAATTACATGTATGCAAATCAAAAGAAGAAATTAAAGGATTCTCAAATTCCAATAAATCTGTTATAAATTCCAAAAGTTTAGATTTATTCAATTTATTTTCTTCAATGTAAAATACTAGTGATCCATACATTGTATTTTCCCACTTTACTTTTAAATACCTAACATTTCTTTCAATTTAGACTCATTTTTAAGATCACTATCTTTTAAATGTGTTATAAACATATTTTTCAAATCATTATAAGCATCCTTCACAACTTGTGTAATCAAATAATCACTATTATCAATATAAATTCTTATGCCCTTAATTTTACTTTTATCATTAATTATACCTGCAGTAATAATATGTTTTCTGGGATGATTTAATTCATTGAAAGTGGTATGTTCGATTTTAAATTCAATTTCTAAAATCATTCGATTATTTAGAATGTGCTGTTTTATTTCTTCTTTTTTGAAAAGATCACCTATATCACATCCATAAGCCTGACTACCAATTCTATGATGTAAGTCTGATTTATTTGTTGTATCTTCATGGTCAAACTTAATATCAATACACTCGAAATTACTAAATGTATTAGAATTCTCTATTTCAAGAAATAAATCTAGCAGCTTGATTGTATTCCGATTGATATTAGTATAATCAGTGGCTGTTCTACCGTCTTCACTAATTACAAAATTAAGGCTCTGACTCATTTTAGGAAATAAAAGTTTGATTCCAACATGTTTATCCTCAGTCATATAATTTAAAAAGCTGGCTACTAGAGGCCGAATCGCATTAAATTTAACAGAATTAGAAGTTTGAAAATATATTACTTGTTCTAAAAAATAAATTTCTACTACTACTTTTTGAATATCATAATAGGATTTGCTAAACATACTTTGATTATCATAAATCAATCTTTCATTTTTTTTGATAAAGACGAATTGACAACGTTCTGATGAAAAATATCGCAGTTCTACGTCTACTTGATAATTATTTTCTAAAGGCTTATCGTTTTGCTGTATACCTTCCTTCCATCTTTCAATATATGATAAAATTTTATTCTCAGAAATTTTTCCAAAATCATGAATGAAAGTCAAAAAGAAACCATCAGTTGATTGCAAATTTGGATCAAATGCCGCTTCCCTAAAATCTTGAAATGCACTCATAGAAATTTGACCCTCTTCGAATATTTTCACTAAAAAGCTCAAAAGTTCTCCAACTCTGTCAAAATCGGTTGGAATATTAATTTTATGTCTATTAATTATAACCATTAATTCTCTTTTTCTTTTTTTCAACAAATAAAGGGAGTGTCTAAAAGTAGTTATCTCAGTTGCATTCGGTAATTTTAATTGAATTACATTATCTTTTTCAATAGAATCATCTTCTACACTATATTGTGACTCATGGTTATTCATTAATTGATTGAGATTCCCCTTGGATTCCATAATTCGTTTCTCCTCTACAAGTTATAACCTTATCCTTTCATAATTATATACATTCTTCCTAATAATTCCTATGTATTTGTAGAGAAGTTTACATCTTAATTATATCAAAAGAAATAAATAAGAACAAGTGTTCTCTATTAATCCTCCATTATCTTATTTAATAATTTAATTTTTGATTATTAAATAAGATGTTCAAATTAAATTTTTCATATTTGCCTCATATTGCCCCTCTAAGCCATACTTCTGTGTGATGACGTGCTCCATACCCATCTCTAATGCATTCCTCACTCCTTTTATCAAGTCGAAATATGCCCCACTGCTCAGTTTCGTTACGCTCTTATAGTCACGGAATATCGTCTCAATCTGGCTTTCCGGCAGATTGTCTATCGCATTACCACCCTGCATCTGCACTAAATCAACCTTGTTAAACGCATTCAAATGTTTTGAATTTTTCAGTTACAGCAAATTTAGCTATTCCGCAATCTAACCTATAGTCAGGAAGCCGCGATGCAGCAATTGAAAAATTTGTATCCAATTCGATTCAGCCAAGGCAGGCAATGTTGCAGCAACGATTGCGCTCATATTGAAATCATTCTCTTGTACACTTAATATACTCCCAACAGCAAGCATCATTTTGCCGTATAGATCAAAAAAGCAGTACAATACATACCATATAGACCTACTATAACTATCACTGTCGCGAAGCCGATTCATCTCCTTGTTTGTCTTTAGCTCTTCCTCTACTTTTCAAAGCTACTTATAACCGCCAAATCAATAAGCATACACAACAGACATCCACTCCCATCTGCTCAAACCAAAACCTAAGCAGAAAGGACGTATCCTCATGAAACTACAGCGTTCCTCCTCGGCACTCGGCGAGTTTATCCGTTCCCGTCGCGAGCGTATTCAGCCTACCGATGCTGGAATCCAGCCGCTGCCCGGTAGACGGCGTACACCCGGACTGCGGCGCGAAGAAGTTGCCTATCTTGCCAATGTGAGCGTCACCTACTATACGTGGCTAGAGCAAGGCAAAGAAACCAATCCATCGCCAGATGTGTTAACCAGCATCGGATCGGCGCTGCAATTAACCGACGATGAACGGCAATATATGCTGGGTCTGGTACAACGGGAGGCTACCGATCCTTCGCGTCTGCTCTGGCCGCCGGAACGCAATACCGACGTCATGCAGCAGCTGGTGCAGCAATTACAATACCCTTCGTTTATTACCAATGAAGCGACCGATGTGATTGTTTGGAACCGAGCGGCGGAGCTGGTAATTGCCGATTTTGGTCAAATGGAGCCGTCGGAGCGATATATGATGAAGCTGATTTTCCTGCATCCCGACTATCGACGCAAGCTGCTCAATTGGGATGAATTTGCCCGATATAGCGCAGGCATTATGCGTGCCAGCTTTGAAAAGTACCGTGACGAGCCATTATATATGGAACGCTTCAACCGTTTATATACAGGCAGCCCGGAGTTTGCCACCCAATGGGATCGCTTTGAGATTCGGCAAAAGCAGGTAGCCACCGCCACGTACCAGCTGGACAATGGGCAAACGATGGAGTTTGACATCCACTCCGCTACCTCCATCGACAATGATCCGGGGCTGCATTGGTGCTTCTTCGTTCCATCCGCAGATACGGCGCCTAAGTTAGCACAATTGCTGGCACAGGATCGCGGATAGTGTCTTGTCCTGCATCACCTGCTCTATGTTATGTATTCCATTCTGCTCACCAGCCTGTTAATGCCATTACCAGTATAAGCATGCTGTGGCTGGCGGGGGTTTCAGCCGTTATGCTATAAGCCAATACAGCATAACAGGAGGCATATGATGACGAACACAGCGAAAACATGGTTTATTACCGGTGCAACCGGAGGTCTAGCTACTCCCATGATCGAACGACTGCTAAAGCGCGGGGACCGTGTAGCAGCAACGATTCGCAAGCCAGGCGCACTGGACGAATGGAAGCAGCAATACGGCGACCAGCTCTGGATCGCTCAACTGGATCTCACGCATGCCGAACAGATAAATGACGTGGTAAAACGCGCCTTTACCGAACTTGGTCAAATCGATGTATTCGTCAACAATGCCGCCTACGGATTATATGGCGCGATTGAAGAAGCGACAGATCAGCAGATCGAGCATCTGTTCCAGACGAATGTACTCGGCTCGCTGCGCGCAGCACGAGCGGCACTCCCTTTTCTCAGACAACAAGGCGGCGGACAGATTGTGCAAGTTTCCAGTATGGCGGGGCATTATTCGGTAGCTGGAATGGGACTATATTGTGCGTCCAAATGGGCGATTGAAGCTGCCATCGAAGCACTGGCACTGGAAGCGGCGCCGTTCAACATTCATACGATGATGGTGGAGCCGGGCGGCATTCGGACCAGCTTTATTACCGGCAATGCGGTATTCGGCGAGCGGATGGATGTGTATCGCGATCAGGAAGCAGGTCAATTCGTCAGCCTGATGAAAGGCGAGCTGCCCGGCATTGATATGGATGCCTTCCATCGCATGGTGGTCGGCGATCCGGTAAAAATGGCGCAACAGATCATTCAGGCGGTGGATCGGGGCAATGGTCCGCTGCGTCTGGCACTGGGTAGCGATTCGTATGAATATACCCGCAAAGCCTTACTAGATCGTCTAGAAGCATTGGAGGCGCAAAAGGAACTCGCTTTCTCCACCGATGCGGATGATGTTATTCGGCAGTAACGAATCTGGCAATACCGATACAGTTTCGTATGGAGTCAGATCACATGATAGGACAGCCAATTTATATCATTACGATGTGATGCAGATGGATACGATATGGGATGCAACTCTACTCAAGTTAAGGATATTGCAATCTACGTCATCGCTGCATCTACATACTACCACTCTATAAATACTGCAATCGAAAAAGGTTCACGTCTCTGCTGCCTAGCTTATGCAGCGGAACGTGAACCTTTTGAGTTCTGAACATCCTTTTTGGTTGTTACGATTTGTTGGAGTTGGTACTACGCTTTGAGGTTGCTGCATGCTCTCTTGGCTAGAAGTATTCTGACGATCCCCTCACCATCCATTCAGCAGTTTCACCATCACTTATCCATTCAACAGCTCAACCGCATCGTACACCCAGCCTGCACTTAACCATGTACCAAGATCGCTAGAACCGCTGATTGGTGTAATGGTCAGCGTATTAGCACCGGATTTGAGCGAAGACGTTGGAATAGTCCATGAAAAAGTATGATTGTTTCCACGATACGTGCCAATTGTAAAGCTGCGCGAGTTCGGCTGTGTCGATGCGCCCGGATTGGTCAACGCATTGCCATTGACGGATACGCTTGGGCGACCGTTAATGTAAGCAGCAGTAATCCCTATATTCAGTATATGCGGCGAAGCCGCCTGTGTAGCCGTCAAATTGAACGTAATCGTCGTTGGCGAATTCTGATTACGGAACTGGATCGCTGGAAATTTGTTGGTCGCACTCCCCGTCGCAAATGTCACTGGTCCCCAGCTTGGATTGCGGCTGTCGGACGGATGACGGACGCTGATTGTCTGTCCATTCAGAAATTCCAGCGGTGTGCCGTCCCAGTTACCAATGCGCCAGATTGCCGATTTGGACGATGGATCGGCGCTAATGGTGCGCGTATTGATCGTCGTCGTGCCGCCTGCGGTCACATTGACACTCTCACTGTGTACCGCCAGTTCGCCCTTGTATACCGTCATCGTATACGTGCCGGGAATCATATCGCGGCGTACAGCCGCTCCGCTGGAGGAAGCGCTTGTCCAATATTGCGCCGTACTATTGGCAAAGCCGACCGTATACGCATAATTGCTATCCATACCCGACAATCCATTCAGCACAACAGCACCGCGACTGGCTACCCAACCAGTGAGATTTAGCCCCGCCATCCAGCTAACATCCGGTACCGACGGCGTCGAACCGGTAGTGAAGATGAGCGCATACGGTCCATGCAGACCCATGCGGAAATTCTCTGTCTGCTCATGACCGGAGTTCATGTAGTTGTACACCTCAGTATCGCCGCCGCTCTGAAATTGAATATCTCGGAAAAAGGGACCACCAGAGCTTTTTTCCCGATTGCCATACGCCATGAATACACCGACATTGCTTCCAGTAACGCCGCGCACGGTTAGATGTTTCGCTTGATCATTGCCGTAGTATTTGGAGGCAGTTTGCCCGTTGGAGAATCCAAATACATCCTGACTTTCAATCGCGCCGGTATTGCCACGATTATTAGAATTGGCAGGCACACCAGTCAGCACATTGCCATTGCCACGGAAAATATAGCGCAGCTCGCCCACCGATGGCTCTGCTGTTATGTATGTCGCCATATAAATGATATTCTCGCCACTGCGCGAGGCGTAATAATGAGTCAGCGTGCTAGTTTTGGCGGTGATCAGCACCGTCGAGCCAGATGGGGATGCGTTCCATGTTACCTCTGCACCCGAACCGAGACCAGAGCTAATATGCGAGCCTTTACCAGAGCTGCTCAACTCTGTACCGTTTAACTTGCTGGATGTAAGATCGCCGTTGTCCTTGTTGACCGTGTACACAAGACCAGCGCCTGTCGTAACAACGATGCTAGAGCCATTGTCTGTAACTCCGATAGCGGCAGCATGACTTTTCTGTGCTGGAAACACATTACTGGTAACGACCAGAGCGAGCACAAGCAGAACAGTTAAAGTCTGACGAATAGAAAGCGGACGACGAGAAGATGATTTTTTCACGATACAATCCCTCCAAATGATGTAGTACTATCGCTAGCATCCCTATGGATTACAACATAATGAATATGCTAGCAATATTTTTGTAGCGCTTACATTTTGAAGTATACGGAATAGTAAGATGAATAGTAGGAAGAGGATACTATAGACTGCGATGATAACGTGTGCAAAAGCAGCAGGAAGCGTAGCTTGAGCATGAGAGCGAGTGGGCTTTAAGCATTACAGAGCACGGACAGATAGCGACAAGAGGTATCTAGTGTTGCGATTTAATTTTACATTATCTTACATGTAGAGATGGTACATTTAAAGGGGTTTTCGGGAATGTTATAGCGCAACTCCATTTTTTCATTGCATAGCTATGGACAGTTCTCTTTCTTTTGTAAAATAAAATCATTCTCGCGGCGTTCAATTCCCGTTACACTATATATATGGTTGCATTCATTCTGACGAACGGAGTGATCCTTATGGAGCAAGGCATGAACCCTTATCGATTGAACCCTCGGTATGCCCAGATGATCGTGGATGCCATTGTGGAAGGGTACCGCGACTATATCGAGATTCGTAAAAAATACCGGAACAGCATGGTGATCAGCTCGGCGTTCGCTTGGACCAAAGGCAATTGTATTGAGCATAAAGTAGCGGAGCGTGCGCGTTCCTTCGGCTTTCATTTCAAACGAGCCAAAGCGGGCATGACGTGGGACTATTTGCAGTTTATCCATGATGACGACAAGCTGATGTTTGTGATCAAGGATGCGGCTTATTTTCTACCGACCGGATTCACGCAGAGCCGCTTGCCCAATCCACTGATTCCGTCCTCGTCTCAGCGTACGTATTTGCATGAGCTGTCGCGACTCAATCAGCATATTATTTTCTCGGATGACTACAAAGAGCCTTCCTTTGTGTTTGAAGAAGAGATGCAGCAGGGAGAATTTGATTTTGGACTGGAACAGAATCAACGGTCGCCAGCAACAGACTTCTTTTCGCATATTAATGAATTTCATATTTTGACGTATGCGCTGGATAGTCATCATCAAATGTCGGAGATTATGCACTACTTGCCCAACCCAGACGACAATCTGGCGTATGTGGTAGAAGACTTGTCGCCACTTATTACCGGAGCAGAATTGTCCGAGCATGATCGGCGCATCTTTGCACCGGATGAGGATGAATATACGCGCTATATCGCTGAATTTGAAGCGCTAGCCGATGATACGGACAAACCGGAATAAGGATGGATATTGGAAATAACATGCAGTCGTATGGTAGGAAAGAAGCGCGGTAGACGGAGATTCATTATCCGTCCGCTGCGCTTTTTTTGTATGAATCGTGATCGTTATAAAGATAAGCTCATTGTAAATAAGGAGCAGTGGAACGGTAGATTGTACGTGGCAAATAGATAACCCTTCAAGCGATGGAGCACATCGCGGTGTAGATGACATCATGAGCGGCATCATACCCATCGTATCTGCACCGACCTTCCATCGTCGTTTGCCTTCCTACTATCCCCCATACGACTTGTAAACCGTTACTCTGCTTTTATTCGTCTTTAGCCGTTAGACTCTTGGATATTTATCCCGATCCGCTTCCGTTATGTCGCGAATCACTCGGCAAGGATTGCCTGCGGCGATCACACCGGGCGGAATATCCTTGGTGACCACACTGCCTGCGCCAATAACGGAGTTATCTCCAATCGTGACACCCGGCAATACAGACACGCCACCGCCAATCCATACATTGTTGCCTACATGAATCGGATAAGCAATCTCCAATCCCTGATTGCGCTGCTCCGCATCCAACGGATGCCCTGCTGTATAAAATCCGCAGTTCGGAGCGATAAACACATAATCGCCAAACGTAATCGGAGCAGCATCCAGCATAACTGTATTGTGATTGCAGTAAAAGTGATCGCCGATGGTAATGTTATAGCCCTGATCGCAATAAAAGGGCTGCTCAATCCAAAACGTATCACCCGTCTGAGCAAATAATTGCCGAATGATGTCTTCGCGTTCCTTGACCATCGACGGGCGAAGCTGGTTGTAATCGTAGCATTGCTCCTTCGCCTGCTGACGCTCTGCCACCAGCTGGGGATCATTGTTATTGTCGTAGAGTAAGCCGCGTTGGGCTTTTTCCTTTTCCGTTAAACGCATCGGTTATGACTCCTTCTCTAGGTAGATCGATTTCCCTTTGGATGGATATAGCATAACGCGCCTACGTAAGTGATGCAAAATGGACAGAGCAGCATTACCAAGGCAATTGCTCATCCATATGATAAAACGTTCCGGTTGGTCCGTCAGACGGCAATGTAGCAAAATGAACTGCCGTTCTCGCTCCATCCTCAATCGATACAGGCGCTTCTTCACCGCCCATCTGTGTTTTCACCAGACCGGGATGAACGGAATTGACCTTGAGCGGAGTATTGCTGTAGGTTTGCGACCAGTACGCCGTCAGCATATTCAGCGCCGCCTTGGATACTGCATAACCGGGCTTTGCCAACTGCTTCACAAGAGGTTCGTTCAATTGCAGATATATGGAGCCAATCGCGCTGCTCTGATTCACAATGCGCCCAGCAGGGCTTTGCAATAGCAGCGGCAACAATGCTTCCGTCAGATAAAAGGGAGCGATTGTATTCACTTCCAGCGTATCACGGAAGGCATCTCCTTCATAATCCCCTCTTTCCAACAATACGCCAGCATTATTGATCAGAATATCCAGCTTGCCGTAGCTACTTTGAATATGTTGAACAAGCGCCTCAATATGCTGTGGATTGGTCACTTCCAGCTGTACAGCCTCCACGTCTAGTCCTTCCTGCACCAATTGAGTCGCCGCTTCCTGTGCTTGCTCTAGCGACCGTGCTGCCAGCAGCACCTTAATATGTTGCTTACCTAGCTGGCGTACAATTTCCAAACCGATTCCTTTACTTGCACCTGTAACCAAAGCGATGGATTGCGTCATGATTATGTTCCTCCTCTAAATCTGAATGAGCTGCCAGAAAGTGCTCTCCAACTAGCAGCATGAATGACTATGTACACAGTGATAACGGATATAACGACTATTGAGAACGATCATTCTCAATAAGGTAAAAAATTTTGTTTTTTATTTTGTATTTATTTTGAATGCTTGGTACATATCCTGCTTGATAGGTGTGATTGGTATGTAGCTTGAGCCGTATACACCTTGTTGATATGAATGTTTGGTTGCTGCATCTGGCAGCATCAGCCTTCCAGCAACCGCAAATTCATCTCCATAATCTCTCGCAATTTGGACGTATCTGTTGACGTGCGCACGAGTACACGCAAGCCAATCAGTGCATTGTGTAAATACGCCGCCATCTGCTCTGCATCCAGTGTGCTGCTATATTCGCCTGTCTGCTGACCATGACGGATGATGCCAGCGATCATCTCCTCTGTTTTCTCAAAAGCGGCAACTGCCATATGATCGACTTTCTGATCCCGCGCCGCCAGTTCTACTGCTGAGTTAACCAGCAGACAGCCCGCAGGCAGATCTTCAATGCCCTCAATTACATAGCCAAATATCATTTCCAACGCTTCACGCGCCGTTTTTGCCTGCGCAATAGCTGCCTGTCCACGATTGCCATTCTGTACGCCGAACTTCTCCAATGCCAGTAAGAATAGAGTATGCTTGTCGGTAAATGTATCGTATAAACTGCGGCGATGAATGCCCATATGCTCGGTCAGATCATTCATAGACGTCTTCTCATAACCCTGCTGCCAAAATAGCTTCATCGCACGATCCAGTACGACTTGGTCATCAAACTCCTTACTCCGCGCCATCTTCATTCCTCCTTGCTGTCTTTTCCTATACATCATCGAATGAGAATGATCGTTCTTATTTAGGTGAAGATATCTACAAATCCTTAATTAGCCTTTCCCCACTTCAAGGAGCACTCACCTGTATCTCGTCTTCTCGTCATCCAGTAAATGATGCACTCAGCATATCATATTGAGAACGATCGGTAAAGAAAGATATTTAAAAAAGATTATTGAAAGAAAAAGAACGCTCCGATCCGTAGACCGAAACGTTCTGCTTGTGCATCTGATTATTTTCCGGCAGTCGCTGCTGCAATATCGCGTGCTGCCCAGTACGTAGACGGTACATCCGACCATGCGGACGTTGTCTCTGTACGGTTGCTATCGGTTGCAACATCCATTCCAAGCACACGGTTAAACAAGGTTACGGCTTCCGCACGAGTCAGTGTACGATCCGGTGCAAAGCTGCCATCCGGTTGTCCCTGCATATAGCCTGCCTGCTGCACGGATGCAATATCTGCTGCCGCCCAATGCCCAGCAGTGTCCTTAAATGCCGCCGGAATATTATGGGAAGAAGTAGTAGCTCCACCTCCAGCTGCATGACTATCCTTCATCCAGCGCGCCAGCACCGTTGCCATTTCGGCGCGCGTAATGGCGCGCTGCGGAGCAAAGGTATGATCGCTATAACCTGTCATCCAACCGGATGAGGTGGCTGCCACAATCGCTTGAGCTGCCCAGTTGTCAGTCGGTACATCGCTGTACATTCCAACTGCGGTGGATGGAGAGAAGTTCGTGCTTGTACTTGGTATACTATTCAGTTGAGTAGCTCTATTCGGTTGAGCAGCTACATCATCTTTCTTGTCCAATGCACTCTGTACCGTCGTGTCTGTTGCCGATGGTACTGCTGCGAGACGATTCAGCATCATCGCCAGCTCGGCGCGTGTTACCGTATGCGTCGGGCGGAAGGTCCCATCCGGGTATCCCTGCATATAAGCGGCATGCTGCTTAATATCACCTGTTGCATCGTTGCTGTCCGTTGTCGTCTTAGCTGCATTCCATTTCTGTTCCGAATGTAGAATGGTAAAGGTACTGAATTTGCTCACTGTAAATTGCAGCGCCGACGGCTGATCGCCCTTCCATTGTACAGTTGGCGTGATCAGCTCTTTGCTTCCATCGCTATGCTCTACATATATTGCCAAACGATCCAGAAACGTCTGTCGCTCCGCAGCACCTGACGGTATTGCTCCAGCTGGTAACGGCAGCGATACTTGCACAGGCTGACCTTGTACATTGGTATCAATCGTTACTGGTGTGCCAATGATCTCAACAGCACCCTGATTGGCTGCTTGCTGTACCATATCATCCTGCTGAGCGCGGCGAGCAATGGCGTCCAGCGCAGCAGCCCCTTTGGCTGGCAGAATGGTAAACTGGCTCGCTCCATTCATCGACGACAGCGTGTTTGCAGGCAGAGTCAGAGAGAGATGATTCGTTTGCAGCTCCAATCCAGCGTCTCCGGTTGCTAGCGTTTTAGCCGCGTCGGTTGGCAGGCTGAAATTCAGTTCTGCCACCTCGTCGTTCTGATCTGGCAAAACAAGGCGTACATTGCCGCCACCCGCTGCCTTCACATTGTCCAACGCCGTACGCGCTTGAGTTGCACTGTAGTTGAGTGTATCCTTTTTCCAACCGTCTGTACGCGTGGTACGTTGCACGGTAAAGGCGGCGGAAGAACCGCCATTTGGCACATCTGCCTGTACCTGAATACTCTGGCTCTGACCGGTAGAGCTACTTCCCCCACCACCGGATGAACTGCCAGAACCGGAATTGTTGCCCGGTACAGGCGTTGGTACAGGTTCAGGAGTCGGCTGCGGTGTTGGCACAGGCTCCGGTGTTGGTTGTGGAGTCGGTACGGGTTCTGGGGTAGGCTCTGGTGTCGGCGTCGAATCATCCACACCGCGTACAAAGGTCAGATAGAAATCGTCCAGCGTTCCCCATGCGCCGCCATCTGCTTGAACAGAAGCACCAATAGTCAGTGCGCCGTCTGCCACATACACATCATGGATGACAGGCTGGCTCCATTGTACCCAACCATTCACGCTGGTCGGTGTCTCTTTCTCCTGTCCGTTGCTCACCGCATACAGCTTCATATTCGCGTTATTGGCGTTGCCGCCCTGAATATTCATAGATAGATCGTAATAGCCCGGCTGCAATCCATATACCTGTTGCTCCACCGTAAAATTAACCGGATCGCCGTTGTAGAAATGCAGCGAATAGTCACCCGACTTGGCATCGGACGCTTTGTTCTGGTAATCCGTATGCGGGCTCAATCCCGCACCATACGTAATATGCCACATGCTGCGGTCGCTATTCTCAAAACTGCCATTTTGCAGCAGATTCGGCTTGCGAATGGATAGGTTGACCTGCGCCTCGTGATCGCCTTGCGTTTTGCCTGTGATGATATAGCTGCCTGCACCTTTGGCAATCGCCTGCTGCAAGGCTTGCTCATCCCAGCTCACATCCACCGTGCCAGTGCTGCCATCGTTATATGTGACACTCACCGTTTGCGGCAACTGGATCACATCACCCGCGTTAACCGTAATGGATACCGGCTGTACTCCATCCACCTTCAATGGCGCTACTGCACCAGTATTGACGTAGTTGAACACATTCAAGGATGACAACGGATGACCGGTAAAATCGAACAACGCTTGGTTGTCGACTGCGCTGCCGCCATACCATTTGCCTGCATCGTCAGGATCATATTCGCCCGCATAGCTGGATGCCCAACCGGAGCCGTACGTTTCCCACAGCTCTTTGTTATGCGCTAGCTCACTTGCCGGACCGACTGGTAGCCATGCCGGTTCCCAGTAAAACATACCAATTCCCGCCGCACCTACATCCGATACCGCCTGAATTACATTGCGCACAGACGTTGCTTGTCCCTGCACGCTAACCGGATAATCCAGCGTCTGACCGGAGCTGCGTGGTGCGGTATTTTCATGCCCGTCGCCATCCTGCGAAGTGTACGTATAGGATGTTTCCGCGACCATGACCTTTTTGCCATACGTATCGGCGACCTGCTTGAGTACAGAGGTCAGATTGCTCAATGTACCATGCCAAAACGGATAATACGAACTGGCAAACACATCGTAATCGACATGGTTATCCGCCAGTGCCTTCGCATACGCCGCATATCGTCCCGGCGTCTCTGGATTCGTAAAATGCAGAGCGATCAGGATATTGGGATTGATCTCACGAATCGCTTGACTGCCTTTGTTAAACAGCTTGCTGATGCTACTCCAATTCGTTTCCCCGATAAACGATTGATTCGTCTCGTTACCGACTTGCACCATGCCTACGTCCACGCCCGCATCTACAATCTGTTGCAAGCTGGACTTGGTATAGTCATATACCGCTTGCTGCTTTTGCTCCAGATTCAGGCTAGCCCATGCTTTCGGTACATGCTGCTTGCCCGGATCTGCCCAGAAATCGGAATAATGGAAATCGACCAGTAGCTTCATCCCATTGGCAGTGGCACGTTTGCCAATCGCAATCGCTTTAGCAAGATCGTTATCGCCCCCGCCGTAGCCCTTACCATCTGCGGTGTAAGGATTATCCCAGACACGCACCCGAATATAATTCACGCCAGACTGATGCAATGTCGTGAATAGATCCTGCACCTGTCCCTGCTCATCGTAGAATTTCACCCCGCTCTGTTCCAGCGAGATAATACTCGACACATCGACACCCTTGATAAAATCTGGGCTTAATCCCTCGACCTTTTTCACAAAAATATCCGAGG
Organism: Paenibacillus sp. JQZ6Y-1; assembly: GCF_040719145.1. Taxonomy (NCBI): domain Bacteria; kingdom Bacillati; phylum Bacillota; class Bacilli; order Caryophanales; family Paenibacillaceae; genus Paenibacillus; species Paenibacillus kandeliae. The sequence continues at coordinate 233,042 of NZ_JBFDUZ010000005.1, forward strand.
ATACCGGCTGGCTTGTATCCGAACCCGTGCGTTTTAGCTTAAAGCTGTCCAGATAGCCCCAGCCGTTAGCCATTCCGCGAATATGAGCGCCAATCTGCACCTGATTCGTCGGCTGCGTTAGCACAAATTGCAGCTTCACCGTACCCCATTGGTTGTAGCCAGTCGTCGCCACTTCAGTGCCTTGGTTGGTATCTGCGAATACCTGTACATGCCCCGATTCAGCGCCGCTGCCACCCATGGATTGTACAGTCAGCTCATAGCTGCCCGCAGGCAGAGACGATACGTTCTGACTGAGCGTAATCTGTTGTTGTACGCTGGCTGTATCTTTGATCCAATATTTGAATGCGTACGTGTCCTCAGATGGTGTAATAAAAGGATCGTTGGCGTAGGCATATCGTTCGATGCTCACCTGATCCCAATCCGAAGGCTCTACTTTCCAAGACCCGTCACTCCACCAGTCACTTTCAAATCCCGCATTGTTCAGCGGAATATCCTCATCATTCGCTGCATGCGCCAGCGGCGCCTGTATCGGCAACATGCCTAGCACCATCACCACTGCCAGCATTAACAACGACACCCGTTTCTTGCTTCTCATTCTGTTTATCCCCTTTCAAAACCGAATACCCACATGCAAATCCCACTTTTTGTAAAGCGCTTACATATTTGCTGTGATCACTATAGCAGACGGCAGAAGCAGAGGACATGGGAAGATTGCAACATTTTGTGTTTTTATGCAAGCAGTTTGAAGGGCATATAGAGCCAATACATAGAATCTGGAAATTCATCTACAACTGCACAGTCGAGGGGATACAACCCTAGCTCACAATAGACATAAGCTGGTTATGACATTACATTGCAGACGGTTTTTCAGTCCTTTATTGATGTACAAGTAGCAAGGAGCTAGGCAATAAAAGGGATGATCACCTGAATCGGCGATCATCCCATCGGTAGAGCCATTTTACCCATCGTCTGTTGTGCTTATCATTTATTGGTATGCGTCGTCCTCTATGATTCGCTTGTTATCGAAAGAAACAGACCTAACATCTACTTCTCCGTTCCATACACCTCAAACTGCGTCAGCGCTGGAAACGGCGACGGATCGTCCGCCTGAATCAGCTCGTGCAGCTTTACCCACTCTACCTGCTTGCCGCCAACCTCTATCGTCTGCCCTTTATCTGACTTCTCCAACCCCACCACCTGACGCGTGCCGTCGGAGTATTCCAATGTCACCTGCTGCCAGTAGCTATCATGCGGAAAGTCTGCCCGCAAATACAGCACGATTTCCTCAATCTGCACCGTGCGTCCAAATTCCAGTGTAAACGCCGCATCCAGATTTTGATTGATTCCCCACGACTCAAATGGCCATTCTCCATGCGAAAAGGTAATCGTATTTCCATTAATCGCATTCCTTGCTGCAAATACTGCTTCGCCGCGCGTTTCTACATTAGCGTGCGCATGTGGGAATAGCGAATCATTCCCATGATGATCGTACACATTGCGTGCCAGATTGCGGTAAGCCTGTACCTCTCGCTGCTTAGCCACGCGTGCACGCAGCGCATGCAGCTCACCGATAAACGTCTGAGGAGAGTAGGACGATTTCTTTTCACCAAATGGAATGGGCAGTGTATACTCCTGTCCGGTCATATAGACCAGCTCCTTGCCCAGCGCTTCATCCAATGAAATGCGCAGAAATACCGGCGTATCGTTACTACGCAGTACAATCACATCACCCGGCTCGTAAGCCGCCGCATAGACCAGATTCACCTCGCCTTGATTCTGTTGCTCCGCCTTTACGTTACCATGCTGATCCTGTATCACAATCGTTAACTGTGTCATATATTCACCTCATCGTTGAAATGGTAGACTATGCTTCTCATCTATCGTTGCCTGCATATGACTTGTTACTGCGTTCATGTAATCTTCCACAAATGAGATGCAAACAAAGGGTATAGCTCTATTCAGTATGTATTGATTCTCTCTTCAATCCCGTTCGTTCTCTATTTGCGTCCAGTCATCGCCTTGACTACGGCTGCGGCTATGGCTATGGCTATGGCTATGGCTATGGCTAGTTTAGCATAGCGATTTTGATTGCCATGATAACAATATTGACCAAAACGCATACTCCTTTGTGCACTTATACCGTTTCTACTTGTATGCCTATTTCCTTTGCCCTTCACACTACAGTTGATCACAAGCCACCAATCTACTTTATGCCGCTCGCTTCATACCAAAAGAACCTTCAATCCGCTCTGATCAAAGGTTCCTCCTCTTGCTGTCACTTCTATGCTGTTGGTGTAACCTTACGGATCATCCTTTGGCGGCAGGCTGCCAGTCCTTCGGCAGAACCTCATTTCATGGTTCTTCGCCGACGGCCCATCACCGTCTGGCAGCCTGTATGGTCGGCTATAGGGAATAGCACGAGCATTTTAAAATAATGATCTATCTCTCATGAGTATCGATTGGACGAATCAGATGCTTTTGGTGACCATATCCGGCGATGTTTCCACTCCGGTATGAGCAGGTTGTCCTTTATCCAGCTCCAGCATTTTCGTCGTTGAAGCGAAGATGTCGCGGAACAGATCAGGATGCTGGGACAGCGACAATCCGTAGGACGGGATCATTTCCTTGATTTTCGGCTCCCAGCCCGGCATTTGCTGCGGGAAGCAGCGGCGCAGTACTTCCAGCATGACATGAACCGCTGTCGATGCTCCCGGTGACGCGCCCAATAGTGCAGCTACTGAGCCATCCGCGGCACTGACAACCTCGGTACCGAATTGCAGCGTTCCTTTGCCTGTTGGGGTGTCCTTGATGACCTGTACACGCTGACCTGCGACAACCAGTTCCCAGTCCTCGCTTTTCGCATTGGGAATGAATTCACGCAATTCTTCCATCCGCTGCTCGTTGGACAGCATGACTTGCTGCACCAGATAACGGGTTAGCCCCATTTCCTTCATTCCGGCAGCTAGCATGGTCATCAGATTGTTCGGCTTGACTGAACCGATCAGATCCATATTCGAACCTGTCTTCAAAAACTTAGGTGAGAAACCAGCAAAAGGACCAAACAGCAGTGCCTTTTTGTTATCAATATAACGGGTATCCAGATGCGGAACAGACATCGGCGGCGCGCCAACCTTCGCTTTGCCGTATACTTTGGCATGATGCTGTTCAATCACATCTGGATTTTTACAGACCATGAATACACCACTAACCGGAAATCCGCCGATCTGACGGGATTCTGGAATGCCTGTCTTTTGCAGCAATGGCAGACTACCGCCACCTGCTCCGATAAACACAAAGCGTGTCTCGTGATGCTCTACCCGACCGGTATTCAGATCCTGCACCTTGATGTTCCACGAGGAACCATCTGCGGCGCGCTTGATGTCCTTGATGCTGTGCTTGTAATGAATCTGCACGCCTTTGCCCTTGAGATACTCGAACATCATCCGAGTCAGTGCGCCAAAGTTCACATCCGTACCGGTTTCGATTTTGGTTGCAGCAATAGGTTCACTGGACGTACGCCCGTTCATAATGAGCGGAATCCATTTTTGCAACGTAGCCGCATCCTCCGCATACTCCATTCCTTGGAATAACGGATTCTCGGTAAGCGCTTTAAATCTTTTTCTTAAAAAAGAAACATTGCTCTCTCCCAGCACCAGACTCATATGCGGAATCGGTTTAATAAACTGCTGTGGATGATGCAATACACCGGTTTGGATCAAGTGAGACCAGAACTGACGAGACAGCTGAAACTGTTCGTTGATCTGTACCGCTTTGGTAATGTCGATCGAACCGTCTGGCTTTTCGGTCGTATAATTCAACTCGCATAGTGCCGCATGACCGGTACCGGCATTATTCCATTCATTGGAGCTTTCTTCTCCAGGGTTTGCTAATTTCTCAAACACTTTAATTTCCCATTCTGGTGCTAACTCTTTCAGCAATGATCCCAGCGTCGCACTCATGACTCCGGCACCGATTAAGATAACGTCTGTTTTTTTCTGTACGTTGCTCATAAAAACAAAACCTTCCTTATCTCGTATATTTGCAAAAAAGAGCAGTAGCTCCTGCTCTGGTACTACACGAAAGCAAGGCTCCACTCAGGAACATCCTCGAACTGTCAAACACATCTGCAACCGCTAACTTCATTATAACCCAATTGCAGTCTGTTAAAAATGTTATCGACTCTTATCATTTAATTATATACTATTTAGAGTTGGTAAAAAATGAAAACTTTGCGCGAAAAGGGCTAAATCGGTGGAAAAAGAGTCGTCTATACCATTTCCATTCTATTCTTGAAATGCCTATGTATCCCTCCTACCTTTACATTTTATACTTATTTTTTTACATATACAAAAGAAATGAGATCGGATTGCAGGTATTCTTTTTATTTTCCCGCTAATAGGGACATTATTCCGTTCTTTTATAGCATCTATTTGCAGCTGACTCGCTTCTATTTTGCCAATTGAAAGCAATCTCCGGTATCCTCTATATCGAATAGCAAACAACGCGATTCCGGCATGTTAAACGGGCGATGCAAAATGAGCTTCCATTGCCCATCAAAGGTCTGGAACAGCATGCCATGCCCGCTATCCTCCTTCACAAGCGGCTCCAGCTGCTCCCACGGTCCTTCCAGCTTGCCGCTGATTGAACGGGCAATGGTCTGCACGTAGCTGTCCTGTTCATAGCTAGACCAGAGCATGATCAGATTGCCACTGGATGTACGGTACAGCTGACAGCCATCGGTGACGTACACTTCTGGTTCGTTCCTATTCGATTCTTGCGGAATCAACTGGGCTTCGTCAACGTTGTAGCGCTGCGGGTGTTCGACGTCTTGGGAATGGTGAGGCTCCGACTGTGGTAGTCTGGAATCGTTGCACTGCGTTTGTGAGTCTTGTTTAGAGCTGTGAATAGTCTGTATACCCTCGTCGGATAACGATGGAGACGACAGCCAAGGTGCTGCCGATCCGCTGAACAGATGCACCGGATCGCCGACCGCAGCCGACCAATCTCCATTCAGACGTACCGCTTCAATCGTACCATCTAGCGTCTGTACCCATTCGTGACAGTACACCATCCACGGATCGTTATGCTCATCCCGATACAGCGTGCCATCCAGCGTCATGAACGTTTCTGATACAACCGGACGTTGCTTGTTCATCATAGTAAAAGGACCTGCTGGGGAGTCACTGACCGCGATTACGGTGCCGCGCCAGTGCTTGTTGTATCCTTGAATCGGCTCACCATCCAGCACCCGTTCCTGATTATGCAGCGTGACGAACAGATAATATTTGCCCTCATGCTCATGTACTTCCGGCGCCCAAGCACCATGTTGCGGATGCGCCCATGTATCGTCAGGAATGATAAATACAACATGCGGTCCTTCCCAGTGCTGAAGATCAGCGCTGGTGTAGGTTATGACGCCATAACGCTCCATCCCGTTGAGCCACGGCGCGCCACCAGTGTAGAGATAGTAGAGTTGCATATGCGGGTCAGCAAGAATAAACGGATCATGGGCAGGGATGTCGGATAAGAGATGACCTTTTTGCGGATGCGCAACGTCGGCAGCGCTGTTGTATGAAGGCATGGGAACCGCTCCTTTGGATGTGTATAGGATTTTTTGTATACGCTTTCAAAATAGTATGCATCGTATTGTTCTGGATGTCCATGGATTTTAAAACCAAGTCGATATGCTTCCAAGCACTCTTCCATTCTAACCATATGCCAATCTCATCATCGGTTTCTATATCTTGAGCCAGCCTACATAGATCATTCCAGTTTCCTATATGCTGCCTTTCATTATCTATTCATATCGTTTGAATGGCTCATACCACTGCTCTACCTGTATAATTTCACTTGCAAATTCATTTCTAATTTCCTGCGACTGGCGCAATTCCAACCTCTTTGCATCATTGCTACGTTCATATGTATCTAGCAAACCATAATAGTACGAGCAGTGATGTGCCAGCATTTGATAGGCATCTGCATAGTGAGCCATCTCCATCAAAAATACCGACCATGCTTGTGGACTGCTGGGTAACTGTCGTTCGTATTTTACATACAAGCAAGCGGCATACAGCTGATACCGTGCTTCCAAAAAATTCTCATCCGCTTCATCGGCAATATACTCATAGATCCTATTCCTTGCTTCTTCCGCATCCCGTATTACAGCCAGCTCTATCATCAAATAGGGCGGTGTATCCATATTCTCAATGATCTCATCGCAGAACGGAATATACTGCTTATAGGTTAGCAGCCCCGTTTCGATCATCAGCGCCAGTTGATGGGCAAATACAATGCCAAATGGGTTGTTCATTGCGATCATCCTCTATAGTCAAATAAGCCTTACACAAATCCCGTAATCGACTGACGTTGTGAATGTTCTATGATAGTGCATACAACGAATTTACAACACCAGTTTAACACATCAAACAACAACAAACAGGCTTCTCTCCATCAAATAGACTTGAGAAAAGCCTGTTTATTACAACATAAGCAGTTTACTTCAAAATTAACAACCGATCATCGTCTGCATTCGCTGAACCTCGCGACGTATTATTCGTAATCACATAAATCTTCCCATTGTGAATTGCTACATCGCGTACTCGGCCGACATCGGTGAGGATATCAGTCATTTTTTTGGTAGATGGATCGAACAGTTTCAGGCTTTCACCAGCAAGGGTGGCGACCAGTATCTTATCATCCGGTGTGGCGGCGATGCCGGATGGCGCGATGGCGGTGGTACCGGCGACATAGACAGGGGCGGTGATGCCTTGGGCGGTTTCTTTGCCCATCACCTTCGGCCAGCCGTAGTTGGCGCCTGCCTTGATCACGTTGATCTCATCCAACCCCGTACGGTCGGTCTGGCTGGTGCCGGGAATTGGTGCGCCGCTTGGACCATGGTCGGATGCGTACAATACGCCTTTGGATGTCCATGCCAATCCTTGCGAATTGCGCAATCCGTAGGCGTAGACGTAGGAATTTTTGAACGGATTATCCTTAGGCACTGCGCCGTCAGAGGTCATGCGCAGGATTTTGCCGCCTAGACTGGAGCGATCTTGTGACAGCTCACGGCGATTGGTTTCACCAGCAGTGCTGTACAGTAATCCATCTGGACCAAAGGCGAGTCGTCCGCCTTCATGAATGCGTCCGCCTGGGATCTGTTCTACCAGTGCCTTTTGTTCTTTCCAGACGCCGCTCGTCAGCTTGATCTTCACAATGCGATTGTATCCGGTGCCGTTCTGCTCATACGCATGGTAAATGTAGGCGGTTTTGTTGGTGGAAAATTTGGGATCGAGCACAAATCCGGTCAAACCCGCTTCGCCAACGACACGTAGCACTTTTTTGGTCTGAATCTTTTGCACGGTTTGCTTGCCGTTCTTGATCTGTACAATTCCGCCGCCGCGCTGCGTGATATACACGGTATCGCCAGAGAATTGGATCGACCATGGAATGTCTAGCTTGGTTGCCGCTACCGTGTAGCCGCCTTTCAGGGAATCGGTAATGCTGGCATTTTTCTTGGTAGTCGTTGCGGTTGTCGTTGCTTTTTTACTCGTAGACGAAGATGTACTATTGGCTGCAGAGGAGCGATCTGTGGACGACGACTGGTTATTGCTACTGGTATTTGTAGAATCAGTCGTTGATGTAGACGATGGCTTGGATGAGGATGTGGCTTCACTGGTAGTGCCGGATGCTGTGGACGAAGTAGGAGCGGTATTGGACGAGATCGACGGTGTGGTGGAAGGTTCTGTCAACGCACCATTCATTGTAGATTCGGATGTACAGGCAGAGACGGGCAGGGCAAGCAGCAAAGCTGCGGTTAATATTTTTCCTTTTGGATACATATTAAGCATATTGTTCCTCCTTCTGCTCTTTTCCATTTTTTACCCATAGATGAAGGTAAGAACCGGAATTAACGCAATCTACAGCGGATATTGGTGAAGGAAGCAAAAGTCATATTACACATTTGGCATATAAATAGGTGTAGGGATTTATACGTACTAGGAACGGATGATGCAGTATTGTAGATAGTAGACGGGTGAAAGCTACGCCTTATACCAATCAATCATAATACTAGTCATTCATGCAAAATAAAGGCATTCCCAGATAACCGGGAATGCCTTTGTCGAAGTTATGGTTGTGAACACAAACATGTATCCAGAGATGAGTCTGTCAAACAGAACGGACCTATCCATTTCTCTATCAAGCGCGTGCGTTGGATGTCTGCGTTTGCAATGCTTTCTGAACGCCATTCTCTTCAATCTCTTCTAGCGTATGACCGTGTGTTTCTGGTACACGGGTACGAATGAACAGAATACCGAGCAGACAAATCACGCCGAAGATGCAGAATACGGTCTGTTGCGACATCGACGCAGTCATGATCGGGAACAACAGTCCGACTAGCCAAGAGCCGATCCAGTTAAACGACGATGCCACGCCAGACGCTTGACCACGAATCGCGAGCGGGAAGATCTCACCGACGATCACCCATGTCAGCGGTGCCCATGTGAACGAGTACGCAGCGACATAGATGGACAAGAACACAACGATCATAATCGGATTGCTATTCGGCATAATCCAGCTGATGACCGCTGGCAGGATAAAGGAAAGACCCATCACAGTACCGCCCAAAGTCAGCAAGGTACGACGCTTGAATTTGTCGGCAATCAGCAGGAAGACGAGCGAGCCGATGACGAGAATGATCCCTTGAATAATGGGCCACAGTAGCGCAGAGCTTGCGGATGTACCGGTTGCCTTTTCCACGATCAGCGGAATGTAGTAGAAGATCGCGTTAGCACCTTGAAACTGTTGAAACGCAGCAACGCCGACACCAGCGATGACCAGATAGCGGTATTTGCCACTAAACAGCTTACTCCACGATGCACTGATAGCGCTTTTCTCTTGCTTGGCAGTATCTTGAATTTGCGACAGCTCAGCATCGATTTCATTGGCAGGGCGGATATAACTCAGTACTTTGCGTGCTTCATCCATCATATTGTGTTTGACGAGGAAACGTGGCGATTCTGGCAGGCGCAGCACGCCAACGTACAGAATCAGCGCCGGTACGGCAGCCAGACCGAGCATCAGGCGCCATGCCATCACTTCCGGCAAGTCTTTTAACAAAAAGTCCACTACATATGACAGCAGCATACCGGATACGATCATCGTCTGGTTAATACCAGATAAGCGTCCGCGCAGCTTGGCAGGAGCCATCTCTGACATATACGCCGGTACAAGCGCTGAAGCAGCACCGACCGCCAGACCGAGGAAGATCCGTACCAAGATCAGGTAATACGATCCGTTATGCGGCGCGACCGCAGACAGTACGGAACCGATTACAAAAACAAGTGCCGACAGCAGAATCATGCGCCGCCGACCGAGTCGGTCGGACATCTGACCCGCCAATGCACCGCCGAAGATCGCACCGAACATCACGGAAGCGGTAATCCAGCCGATGATGCCCGCGCTGTCCTGTAATCCCCAATCACTTTGCAAAAACGGGAGCGCACCCGTCATCACACCGATATCGTAACCAAACAAAATGCCACCAAACGAACCGAAAAAATAGATAAATCGACTTGAGATTTTCTTGCCATCTTTCATTGTTTCCATCTCCTCATCCCGACAATGAACGCCTGCGGTCTACCGCATGATCATTCATTCCCACTGTTGATATCCATCTCTCTCTGTATAAAAATATGGAAACCCCAATTCAATGATTACTCACATGTCGAATATTCGTTGTTAGATCACTTTTGCAATCACCATATTTACAATCAATCAAAAAAACAGTCTCTGCGCAGCAACCCTGTCTTTTTTCCGGCGTGTACGCCTTCCGATATGACAGTATATTCCTGTGCAAAGACTGTTTCGTGATCGCCAAATATAATAGCGTTTGCAAAACCAGGTTTCTTCTGTCATTTCTCAGGTGTCTTGGACGAAATTCCGGTATGGGATAGTTGACCGGAACGCTGTATTACAGATCGTTCCGGTCATATGGCAACTCTTATGATTGGTATTATTTATAATCGATATTATTTGATCACTACATAGTCCAGACCAACCAGCTTCGCGTAGCTGACGATCTGATCTGTAGTCAGGTTCAGAGACACAACGGTATGGTGACCACCGCCATTTTCGATCCACGCTTTCACGCCGTCTTGGAAGTTCGGTTTCACTTCCCACAGTACGCGTGCTACCGGTAATTTCGGAGCTGGAACGGTTGGTTCAAATGCGGATACTTCGTTGATCAGCAGCTTGTAGTGCGTACCGAAGTCTGCCATAGATACAACGACACCTTCACCAGCTTTGCCATCGAATACAAGACGTGCTGGGTCTTCGCGGTCGCCGATACCAAGTGGGGATACGACGATTTTTGGTTTGCTGCTTGCCAGTGTTGGGTCTACTTCCAGCATATGCGATTGCAGGATTGCTTCTTGTCCTTCGCCCAGCTCGTAAGTGTAGTCTTCCATAAAGCCAGTATTTTCATTATGGCTCATGATCTTCAGCAGACGATCCAGAGCGGCTGTTTTCCAGTCGCCTTCCCCAGCGAAGCCGTAGCCTTGTGCCATCAGACGTTGTACAGCAAGACCCGGAAGCTGCTTCATGCCGTGCAGATCTTCAAAGTTGGTTGTGAATGCAGTGTAGCCGCCTTGGTCGAGGAAGCGTTTGATCGCAATCTCGTAGCTAGCTTGTACACGTACACTGGCTTCCCAGTCTTCTTTGCTGTTAGTGCCATAATCGAACTCGTACAACTCGCCGTATTGGGACAGCAACTCGTCGATTTCCTGCTCAGTCACTGCGTTGATCACTTCGACCAGATCACCGATTCCGAAGTAGTCGACCGTCCAGCCGAATTGGATTTGCGCTTCGACTTTGTCGCCCTCGGTTACGCCAACATTGCGCATGTTATCGCCAAAGCGTGCCACTTTGATATTGAAGCTTTCGTTGTAAGCAACCGCCACATCCTGCCAATCCGCGATTTGCTGCTGTACAGCCGGACGCTCCCAGTAGCCAACTACGATTTTGTTTTGTTTGTTCAGACGAGCATTGATAAAGCCGTATTCACGATCACCATGCGCCGCTTGGTTCAGGTTCATAAAGTCCATGTCGATCGTTGCCCATGGAATATTTTCGTTATATTGTGTCGCCAGATGCAGCAATGGTTTTTGCAGCAGCTTGGTACCGCGAATCCACATTTTCGCTGGAGAGAAGGTGTGCATCCAAGTGATCACGCCTGCTACTTCGTCACGATAGTTGACTTCTTTCATAATTTCGGTGATTTTATCAGCGCTTACCGCCAGATCTTGCAGTACAAGCGGGTAAGGAAGTACGCCGCTCGCATTGAGGGAATCCGTGATTTTCTGTGCATTGGCTTTAACTTGTCCGAGTGCTTCTTCACCATACAGATGCTGGGAACCTACGACGAACCAGAATTGCTTGTCTGTTGCTGTTGACATGAAATCATCCTCTTTTCGCTAAAGTGATATAGGCTATGGAGTGAATACTTTGATTTATTTTTGTCCGTAATACGCGTCCTTGCCGTGCTTACGTAAGTAGTGCTTGTCGAGAATATTCTGCGGCAGCTCTTGGGCAAAATGGTTCAATTGACGCGCGTACAGATTCATTTTGCACACTTCTTCAAGTACGACGCTGTTCACGACAGCAGACTTGGCATCCTTACCCCAAGTGAACGGTGCATGACCGTGCAGCAGAACTGCTGGAATCGCCATCACATCCAGACCACGCTGTTCAAATGTCTCGATGATCACGTTGCCTGTCTCGGCTTCATACCCGCGATCAATCTCCGCCTGATTCAATACACGCGCGCATGGCACAGCTCCGTAAAACGTATCCGCATGTGTCGTACCCATGACCGGAACGTCCAGACCCGCTTGCGCCCAAATCGTTGCCCAAGTGGAATGGGTATGCACAATACCGCCGATTTGCTCATAGTGCTTATATAATACGGCATGTGTCGCTGTATCGGAGGAAGGACGCATCTCGCCCTCCACCACATTGCCATCCAGATCGACAACAACCATATCGCTTGGCTTCATCGTTTCATAGCTAACACCGCTTGGCTTGATGACGAACAATCCACTTTCGCGGTCTACTGCGCTCGCATTGCCCCACGTGAATTTCACGAGACCGTGCTTCGGCAGTTCCAGATTCGCCTCGTATACCTCTTCCTTCAACTGTTCTAACATGATTGGTTTCCTCCGTTCTCCAGAAGATGATCCACTGCGGCTTGCTCAATCGCCAGACCCTGCTGATACCGTTCGATAAACGTTTCAAAGCCTCTCACATCGGCTGCAACTGGTGCAACCTGCTGTCCTTCTACATCGTGGAATACTTTGTGCTCCAGATAGTCGTCCAGACGTTCACTATCGTCCTTGTTGATCATGTAGGACGCCAGCAGCGCCATGCCCCATGCGCCACCCTCGCCAGCCGTGGACATGACCGAGATCGGCACGTTCATCGCTGCTGCGACGATACGCTGCCCGACGACTGGTGTTTTGAACAAGCCACCGTGCGCCAAAATGCTGTCGATCACGACATGCTCGTTTTTGGTCAAAATATCCATACCGATCTTGAGTGCGCCAAACGCTGTAAACAGATGAGTGCGCATAAAGTTCGCCAGAGTAAAGCGACTTTCTGGCGAGCGAACGAACAGTGGACGACCCTTGTCGATGCCGGTAATATTTTCGCCGGAATAGTAGCCGTAGCTGAGTAATCCGCCGCCATCCGGGTCAGCTTCCAATGCTTTGTTGAACATAACGCTGAACAACTTCGCACTGTCGACTTCATATCCCATCGCCTCAGCAAATTCGCGGAATAGTCCGATCCAAGCGTTAATATCGCTGGAGCAGTTATTGGCGTGTACCATCCCGACAGGGCTACCATCTGGCGTTGTTACCAGATCAATCTCTGGATAGACTTTGGACAATTCCTTTTCCAGTACGATCATGGCAAATACGGATGTACCGACCGAGATGTTACCTGTGCGCTTACGTACGCTATTGGTCGCAACCATACCCGTTCCAGCATCGCCTTCTGGCGGACAGAGTGGAATGCCTGCTTGCAAATGCTGCGCTGGATCAAGCAATCTCGCGCCATCCGCGGTCAACGTTCCGGCAACTTCACCAGCACGATATACTTGCGGCAGTAGATCTTCCAGCTTCCACGGATACCCTTTGCCTGCGATATGCTCATCAAACTGCTTGACCATATCTGGGTGGTAATTGTGACTGGATTCGTCGATAGGGAACATGCCGGACGCATCGCCGATACCAATCGCTTTGCTGCCGGTCAGCAGCCAGTGTATGTAACCACCCAGTGTCGTCAGGAATGTGAGTTGCGGTACATGCGGCTCATCGTTCAGAATCGCTTGATATAGATGGGCAATACTCCAGCGCTCTGGAATATTGAATTGGAACAGCTCCGTCAGCTCTTTTGCCGCCTGACCAGTTGTCGCATTGCGCCACGTACGGAATGGAACGAGCAGCTTACCATCGTTATCCAGTGCGACGTAGCCGTGCATCATTGCCGAGAAGCCGATGGAGCCTACCTTTTCCAGCGTAATGCCATATTGCTGCTGCACATCCTGCTTCATCTCGCGGTATGCCGTTTGCAGACCAGTAATGATGTCCTGCTGATCATACGTCCAATATCCGTCCTTCAGCTGGTTCTCCCATTCATAGCTACCGGAAGCAATACTCTCAAACTGCTCATTGATCAGCACTGCCTTGATCCGGGTCGATCCAAATTCGATTCCGAGCGATGTTGCACCGCTGGCGATGATGTCCTTCACGTCCACCTGACTCATGATCACGTATTCCCCTCTCCCAAATGCGCTGGATATGCTTGCCCGCATTCCGCCTCCCGCTTACATAAGCTGCTTGCCGGAGTATTCATGCTTGCTTTTACTGTGTTGTTATAAAATCAGATTCCACTAAGCGTTAGAAAAGCGCTTACCGGATAATGTACATACCATAGATTGATTTTTTGTTTATTTTCTTATTCATGCGGCGTAATCGGGGGCATAATCGTTAGTAGAGCGTATACATAACATACATGGTATATACGATCTCAAACTCTTGCTATAACGCGATAATCCCAGTGAATACGCGGTATTTATGCTAAATCCATCATTCTTTTCCATCATACGCCCTTAAAAGAAGGCGTTTTCTTTTGGTGACATTTTTCAGTATAGATATTGTACGTACATTTGTCAATTTCCCAATCTTGCTGTACAGTCAATAATGAAAGAGAACGCTTCATCAATAAAATATATGCTTCTTTTTACTAACTATTGCTGCGAAATTCACTTTTTTTCGTTCGAAACGATATAAAACCCTTACATATGTACGTACATTTCATTCACTAGAGACATAGCAAATACATAAAAAACCACTAGAGGCATAACACTTACGCCCCAGTGGTTTTTTATTTCGCTTACTAGTATGTCGCTTACTTATACGTTGGAATATCGCTATTCATCGGCAGTTTTCATCTTCATTCGTCCTTGTATTCGTAACTCCCATTGCTCGTTCGCTGTCCATTCCCATACTTTTTAAGTAAACTATAACTCAATACGTATAGATGGGAGGATCGATATGTTTATTGGAGTGATTGTTTTCTTTGCCATCTGTGTAGCACCTATGTTTTACAACCAAAATCGGCGGATTCGTATACTGGAAGAACACGTTCGCACGCTGCGTGAACAACATCAGACACCTGTACATAACCAAGATTGATATTTGTAGGAATGACTTATTTTACATTCTAGCTTCCCTTTGCAGAGAGGATGATTCTAATCATGACAAATCATTATGTATCCAGCTCGTTTCATCTAGGTTCAGCCTTTTTTCCACTTCTTACTATGCTCCCTTGGATACTCAGCATTGTGCTGATGATATGTGGGCTATATTTTCTGATCAAAATCGGCAATCGCTTGATCAAACTGATTGATCTGAGCATTGATGAGAAAAAGAGAAATCGATACATCGCCAACTTCCCATCCAACGACGATCAGACCAAGTAATCCACATGTATATCAGTGAATATCCAGACTAGACTATCAAAAAAGGCAGCAGCCCAGTCACGATCTGATCAAGAAACCTCTTGATCTCATTCGGTGATTTCGCTACTGCCTTCTTCTATTTCATTGTCTTATGCGATTGGCGTTCCGTTGGGCACATCGAATTCTGGCTGCAACAGCACCACATCGCCTTCACCCGGTACGCCGCCTAGTACCAATACTTCTGAATCAAATCCGGCAATCCGGCGCGGCGGGAAGTTTACCACTGCAATCACCTGCCGACCGACTAATTGCTCTGCCTCGTACCGTTTTGTCAGCTGCGCACTGGAACGCTTCACCCCAATATCGGCTCCAAAATCAATGTCTAGCTTGATTGCTGGCACGCGCGCTTTGGCGAAAAATTCCGCTCCAATAACGGTACCAACCCGAATATCCAGCTTTAACAAATCTTCAAATGTCGCCATCAATATACACTCCTCTATTTTATGAATGGATTCATGCGTCACACGTCTTATCAGCAGAATACGTCTTGATCCGCTACTATGGGAATCCCCTATCAAAGCAGTTGCTGGATGCGGCGGATATCTTCATCGTTCAGTATATAATTGACGTAGACGACCTGTATATGCTCCGGCAGTTGTACATCGAATATGCGGGATACGGTAATGATCATATCCGTTTCCGGCACATTTTGACGTAAATGCGATAATGAAGTGCGTTTCGTGATCTCCAATCGCTCCCCGCAGGATTTGTAAATCTGTCTGATCATATGATGGGCGACACTCTCACCGAGATCACAGATCAAGATCGCTTTCTTGGTCTGACGAGCAAATGAGGCAAAATAGAGAGCAATATAGCTAATTTCATGTTCATTCAGTGAAGATGGCCCATTATCCGGCAAGAAATGACTACACAAAGCAGCCATTTCCATTTGTCTAGGATATTGTTCCTTCACCTGTTCCAAAATCGGATTATGTTCAAAATGCCCCTGCCGGATGCGGTTCAGCATACTTTCATTATGCATGGACAATCGTGTATACAACGCCGCATCCGATGTATAGGAAGTGCCGTAATTACGATCTACCATCTGCAAAAATTGCTGTGTAAACCGCAGGCTCTCTGCGGCGGCTGGATTCGGTGTCGGTTCCCGATAGATCACACGCTTTGCCCCTAAGCATTCCTGTAAAAAGGCTGCCCCGACAGGCGACAACTCTGTCTTCCGATCTGCAAGCGCCTGCATCAGTTCCGCCGTCCATGCAGCGGATGGAAGCGACTGCGGCTCCAATGTATAGCCTTTTTCTTCGCGTTTAATTGTAATAAAGGTATCCAACAGAAAGCCTTCTGCTGACTTGTCGATCAGATCATACTGATGGCGCTCTAGCAGTTGCGGCAAATAGCTTTGCAGCCATGTGTACAGCTGTACATACGATTCACCGAAAATAAAGCGCAGCGCCTTGTCCATCAGAATAGAGCCGAATGTATAGTAATTCAAGGTTGCTGCAATCACATGACGTTTCATGCGCTCAGAGCCAACCAATTGTATCCCTTTGAGAGACGTTTGCAATTGAATATGGTCAAAGCCAGCAAGATAATGAGCTATTTCTTTTAGACTTTGTGTGACTGATGTTTTGGAAGCGTACATAATTTCCGCCAGATCGCGTGTTGCGGTAGGCTGATCCAAAAAGGAAAGATGCAACAGCAAAAACAAAAAGCGTTCATTGGCGGTTTCTGGATAACTTTGTGTACGCGCATCCTGAATGAGCTGTTCCAGACAATAACGTGCACCAGCTTGATCGGATGGGCGGATATAGTATCCGCGTGTTGGCGAAGAACGAATCAAGGTATCGCCAGAATGCTCGTAAACGGCTTTGTAGTATTCGTTCAGGGAACGGATATCCATACGCACGGTACGCAGACTGATCGCCAGTCTGTTGGTGAATTCTGCCGGAAGCACATGGTCCTTTTGCAAAAGCATACGCATCATAATAATCTCTCTTGCCCGCACAACAATCCCTCCCCATACTATGTTGATTATAGCATTGGAGAGGGATAGCTGGTGAATGAAAAGGCTCTAGTTTCGCTAATGTTTACGTTTGGGATGATATCAACCGAATCGTTACAGCTGAACCACGGCGGCTGTCTGGACCGATCATCAACTCGAATTCGCCAGGATCGGCGCGGTATTCAAGATCCGTATGATAGTAGCCCAGCATGTCTGCATGAATGGTATACTGCACCTTAGTAGTCTCACCGGGATTCAATTCGATTTGCTGATAAGCAATCAGCTCCCTCACTGGTCTAGCAATCTCAGCTACACGATCATGGATATACACCTGCACGGTTTCGCGCCCAGCATACTCACCGGTATTGGTTACAGGGATGCTAATCTGAAGGGGGCTATCCGCCGACAACTCGCCTGAACCTGCATCTATATCTCCATACACGAATTCGGAATATCCCAATCCATACCCAAATGGATACAATGATTCGTTCGGAACATCCAAATACTGTGTCTTATAGCGCTTCTCCTGCGTCAGCAGAGGTGCCGGACGACCGGTATTCAGATGATTGTAATGAACCGGAATCTGCCCGCTATGGTACGGGAAGCTCATCGTAAGACGTCCACTCGGATTACAACGACCTGTTAGGATATCCGTAACCGCATGTCCGCCTTCTGTACCCGGAAACCATGCCATTAATACAGCATCCGCGTGCCGGGCAACTTCCTCCAGTTCAATCGGCCGTCCCGCAAACACGACGACAACGACCGGCTTACCAGCAGCCGCTGCCGTACGCAGCAGCTTCAGCTGATCCTGTGGTAGCCCGATCTGGGCGCGCGAGCCAGCTTCCCCGGACCATTCTTCCCTTTCCCCTAAGGCAAGTAGGGTTATGTCCGATTGCTGAATCAGCTCATTCGCCTGATCGAACATATCCTCTTGTATATGCTCGTCGTCGGTGGACAGCGACTGTACATGCACCCCCTGCTGCTTCAGCCCTTCTAGCACTGTCACGGTATGCTGTGGATCGCCATCGATTGACCAAGGACCCAGCATGTTCCGATTGTCTGCATACGGTCCGATCAGTGCCAGCTTTTGAGCCGGATTCAGCGGTAATACATGTTGATTTTTTAGCAGTACCATTGACTGTACTGCTGCGTCGCGGGCAGCTTGGCGATGGTGCGGATGCAAAATCACTTCCTGCTCCCGTGCTTCGGAGACACCGCGATACGGGTCATCGAACAAGCCCAGTTCCTGCTTTAACTGCAAGATATGCTTGACCGCTTCGTCTAGCTTTTGCTCCAGCTCTGGATGCCGTTCGCACAGTTCCGGTAGTGCCTCGATATAAGCGGTCGTCATCATTTCAATCTCGATACCGGCTTGCAGCGACAGACGTGCCGCATCTTCCGAATCAGCAGCTACCCCATGCGGAATCAGTTCTTTGACCGCACCCCAATCGGAAATGATGGTGCCGTCAAATCCCCATTGCTTGCGCAATATATCCTGTAGCAACCATGTATTGGCTGTAGCTGGAACGCCGTTCAGCGTATTGAACGCCGCCATCATCAAGCGCGCCCCTGCCTGAAGTGCCTGACGGTACGCAGGCAAATAGTCGGTATATAGAGAAAGCGGCGACAGATCAACAGTATTGTAATCTTTGCCACCCTCTGCCGCGCCATATCCAGCAAAATGCTTCACACACGCAGCTAGCGTATCAAGCTGCTGTAGATCGTCCGTTTGATATCCTTCCACCATTGCGGCACCGAACTGCCCGAGCAGCAGCCGATCCTCGCCGAAGCTCTCCATCACTCTGCCCCACCGCGGATCACGCACCAGATCGACCATCGGCGAAAAGGTTACCTGAAATCCAGCAGCCGCAGCTTCTACAGCCGATACGCGGGCAGTGCGCCGCAGCACCTCTGCATTCCAGCTACACGACAATGCCAGCGGAACCGGAAAAATCGTTTTGTAGCCATGCACCACATCGGTCATGAACAACAACGGAATGCCTAGACGATTGTTCTGCAAATAGTCGCGCTGGATACGCAGCATACTTGCCGCATCCAGCTTACCCAGTACCGAGCCGACGATCCATTTGTGCTGTTCCACGTCCTTCATACGAGAAGCCGTACCCGTTGCCTGTGCTCCATCTACATTGAAAAAGCTGGTGGTAATCTGTGTCATCTGTCCGATCTTTTCCATACGCGTCATCTGTTCAACAAGTGCTTTTATCTGTGTTGTGTTCATATTCTGCTCCTGTATACGTTGTGTATTAGTCTTTCTTGGACTCCAGCGCTTCCTTCATCTTGTCCGAATAACCAAAGAAATAAGTAAGCAGGAACGCTGTTGCCATCGCGATCACATTCACCAACAAATACCATGGTAGCTGATTGTTCATATAGAGTAATGTACCCGGTATCGCAGTAATAGACATACCCGTTGCCTTCAAACCAAACAGCGAAGATAGAAAACCACCGACTGCACCGCCAATCAATCCCATAACAAACGGCTTCACGAAACGCAGGTTAACCCCGAAAATAGCTGGCTCCGTAATGCCTAGCATCGCTGATACCGCCGAAGGATAGGCAAGCGACTTGGTTTTGGGCGACTTCGTTTTAACCGCTACTGCCAGTGCCGCTCCCGCTTGAGCAATAATCGACGCCGAGCTGATCGGATTGACCGTATTCCAGCCCGTTTCTGCTAGCATTTGAATTTCGATCAGATTGAGCGCATGATGCACGCCCGTGACGACGATAATCTGGTTAATCCCGCCATAGAGCAATCCGCCCAATCCGCCGGGCAATGCCAGCAGGAAATTCACCGCTGCGAGCAGCCAGATTTCCACTTGATGGAAGATTGGACCGATGACCATAAGCGACAATACAACCATAATGAGGAGTGTCAGAAACGGTGTCAAAATCAGATCAAGCGCATTGGGTACGCGTTTACGCAGCCATTTCTCGATCTTCGCCAGACACAATCCTGCGATAAAGGCAGGCAATACCGATCCTTGATAACCGGCAACTTTGATAAAGCCAAAAAAGTACAGTGGGTCTGCCTTATGCTGCGCGACATCCCATGACACTGGCAAGGACGGATGCACAAGCATCAATCCGAGAATAATACCCAGTACTGGCGAACCGCCAAAGTTTTTGACAGCCGACCAACACACAAGCACTGGCAAAAAAGCAAATGCCGTATCGGTCAAAATCTGCGTAAGCAGTAGAAAGTCAGGCGATACCGTCGCTGGTGTAGCTCCGAACAAAGCCAGCACCTGCTCCTGCATAATCAGACCGCGCACACCCATGAATAAACCAGTCGCCACCAATACCGGAATGATCGGCACAAACACATCGCCAAAGATGCGAATCATGCGTTTGAACCAGTTGTCGCCGTATTTCGATGCAGCTTCTGCCTGCTCGCTCTTACTGCTACCGGACAAGCCGAGTGCTAGCACTTCCTCGTACACTTTATTAACGATACCGGTTCCAAGAATGACCTGATACTGACCCGATGTGAAAAACGAACCTTTGACCAGATCAATATCCGTCACTTGCGAATCATCGATGATTTCGCGGTCTTTGACAATGACACGTAGCCTAGTCGCACAATGCGCAACCGAAATGATATTTTCATCGCCGCCAAGCGCCTCTACAATCTCGCCAGCGATTTGCTTATATTCTTTGGACACTTACAATTCCTCCTTCGATAACTCCCATACCTTGACATTTACATTGGTACAACCGGACAGACGAATCGTATCCGCGGCCGAGTCGAAAAATACGCGCATGGTGGCTGTTTTTTCACCATCATTGATAAACAATTCCACCGACGAGCGATCTATAAATACGTGCAATTGCTGTAATCCATTTGGCAATACAAGCACGCGCTCATCCCATTGCCCAGTCCACCAGTTACGCCGTTTCAAAATGGCTTGCCCGCTCTCAGCGGAATAGTGCAGCTGTACGCCATCCAGTAAGAGCAGTTGCCAGTGCTGGACATCGCCAAATGCAAGCCACATTTCCTGTACGTGAGAAGTTACAGGCAGTACGGTTTCGCTAACGTCCTCATGACCTGCCAATGCCAGATGATACGAACGCTCATGCTGGCGCAGTTTCTGCAATTCGGCAACTGGACGTTGCTTCATTCCGCCGGGTCCTGCGATCAGCTCGCGCGGAATGGTCAACGCATGCAGCCAGCCGTCCGGTACAGTCGGTTGCGCCATCTGGTAATCAATCTCACCGCCACCCATCCATGCAAAGGAAAGCACACGTCCCTGCTCATCCACAAACGACTGCGGCGCATAATAGTCCCAGCCTTCATCCAACTGCTGCTCCTGTCCCGAATACAGCAGAAATTGAGCATCCGGCTGCATCTGTCCGGCAAAATAATACGGGATGCACTGATCTAGCTCGCGCCCGTCTCGTTGGATCTTCTCTTGACGGCTGACAATCATATACTGTTGATCTGCAACCGTCACGAGATCTGGACATTCGCACATATATCCCCAGTTGCGAGTATCCGGCAGCATATTGCCCTGATACGTCCAATTCCACAAATCGTCTGACCGATACAGCGCCACATTGCCAGTCAACGCCTGCGTCTGAGCACCGATCACCATCCACCATTGCTGCGCAGCCCGGTCCTTCCATACTTTGGGATCACGGAAATGCGGTGTATAGCCTTCCGGTAGGTGAATGATTGGTCCATGCTTGGTAAATTGTTCTCCATCCGTAGATGTCGCCAAGCATTGATACGTTTCGCGATCACCGGATTCTGTACGCACATTGCCAGTATAAAAAAGGTACAACGTATCCTCGTGCACAATCGCACTGCCAGAGTAGCAGCCGTCTTTGTCATACCATTGATCCGGTTGGAGTGCACATTCATAGGTTTCCCAGTGCACCAGATCATGAGAAGCGACATGCCCCCAGCTCTTAGGTCCTTGCGCCTGTAGTTGATCCAGCCACTGATAGAACACGTGATATTTTCCGTTGAATTGCACCAGTCCATTGGGATCATTCATAAATCCGAAAGTCGGCGCAATATGGTAATCCAATCTGTAGTTGCTCATTTTGTATACCCTTTCATTTCGTGATGTAACGTTATTATAGGGTAATGCTCACCTTGCCGAATACTCAATTATTTGCACTTGAAAGCGGCAAAAAAATGATTCCCTTCTCCTGTTGCCTTGCTGTATTTCTCTGAGTATACCAAGAGCCGCCTCGATAACGAAGCGGCTCTTGATCATGATATGAAAGGTACGTCTGGATAGTATTTCGTGCTAACTCCACTTTTTGAATACATATCCACCGAATAGGGAACCATATATTGGCGCTCGTTGTTGCGATCACCTGTACTTGTAGATCGTACATCGTTTTTACGTATTCATCGTACTTACTTTCTCTACCTTTTGCACATCGGCTGTTTTACGACTCCGAATCTGATACAGCACTAATAGCAAAATAAACCAAAGCGGCGTGCACAATAACGCGGGACGCGTTTCGCCAGAGATTAGCATGATCACCAGAATGCCTGCAAACAGCGCCAGCACCACATAATTGATCCACGGTGTAAACGGTGCTTTGAAGCGCGACGTTGCATGCAGCTCTGGACGGCTTCGTTTATACCGGATATGGCATACCAGAATTACACCCCACACCCAGATAAAGCAAATCGCACTAATCGTCGTCACAATTTCAAATGCCTGTCCCGGTAACAGCTTGCTCAGTAGCGCACCACCCGAGATGACAAGCGTAGATAGGAACAACGACTGACTTGGTACATGATTGCGGTTTAGTCTGCCCAGTCGCTGTGGAGCCTGCCCTTTATGGCTCAAATTGTACAGAATACGACTCGTCGAGAACATACCGCTGTTACAGGCGGAAGCCGCCGACGTCAGCACGACAAAGTTGATAATGCCCGCCGCCACCGGAATACCGACCAGTGTAAAGGTGCGGACAAATGGACTTTCCGCCGGGCTGAGCTGTGTCCACGGATTGATACACAGCAGCACGAACAACGCGCCTACATAGAAGAACAGAATACGTAGCGGAATCTTATTAATCGCCGATGGAATGCTTTTCTCTGGGTTGGCAGTTTCCGCTGCCGATACACCCACCAGCTCCACACCGACATAAGCGAATACGACCATTTGGAACGAGAATAGGAAGCCAGATACGCCATTTGGGAAGATACCGCCATGCTCCCACAGATTACGTACCGATACCGTACCTGCGTCTGTACGGAAGCCCATAATGAGTAGCACAATGCCTAGACCGATCAGTGCCACAATCGTAATCACCTTAATCAAGGCAAACCAGAATTCCAGCTCCCCGAAGTTTTTGACGGTTAACAGATTCAGTCCAAGCAATACGATCAGGCACAGCACCGCTGGCATCCACTGGGGAATATCAAACCAGTACTGCACATACACACCAACCGCGATCACATCCGCCATCGCCGTCATAATCCAGCAAAACCAATACGTCCAACCCGTTATAAATGCCGCACGCGGTCCCAAATAATCCTCTGCAATATCGGTAAATGACTGATAGCCCGCCTTGGATAATAGCAATTCTCCCAGCGCCCGCATCACAAAGAAAATCGCCATCCCGACGATCAGATACGTGAGGATAATCGACGGTCCTGCCTTCTCAATCGCTTTGCCGGAGCCGAGAAATAATCCCGTTCCAATCGTTCCTCCAATCGCAATCAACTGAACATGCCGGTTAGCAAGCTCTCTTTTTAGTCCTGTCTGTGTCATCGTGTTTCCCCCTCGATCTCCTGATCTGTCTGTAAAAACCAATAAAAAAAGAGACTGGATATCATCCAATCTCTCAGCGCACAAGAATAACAAAATATATACATGCCCCGCAGCATATACCTCGCCGCATGACACATATGTATTCGTACTCTTCTGTCCTTTTGCCTGAGATTGTGAACCCTTCGGCGCTGCGGTATATCCGCAGTCTCTCCAGAAGCTGCTCCTGCTGTAGTGTGATCCACAGCAATCATAGCCCTTGAATATATGCAATTATTGAAGCATTACTGCCATTTCGATATGTTAACATATTACCGCCAATGTGAGCAATGGATCAGTGAAAAAAGTTACACATCCATCTCCTGCTCCAAAATGACTTGCTCAATCCCCAGCAAGATCACCTTTAATCCAAAATCGAACGCCCGATCACTCCCCATCAGCTCAAACAGCTGATTGTGGAACATCCGCCGGAACAGCCATACATCCTCATCGCGCATCGAATCCATCACCTGCGTCATATGGTCGCTCATCGTAGACTGCTGTTCCTGACTCATGATCTCCACATTACGCATATGCTGATACTGATCCAGTACAAAATAAAACACAAAATTCACCAGCGTCGTCACGACCTGCATCTTCTGATCCTGCGCCAATGGCGTTTCTTCGACGCATGCTAGCATCCGGTTAGTGAAACGGATAATGTCTGGATCATGCGGCAGTGTCATCATCATGATCTGCGTCGAGCACGGGTAGCGATTCAATACCACGCGCGTCGTGACTGCCAACTCGGTTAGCTGCTCCTTCCAATTCCCGTCGCTGTGCAACTCATCCACGATCACCTTGGATACATGATTCGCTAGACGCTGGTACAGCTGTTGCTTGCTTTTGAAATGCCAGTACAGCGATGGCGCCTGAATGCCGAGCCGGTCGGCAAGCCGCCGCATACTTAACTTCTCAATCCCATCTTCCCCCAAAAGCTCCCACGACGCTTCGAGAATCTTGTCCTCCGAAATTTGAGGCTGCTTTTTCATCTATATCCATCCTTCGAAAAAATTTATCTAACACTGTAAGTTTGTGCTTTACAACCCATCCATCCCATGATACCATCTAACACTGTAAGGCACAAACTAACAGTGTAAGGCAAAAAATGATAGAAAGCAGGAATCCAT
This sequence comes from Paenibacillus sp. JQZ6Y-1, assembly GCF_040719145.1. Lineage (NCBI taxonomy): Bacteria > Bacillati > Bacillota > Bacilli > Caryophanales > Paenibacillaceae > Paenibacillus > Paenibacillus kandeliae. The sequence continues at coordinate 258,008 of NZ_JBFDUZ010000005.1, forward strand.
ATGGATACAGAAAATCTGCATTACTTTGAAAAAGCCCCTATCGCCAAAGCCGTCGCTCACTTTGCCATTCCGATGATGCTCGGTACATCCATGAGCGTGATCTATTCTCTTCTGAACGCTTATTTCCTCGGTACGCTGCATAATACAGCCATGCTGACGGCGCTGGCATTGACGCTACCGTTGTTCGCGATTATCATGGCACTCGGTAACCTGATCGGTATGGGCGGCGGTACATTTATCTCTCGTCTGCTTGGCGACAAGCGATATGACGATGCCAAGCATGTCTCGTCCTTCGCCTTTTACAGCAGTCTGCTGCTCGGTCTGCTCGTTATTCTGGTCGGTTTGCCGCTGGCGGATCTCATCACATCGGGTCTAGGGGCAACGAGCGAATCGTTCGCTTTTACCAAAGATTACGTCACCGTCATGCTGATTGGCTCTCCCGTTGTCGTCCTATTCTTCACCTTGGAAAATATCGTGCGTGCCGAGGGATCGGCAATCACCTCTATGATCGGTATGATCCTGAGTGTGATCGTCAATATTGTGCTGGATGCCCTCGCGATCTTTGTTCTTCACTGGGGCGTGATCGGCGTAGCTACAGCGACCGTTGTAGCGAATCTGGTCGCAAGCGCCTTTTACACGTATCATCTGGGGTTCAAAAGCACCTTTCTGAGTGTGTCGTTGAAATGGTTTAAAGCGAGCCAAGAGATTATGAGCAATGTGTTCAAAATCGGCGTGCCTGTGTTTGTGATGAGTGTCTTTCTTGGTGCGATGTCGCTGATTCTGAATTATTTTCTGATTCAATACGGCGATGCTTCCGTCGCTGCATACGGCATCTCGTCGAGATTGCTGCAATTTCCAGAGTTTGTACTGATGGGATTGTGTGAAGGTGTTGTGCCGCTGATCGCCTTTTCGTTTACCGCGAATAAATTGCGGATGAAGCAAGCGATAGGATTTACGGTTAAAACGATTGTGCTCCTGGCGGTTGTATTCGGGGTAGTGGTGTATCTGGTGGCAGATCATCTGATCGGCTGGTTTACCAATGATGCACAGCTGATTGTGATGGGCAGTTATATTTTGCACGTTACCTTCCTGTCGCTGTTTATTACGGGAATAACGACGCTGTTTACGGGTATTTTCCAAGCAACGGGGCAAGGTACGGCGGCGTTTATTATGTCGGTCATTCAAGGCGTGACGCTGATTCCGGTGTTGTTTATTGCGAATGCGATGAGTGGGTTTCATGGGGTGGTGTGGTCGTTGGTGATTGCAGATGCGATGGCGTTTCTGGTGGGGGCGGGGTTGTTGTATGGATTGCGGCATAAGCTGCAACCGGATATGGAAACAATCGTTTCCGGTTAACGAAGCTTTATACAATAAAACAGCCACTTTGACATTAATCAAGTGGCTGTTTATGGTATGCAAAAAACTCTTTGCTTCTAGATAAAAACGTATCAAACACACCAAATAATATCGCGTCACCTGCTGCCAACAACAGGAATGACGAAGAAAAAGAGAAATGAACGATATACAAAATGATGGATATTATTAAAAAACCAGTGAATAGATAGGACAGCTTGGATGTAAAACATCTAATTATAGTAGAGATTATCGCGCCGCCAACAAGAATAAAACTATAACTTACCACAATAAAAATCATACCAAATGCAAGAAGTTCATTTGTCTCAAGCATCATAGGACCTGTCTGTGGACGTAGAAACATCAAAAGGATTGTACTGATTACCGAAGTAAATAAAGCAACCCATAGATAATGCTTTAACAATGGATGCAAATCCAAAACTCCTTTTAGATACCTTTGTTCATTTGACTTAGACTCCATGCCATGCCCTTTTACTGATCATACCTTGCATCAATCGCTTCTTCCGTTTGCGGAATCAGAAAATTCACCATCATCGCCGCCTGTGCCTGCACGTCTTCGATAAACGGACGGAAGCTCTCATCATATGCCTGAAAAGCAAGCGTCACATCCCCATCACTCTTCTCCAAAGCATCCGCCAGAGCCGCTGCTCCGTCGATTGCCAGCGAGCCGCCCATACCTGCAGCCGGAGAAGCACAATAGCCCGCATCGCCGACTAGAGCTACTCTGCCCTTCGTCCATGACGGCATTTTCATCTGACAGAGCTTATCAAAATAAAAGGATGACGTTTGCTTCACCTCTTCCAAGAGTTCCGGCACGCGCCAGGCCATGCTATTCACATGCTGGATCGTGATTGCCCGCTGCTGTTGCTCGTTTCGATAATCATATGGAATCTCTTGGTCCGCAGAAAAGCAGAAGACAATATCGGTTTTGCCATTATACGCGTTCAGCATGACCATCTTGCCCGGTTCATTATAGATCTGGGTCGTATGTTCACGAATCAACAGCTTGTCTGCAATCGTAATGGAGAAATACGTGTTCAGAAAATGCGAAAACTCTGCTTCCTCTCCGAAGTGCAATCTTCTCACAACAGAGTGAATACCATCGCAGCCGAACACCAAGTCATAGGAACGCTGCTGTCCGCTCTTAAACGTCACCTCGACGCCATCTCCTTGGTCGATCAGCGATACGATACTGTCGTCAAAGAGGAACTGAACCTCGTCTTTGACCGCTTCAAACATGAGATTCAGCAGGACATCCCGTTCAATCTCATATTCGTCGTCAGCAAGAGGTTCGCGCACTTCCGATTGCTCGGTGACATCGTCTGCACTTTTGAATTCGGTCAACTCCATATGGATCTGATTCGCTCGAATCTGTTCCAGCAGCCCCATCCGCTTAACGATATCGATTGTATGCTCACGAATATTGACGGGTGTACCGCCTTTTTTGAGACCTTTAGCAATCTCAACGACAGTAACATCGTATCCCCGCTGCTTCATCCAATACGCTGTTGCAAGACCAGCAAAGCTTGCTCCACTAATGAGGATCTGTTGATTCATGTGTATCCCTCCAGCTCTACGCTAGTTTGTAAGTACAGGAGACAGCATAATACGGCTATATAAACGGAATATAAACAGGCTGGTTTTGTATCGCTGAAGGTAAGACGATTGGAATGGGTTGAAGATAGTAAAGCTTTTGCAAGACACAGACATCAAAATAAACGAATGTATTGATGCACAGCACATGCGAACGGCACGAATTTTTCTACATCTCCCGCAGCAGCGACGTATCCAAATACTCTCTCCCCAGATACCCACTGCACAGCACCGGACGATTCACAACCTCATAGAACTTCTTCATATCTTTGCCATGCGTCTGAACCCAATCGTCAAAGGAATCAAATTCTTCTTTGGAAATTTGGTGATACTCCGGCGAGTCTGCAACTCCCGTCAGCACTTCATAGACATAAATGTCATCGCCAAACGTCCCTACCGACTGGTAAGGTCCTTTTTTTACACGTACATAGTCTGTATAGCGTATGCTCATCATCGTCACTCATCCTTTCTTTCCTCTTCCGCGTCGTTCCTATGCTGCATATCCTCACTCCATCATACATCCACAACCAAAAAGAAAACCACTCCTGATGATAGAGTGGTTTCTTCCTATAGAAGCATATAGATATAGCTGTATACGATGGATTCGATTGGCTTTTTTTACGTAGCTCTCGCTTACAGTAGCTGAATCAACGCTTCCAGCTCATCCATCAAGCTCTGTGCACGTTCAAAGTCCGTATCTTTCAACGCCAATTCGATCTGCATTTCGACAGCTTTTTTCTTCTGCTCATTCGCCAGATAGTCTTTATCAAAATGGCTCGCATAGATCATTTGTCTGAATTTGCGCATACTCATTTTACGGATCGTCTTGTTGTCGATGATCAGTACATAATCCATGCCGTTTACCACCGAATAGAAATCATGCGAAATCATTAGAATCGCGCCTTTGTAATCCTTGATCGCTTGCTCCAAGGCAATCTGTGTGTAGATATCCAGATGACTTGTCGGTTCGTCGAGCAGCAGCAGATTGGCGTTACTGGCAGCAATCTTCGCTAATTGCAGCATATTTTTCTCGCCACCGGACAGCGATTGGATCTTCTGATTCAAGATTTCCCCTTCAAAGCCATAGCTAGACAGATACGCTATAACCGCATCGTACGTAGGGAATCCAGCTTCGATAAACTCTTCCAAAATGGTATGGGAATCGGTCAGCGTCTCGCCTTGCAGCTGGGATAGATACCCGATCTTCACGTCGTCATGGATGGTAATCGATTCATGATTGTTTCGGAAAATGTCTCGCAGTAATGTCGTTTTCCCCGTACCATTGGCACCGATGATCGCCACTTTATCTGTCGATTGCATCTCAAACTCCACATGCTCCAGCAGCAGTTGGTCAAACGAAACGCCGTAATCCTGCACCTTCACTACCGTAGTATCTTCCAGCGCATGATCCAGCCCAAATGCAATACTCGGCTGCTTAATATCCACGAATGGCGCCTTGATTCGGCTCGCTTCCAACCGTTCTTGTACCTTCATGCGGGCTTTGAGCGCTCTACCTCTGGATTCGTCAGAATTGTAGGTCGCGATGGTGCGCAGATTATCGATAAGCGCCTCATTGCGCTGCACTTCCTCTGCTTCCGCTACGGCGATCTCCTGCATCTCGATCTTCGTTTGCAGCAAGGAGAAGTTGTAATCGATGTAGCGTCCGTCGAACTCCTGAATCTCGGCATTTTCGAGGTGAATGATTTTATTGAAGCAATGATTCAGCAGATAGCGGTTGTGCGTTACGACCAGCAGCATGCCTTTGTGCGAGTTGATGAGTTTTTTGAGTGCGTTCAGATTTTCAAAATCCAAAAACACATCCGGCTCGTCCATAATCATCAGGTCGGGGCGATTCATCATTTCCTTCATGACTTGAATCAGCTTGAATTCGCCGCCACTCAAGGAGGAAACGTCTGTATCTTTGAGCTTCATCAGATTAGCGAGATTGAGTTGCTTGTTGATTTTGCTCTCAAAATCATCGCCACCGATTGCTTCCAGAGCATCCAGCGCCAACTGGTACTTTTCCATGAGCGCATCCATATCCGACGTGGTTGCCATCTCGGCATAGATGTCGGTAATCTCATCTTGGATCTTCATAAACGGTTCTGCGATATATTCAAAAACGGTGATTGGCTTAGTAGTATCGACTTGGGAAAATTGACTAACGTAACCGATGGTGACATTCGGATCGATCTCCAGCTTGCCGTCAAACACATGACGCTGCGGGTCGATCAGCATATCGATTAGCGTACTTTTGCCGCTACCGCTCGTTCCGATAAAAGCACAATGCTGCCCTTCTTCCAGTGTAAAGGAGATATTGTTGTAGAGTTCCTTTTGCGGGAAAGAGAAGGAGAGGTTTTCAACTTTAATCATAGTGTTACCTTTCTTTGCAGATAAAATAGGGTTGGTGCTTGGATGTACTGCAGAACATCCTGTTTGCATTTGCCATTCCTCAGAGTAACACTGTTTATAGGGGGAGTACAATGGATTTGTGAAGGTAGACCATGTATTATTTTCTGTTTCTATAAATCTTGCAGCAATGACATGTCTAGCTCCGCTCTGCCCAGATACCCGCTGCAAAGAACAGGACGCTCAGCGATCTCATAAAATTTCTTCATATCCATATCATCATTCCGACCCCAGACTTCAAAGGAATCAAATTCTTCCTTCGAAATCTGATGATACTCTGGTGTATCAGTGAATCCGGTTAGTACTTCATACGCATAAATATGATCGCCAAATGTGCCGACCGAATGGTATCCGCCTTCTTTTAGACGTACATATTGTTTATAGTGAATGCCCATAATTATCACACTGCCTTTCGCTCATTTCTGTTGTTCGCTTATGTTGAGCTGCTTCCTATCCATATAGCTATTCACTGCTTTTCCCTCAAATATCATGCAAGCAGTTGCGGATCAGATCGTCCCGTATTCTCAAGAATATTGCCAAAAGCCTGCAACGATCCGCCCAATCTCATCTTCCTCTATTGTAGCGTACACGTACAACGCCCCAAAGCCAAACGGATAACTCCCATCCTCCGCAAGCAATGTCTCCGGGTATCCTTCTTCATCCACTTGAAAGAAGAAAGAGAACGATTCCGCCTGTAGCCCTGCCATATAATACTCTTCCTGTTGAATCAGCTTGGGAGTACCGCCTACTTTAATTAGAAACGGCATTTCCATCGCTTCGTCATCCGTCGTCACTGTTCCGTGTGAGATGCTGTGCTTGATCAGATTGGGATTCGTAAAGGTATCGTTGTTGCTCTCGTTTGAAATAGGATGCTCAATCACCTTGATCGCACAATGAGGGTAGATATTATGTTCTACGTATTCGTCATATTCCTGTGGGATAAAAATCGATATCATCCGTTCCGGTTGAAATGGATGCACCAGAGCCAGATAAAAGAAATACATCGAGCTTCCTTGGCGCTCCTGAATCAGATGAGCTGTATCGTCAAAATATGCTGGTGCATTCCCGCCGATCCAGCCCGCTATTGTATTGTCGTTGTATGTATCCAGTTGTGCATGATACAGGATGCAATCTGTTCTGCGTTGTAGAATTTGAATGGGATTATCCATTGTCATGATCTTCCTTTCTTCGCTTGCCATCGGACATATACAGCTGCGAGTTGATTAGTATATCGGTCAGCGTATTGTTCGCACTGTCACTAGTCCCGATCCAAGCGCAATGTTGCCTGGTTTACTGTGTAAAGGAGAAGATGCTAATTAGCGATGTTGCGCGCCCCATTCGCATAACTGCTCCAATACAGGCAGTAGCGTCTGTGCTTTGGGTGTCAGAGAATACTCTACTTTTGGCGGTATCTGCGGATATTCCTTGCGTTCCACAAGCCCATCTGCTTCCAGCTCCTTCAGCTGCGCACTCAGCACCTTATACGTAATTTTGCCCAGCTGGCGCTGTATCTCATTAAAACGAACCGTTTGCTTTTCCGCCAGCAAATACAGAATCGCCAACTTCCATTTGCCGCCAATCACCGACATCGTATACCCAAATGGCGTATCTGCAATAACAGTTTCGTTCCCTCTCAAGTCTGTGATGCCCATCGTTACACTATCCTTTCAGATAGTACCTCTCTTTATTGTGCGTACTACCCCATGATTTTTGCCCAGTTTATACTAGCCTTAATTCAAAGTAAAGGGGCTACGATCATGACAACGATTCAAACACATAACCACTCTTTGTGGGATCACGGCATTTCGCAAGGCTATCGCGTCGACAATACCATTTATATCTCCGGTCAATTCTCGCACAATGCAGCAGGAGAATTGGTAGGTGCAGGGGATATAGAAGCACAGGTACGACAAACGCTAAATAACCTAGATGGCGTATTGGAGCAATTCAATATAACGAAATCTAATTTAGCCTATGTGGAGCTGTATTTGACCGATGCAGAGACGCATGGGGAGATAGCAATTGAACTGTTCAAGGAATATGTCGGTGAGCATCGTCCAGCAGGCAGTATGATCGGGGTGACGTATCTAGCTTTTCCTGAGCAGTTGGTTGAGATTCGAGCGGTGGCGCATATTGGAGATAGCAGGTAATAGGTGTAGATAGAGCGAGGATATAAAGACGACATCATTCGTAAAGACAACATTATTTCGTGGATAACATATCATTTCGTAGAGCACATATCATTCGTAGAGCACATATCATAGAAAAAGGAGGACTGCGAGTGCAGTTCCTCCTTTTCTACCTTTGCTGTCACAATCATCATATCTCGTAGATGATACCAATACACTCTGTAGCTCATTAATACATTGATTTATTTTACATTCGCCGACTCATTACGCTGTGGATTGGGAATTGTAAATACATCGGACATCCGAGCATAATATTCACCTGCTAGACGAGCCACAGGCTGAAGCTGGAACAGATCAATCTTCCCATCGTTATAGATATGATCCTCAATATGCATCTGCACGACGCGACCAAGCACCAGATTCGACGACCCGGCTCCCTCGCCAATCTTCACAATATCCTCCAATACACACTCCATATGAATCGGGCTTTCCTGCACACGATACGGCTTCACCTGTACACTCGGAACAGGCGTTAATCCCGTCTCCTGAAACTCATTGACCCCATAGTCAAACGCAAACGACGTCTCATTCACCTGCGACACAATCTGCTCGGTCACAATATTAATAACAAATTGCCCGGTCGCTTCAATATTGCGTAGTGTATCCTTCTTCATCCCATCCTCTGGACGAATCAAAGGCGCAAACGCAACAGTAAACGGCTGCGGGCACACACCACAAAAGTTACTGAATGGTGCCAGATTCGGAACACCCTCCGCAGACATCGTCGACACGAGCGCGATCGGTCGTGGCACAATCGAACCTGTATATAATTTGTAGCTATCTTTCCACGTCAGTTGGTCAGTAATAATCTCCATGCTTATCGCATCCTCTCTTCGTCTACATACCTACGCATACCAATGATCTGGTCTATCCATCTCCGTCCCAGCTTCGCAGCTGCTTCCGAAACGGTATGGCTGAAGTATACGAATTCGAGCCGACTCGAAGTCAAGCATCGGAAATAAAATCATTCGCAGCCTACGATCCAGACTGCATTACAAGGAATCAAATGCAAGGAGCCACCCTGTTGCAACAAATGTAGCTGAAGCTAACGTACATCACCCAGTCAAAAGCTTGACTTCGAGTTAACTCGAAGGTGTACGATTATAACAAACGTATTGAACGAAGGAGAGACCATCCCATGCTAAGCATCAGCCAAGTTACCGCACAAACTGGATTAACCGCCTACACGCTCCGCTACTACGAGCAAATCGGCGTACTCCAAAGCCCTAATCGCAAACCGGGCGGCTCTCGCGTATACAGCGAGAGCGATGTCAAATATATTCAATGCCTCGTCCATTTGAAAAAGCTAGGCTTATCGCTAGAGGAGATTACGGAATTTACGCGCGACGGCTGTGTGATGGAGAAGATCAAGCAAGGCGAAGACCCAGCTGATTTTACACCGACACTGAGCAAACGAACAGAGATTTTATCCAAATATCTCGCGGAACTGGAAGCCAAGCGTCAGGAGCTGGATGAGATTATTGCGATGACACGGGAGAAATTGGCAGGGTATCATGAGATGGCGAAGGATCTTTGAGAGGATAGGGGCATGTAGCGAGTGTAGAGCGTAGAGCGAATATCGCATTCCATGTACAGGTTATATAGGATGTAGTAATTAGACCCAAGCAACAATAAAGCTCAAGCCGTTGATCAGCTTGAGCTTTATTGTTGCTTGATGAGCCATATTCTTTCCCTATCTAGCCTACAATCAACTACTTATAGTTATTGAGCGGACCTTCATCCATAATCACTTCCACCATATTCGAAGCCCCTATTCTGAGCATTGGGCGGTTCTCTGAATTCTTCTTACTGTACAGCTCCAGCGGGCTAATAATCACGCCATCTGATGTATTGTGCAGGATACCCGGTACACAGGTATAAATCTTGTCGTTATTGTTCGCATTTTTAGCGGAGATCGTAACCGATGTGCCACTATGATTATCAATGCTCATCGACACCTTATATCTGTAAAATGAACCCGTACCATTGGATTGAGCGGAATATACTACGGGAACAACAGCCAGAATGTCGTCTGTTAGTCGTAACTTGATCACCTCAGTCTTCTCAGACTGCTTGCTTCTCCCCACATCGCCCATATGCTCAACTGCACCGTTACCAAAGCTTTGCAGCGGTGGAACACCCTTCGCGCCGAACATCGCGACGTCGATCTGCTTGCCTGCTTTGGTGTACACCAACGCGTAGATATCATAATCTGTCCCTGTTTTCCACGATACCGTAGCCGTAATTTCCGGTGTTTTCTCGATGATAACGGACTTCTGCCCTTTTTCGAGATTGACCTTGCCTGTGACCTTTTGCAGGTTGATGGAAAAAGGCAATGGCTGATGATCCGGCGCGGCGGGAGCAGGTGCGGGCGGTGTAGACGACTGTGCAGGAATAGACGAAGGCAACGCAGACGGCTCGGAAGTAGGCTGTGAAGCAGGTGGAGCGGCTTGCGTAGGTTGGAGTGCAGGATTGGAATTTGCCTCCGATGCAGCAGATCCCTGCGTTTCATCTGCCTCTACCTCAACACCGTAATTGATACACAACCCTTCAAGCCCAGAATCAAATCCGCGCCAGATCGACTTTGCTTTGGTCTGACCATTTCTTAGGTACAATTCCAACACAATGATCCCATTTTCACTTTGGAAATGGGATGGAGTGAGCTGAATGACTTCATTTCCAGCAGCAATCTCTGCGGTCAGATTACTTACATTTGCAAATCCGGTGTTGTTATCCTCCGTCAGTGTCACTGCAATTTTCGTAATGCCCGCAGGAACCTTGTCCAGATCAAATGTAAGCTTATGCACCTTGGTATTGCCCACTTGCTCCGATGGCAAAAGAGTCGCTACCCCTGTGGCGCTCGTCGGTTGATTGTAAAAGATGATGCCGCTATCTCCCTGCACCTTGTCGGCATCGGTGAGCAGGAATGCAGTTAAGGAAATGTCGATAGTAGACGATACATCGTGGCTGATCTTGATTTGACCGCTTGCAGTAGTCAAATTCGTATTCGCACCCATTGGCAGAAATTGATTCATTGTAAACCACTCCCGTTCATTCATCGTTTGTATTCACGTTGGTTTTTTACCTAGCAATCCTCGAACATCTACATTCAGACTATGTATGGACTCACCTATATTACCACAACAAGGAAATCCTTAGGATATACATAAATATACAGGAAACAGAGTGCTTCTCGACACTATTGTACGGAACACTCTTCTTCCCTATTGTTTGAGTACCCCATAGATCAACGACTACTCCCCTTCGCTTGGTTCCACGCTTCAGCATATTCACGGATGGATGAATAGCGATCCTCTTTGTTCATACTCACAGCTTTTAAAGCAATCTGAAATAGCTGTTCATTCGCTTCCCATGTATCTAAGTTCCGTTCCTTGCCACCGCCAAATAACTGAAAGGCTGTAGCTCCCATTAGGAATACATTGGAGATTTCATCAATCTCTTGCCCTAACGCATACTCCTCTGGAGACATGTAGCGACTCGATCCCCACATACGCCCCATGGTGTTAATCACTGGTGATTGGGCATAGAACTCAATGTCGCAGATTCTAGTCTCGTCTAATGCGAAATCATACATAATACAACCGTCATAAAAGTCTACCGCAACATATCCCTTTTCGTTAACATGGATATGGAATCGCACGATTGCATCGTAGATCTGAAATTTCTTGTCTAACGGCAGCGCCAAAAATGTCTCCACATGATCATACTGTCTGCCCATGCAATCTCCTTCAAACCATTCAAATACCGTGAGATAGCCGCCTTTGATCTCCTTGTGTTCGATGATGTTCAGAAGAGTCGGATGACTAAGAGCCTCATATACAGAAACGGTGGATTGCAGGCGAGCAATCGCCGTAGCGACACTATTATTGCTGAATAGCGTTGCTGCACCTGCCACCTTGATAAACAGCTTCTTATGATCGTGCTGCACACCAAAACAGATGTATCCAGAATCTTGCTTGTCAAATACGGCAAACACCTTGCCATATTCAGATAGAAAGCTAAAATCAAATGCTTCCTTCAATGCAAACGTGATGCCATCTATCGTTTTCGTAATCATGATGTGCAACCTCCCTATCTTATTTCACGAAGCGAAAAGCAACTTCATCTAACCATTCGACATAGCTGGTATGAACGTTTCCCACTGTTCTCCGTTTACCGTTCCAATGAAGCGATATACTGGTTGGTAATATCCTTTGGAATCATATTTGTACGCAAGCTCATATTGTTGAACGCGCAGCAGATCGCCTTTTTTCAGATCATTATATATGGAGAAATTCCCCTGAAGCACTTGTTCGTACGCTTGTGCCGGGCTGATGAGCTTGACCTTGCGTACATATTTATTTTCATTCATAAAATGAATGAAACTCTGAGGTATCTTCTGACCAACCGCAGAAGGCACAATGATAACCATCCCATTGGCAAAATCCTTTTCGCCCTGAGCGATAGCGTTTACTGGTTTTTGGATGTCCCATCTTAGCGTATCCTCGTTCTGTACGCTGAATACAGTGTCAGCAGGCAAAATCTTATGCTCAAGCAGCCATGCTTCATAGAACTCTTTCTGCTTGATCAGTTCTTGCTTACTGAACTTCATCTCTCCTGCGCTCTCGCTATACAACTGCCATCCACCGTCCTGTACGTTATAAGTGAAGGTAGATAGATTACCATTCGGATCGGCGAATAACCAGACTCGATTCATCCCATCGATGCGATTGGCTTGCTTCTCCTGCAATTCGAAGGACTGCTGCACAAATGCTGCCACACGCTTCCCATACTCCACATTGTAAATTTGATCATTCACATAGAGGGAAGCCATCTCTGCCTTCTCGGGAAGCTTGGCATCCAGCTTAACCTCAACGCCGTTCATGTTCTGCTTGATTGCTGGTCGAATCGAGAGATTCCCCAGCTCTTTGGACTGATACACGGCTAATGCACTGGTGAACAATAGGACAAAAGCGACCGGAATACAGAGTGCAAGCGCTGTGGATCGGATCGCTAACTTGCGCTGCTGCGCACTGTTTAGAATCGCCTGCATGATCAAGTAACCTGCTACACTGCCAAGCGTATTGTGGAAAATATCATCCAGCTCAAAGATGCCTCTTCCGCTAAGCATCTGGATCAGCTCAATACCGATGGTGACGATCAGAGAAGCCAACAGCACCGGAGTAAAGCGCCGCATTCGCATGAACAGCAGCGGCAACAAAAAGCCCAGCGGCATGAACATCATCATATTAAATATAATAAGCTGAAACTCGCTGAGTGACCATTGATTCCAAGCACTCAGATAACCGCTAAACAATCGAACATTCACCCATCCCTCAAAATTCGCTCCTCGGCTGAATGTGGTTAATATCATGACCAAGCCAAACCACATGATCAGCAAGCAACCTGCTGCAAGCTGTGTCATTGTGAATGTTCTCTTGCCACCCTTTTTGCGGTATAACACATACAAAAGGGCGATGATGCCTAAAACGACGAATGCGATCACGATTACCTTCGGTAGAAGCGGTAATAGCGCGCTAAGTATCCCTTGAATATCCATATTGGTACTTCCTTCCTTTTAGCTATATAAGTGATAGTTCATTTTGCTGTAAGGAAGACGGAGCTTACTCGGATTGTGTAACAGCTTATTCAAAAATGTAGTAAAGGCTTCTCCTATCAACGAAAAATAGCTCACTAGCATATATCCAAGCACATAGTAGGCTTCCCTTATCCCCTGTCCATCCCTATATGCAACCAACGCCACCCCCGCAGAAGGAGTGGTGTTGTTAATATAGAACTAACGATGTCGGCGTAATGCTTCCTACAATCGGTCGATCGACGATGAACTGTGTTACACTTTTAACAGAGCAGCGCTTATGTATTGCCCGTCGAATAGACGTAGACTGCACAGTCGAATATACATATCGATACCATCAAGCTCAGTTTAGAAAGGAGCATTTATGCGCCATTTGCAGCAGCCAATGATCAAGTCATTCCCCGTATCGACCATTCTAGGTGCAATCCTTATCATTGTTATATTCTCTGTCGATTATTTTCAATTGGAGCTTGTCGAAATATTTCTACTATTTGCGGCTTTTGTGATTGTCCCTCTGGTCATTACACTATTGAACTATGAAGAAAAAAGTACCTTACAACGAAATATCTACACAGCAATGAAGTGGTTTCAATTCCCCGCAGCCCTTTTGGCGCTGGCATCTATGATGAGCAGTAAGGTGTGGGGGCTAGAAGGTACGTCTATACCGGGAACTCTCTCGCTTGGCTGGCTACTGCTTACCTTGCTGCTTGGCTTGTATGGAATAGCTACTATCGCGCTCCATAAGAGGAAAATAGCTGAACTTGCGATTGGCGCAGGGCTGGTTTACTTTTTCGTCGGTGGCATATGGTTTACCTTGTATCAGTATCAATGGACTCTCTTCCAAGCGAATCCTGCTACCCATGCTTTGAGTTCGGTTCACTTTCATTTCTCCTCGGCAATTGTTCCAATTTTTATCGGTATGCTGGGGCGAATCATGACCAAGAAAAGCTGGTATCCGTGGGTCGTTGCCATTGATATTATCGGACCGATCCTGATCGCAATCGGCATGATCTTCTCCAAACCCATCGAGTATGTCGGGGTCACATTGTTTGCTTGTAATATTGCGATTTATACGACGTATTTGCTGACCTACTTGAAGCGGAACCCATTGTACAAACAGGCAGCACTCTTTTTGATTCTGTCATGTCTTGCGTTCTATACTATTGTGGTCATTTCTATGTTCTATCCGTTACTGAAACGAAGATTGGACCTAACGATCCTTGATTTCATCCCCATTTACGGAGCGCTGCATGCGTTTGGATTTGTGTTGTGTGGATTGATCGGGTGGGTGTTCATGGTAGGCTCTATGAAGAAGCATGCACCTGTGCCAGGCGGTGGGTGATGCACTTTGTGGAATGATGAGACAGTTGGATGATATATGTGGCAAACTACGATCATCCAACCCTACCCTTCGATTGCATCTGTTATTTGGACTGGACAATGATGCGGATGGCATTACCATTACACCGTCTTAGTGTTACGGCAAATGGGCAGCAGCTTCCCAGCTACTCAGCTACTCATCACAGTACGTACTCCACTTACTTCTCTCACTCACTTTTCTTACTGACTTCTCTCATTCACTTCTCTATAGCACTCACTCCTCTCACTTCCACTTTCCTATATCTCTCATTCAATCCATTTTCCAGTATAATCATTTGGTATAACTATCATTTGAAAATAAGCCTACCTTCCGCTTGTAAGTTGTTTTACAGCCTTCTGAGGTAGGAAAAAGGAGATTGGTTATGGAATATCATGTATGCATAGATGGGAATGACCGGAATACAGGAACCGTGGAGCAACCCTTGCGTACGATCTCGCGCGCTGCCGCTCGCGCCGTAGCTGGCGATACCGTTATTGTTCACGCGGGAGTGTACCGGGAATGGGTGAATCCGGCGAATGGTGGGACAGCGGAGCATCGCATTGTGTATCGCTCCGCAGGTGACGGAGAAGTGGTCATTACGGGTGCTGAACGGATTACGAATTGGACATCTGAAGGGGGTCAGGTGTGGCGCACAGAAGTGCCCAATTCTATCTTTTCCGTGCGGAATCCATTTGAGATAGAACTTAGCGGAGACTGGTTATTTGACGGGCCTTTCCCCGTTCATCTGGGTGATGTCTATCTGGATGGCAAATCATTATATGAGTGCGACATTTTTGAAAGCGTTCGCAATCCTAAGGTTTGGTCAGAAGCCAAATACTCTCAAGATTCATTATTAACATGGTATGCCGAAGTGAATGCAACAACAACCACGATCTGGGCTAATTTTGGTGGAAAAAATCCTCGGAACGAAAATGTAGAAATCAATGTACGCCCATATTGCTTTTGGCCAGAGAAGCCGGGACGCAGCTATATTACCGTCAGTGGATTTACCCTTCGACAAGCATCTCCTCAATGGGCGCCGCCAACAGACTATCAGGAAGGTTTAATTGGTCCTCATTGGAGCAAGGGCTGGATCATTGAGAACAATACCATCTGCGAATCGAAATGCGTCGGCATTAGTCTAGGTACTGCCATCGGCACGGGTCACAGCCAGTCGCTGGAGCAGCAGAGTAAGGGCGGAACGCAGCGGGAGCAGGAAGTGATTTTACGGGCATTACGCGCTGGCTGGCATAAGGATACGGTCGGCAGTCATATCATTCGTAGGAATGTGATTCACGATTGTGAACAAGCAGGCATTGTCGGTCATATGGGCGCCGTCTTCAGCCAGATTGTCCAGAATCGCATCTACAATATTCATCACAAACGACTCCGACATGGTGCGGAAGTGGCTGGTATTAAGCTGCATGCGGCATTGGATACACAAATGAGTGACAATATGATCTATAGCTGTTACCGTGCGCTTTGGCTGGATTGGCAAGCACAGGGTACGCGAATTAACCGTAATGTGTTTTTCGATAATCTGTCAGAAGACCTGTTTGTAGAAGTGTGTCACGGACCGTATATGGTCGATCATAATCTGTTTCTATCGCCGATGAATTTTAGAAATATGGCGCAGGGCGGGGCATTTGCTCATAATCTGTTTGCAGGGCGGTTTGTCGTTCGTTCTGAGGTAACGCGTGTGACGCCGTATCATTTCCCGCATGAGACAGCGATGGCAGGATACTCGAATATTACGGGTGGGGATGATCGGTACTACAATAATGTCTTTGTGGGCGATGGTAATGATAATGAGGAACCTGTGCCAATTACCTTTTTCGAGCATCTTCCGCTTAGAGCAAGGGATGAAGCGGGAACGGATGGCAAGACAGTGATGGACGGCGTGCCGGATGATTCGATTTGTTATTTGCATCCGGTGGGCTTGGGTGGATATGACCAGCATCCGAATGTAAACGATAAGCGATGGTGGGAGTATACGCAAGAGGAGTTGATGGAGCTGGGCGATGCTGCAAAGGATTTCTTTATCGGGAATGCGGTGCTTCCGGTTGCTATGGGTGGGAATGTGTTTGTGAATGGAGCGGTTCCGAGTCGGCATGAATCGGAGTCTGATGCGAAGGTGTATAAGCAGAAGGGCATGAATGTGGAGATTGATCCTGTGATGGGTAAAGTAAGCATTCAGATGGATAAGGCTGAATTGCTGAGAGGAAACGCTGCTGCTATGCGTGTTACGACGGATTTGCTTGGCAAGGCGTATCACGCGAATATGGGATTTGAGGAGCCGGATGGTGCGCCGTATCAGTTGGATTTTGACTTTTTCGGGGTGAAGAGAGCTGATGAGAAGGTGACGGCAGGGCCTTTTGAGTTGGTTGAGGATGGCAAGCTTGCATTTGAGATTTAGTTGATCGAGGAAGATCCAGTCAGTTTAGGTGGCTGGATCTTTTTGTGTGGAGTTGTTATGTGGTAATGGTAGAAAAAGATACAGACAGGATGCGTGCTAGTTATCGTCCAACATTAACAATCGTTCTGTCCCAGTCTGACTCATTCGTCGCCGCTCGCACAAGGCAGTCGGCACAATCGGCGAAAGACAGCATTCGAGTTAAATGAATGCGTGCTGCTGGGCCTGCGATATAGTTTCGCGTGGCAGTCGTATCACTTAGTCCAGTGGGTCTTATAATAATCCAGTTCAGGTTACTCTGCTGTACTGTATGCTCGGCAATTCCTTTATCCTTGATCGCCTTTGAGAGTATACAGCGATTTATGCCCAGTAGCCATCGATTACTGATACTGAGCTCACGACCATCGCTCAACCCAATACCACTTTGCATAACAAGACGCTGAACTCCATTACGTTGACACGCCTCCACAATATTCTGAGTTCCTTCTGACATTACCGTACCTGGTGAGAAATTTGCCGCAATGGCATTCGGTAATCCTTTCGACATGAATGTACCCGCTGGGTATGCTTTTGTTGGACCTATGCAACTGATAACCACATCGGTATCTGCAATAGCTTGACCTATGCTGGTCGCGTCAAACACATCTGCTTGCAGGGCAGTGAGTCGCTCTGCGGGAGCAATCCTTTCTGGGCGGCGAGCCACAGCTACAACCTCATGTCCCAATTCAAGAGCCCGCTCGACTACCTTCCTTCCCGTTGCCCCCGTCGCTCCAATCACTGCAATTCTCATACATCCATTTCTCCTTTGTATTCTAAATAGTATATGTTTTTCGTTTCTTATCTCGTAATCCTCACTCATCCCGAAAATGCACACTAGTGTACTAAGTATCAGCTATGTATAATTGTATTCAGATATTGAGCATCTACAATGATCAAAAAGGCGAATGACGTGCAGTAATTCACGAATCTTGTGTAATTGTGCATGTATGAGGCTGGAAAGCAGGTGACTCCTATGGTGTCTACGATAGATCGAAGAGTACGCAAATCTCAAGAAGCGATAAAAAAGGCAATGACCGAACTGTTGGCTGAACAAAACTTTGATCAAATCACGATACAAGATATTGCTGACAAAGCAGATGTGAGTCGAAGAACCATCTATCTTCATTACACAGACAAATTCGATCTTCTGGATAAACTAATCGAAGAACATATGGATGAACTGCACCAACTGTGCGAATCAACAGAGGATGATGTTGATTATACTGATCCCAATGTATTGGTTGTATGGTTTGAATATTTGGAGAGTCATGCTTTATTCTTCTCGGCGATGCTGGCGAGTACAGGAAGCCCCTTTTTCCGCAATCGGTTCTTGGAATTTTTCCTTCGAGAGCTAGAAAAGGGAAGCGATCAAGGATTAACGGATGGTGTAAAGGTAGATATTCAATTTCTAGGAGCTGCGATTGTAGGAGTCGTGGAATGGTGGTTCAAAACGGAGCGGTCACTTTCTACGTCCTTTATGGCGGAGCGGGTGGGAATGCTACTTGGACGGAATGTGAAAGCTAGTTTGCCACTGGCATGAAAGAGTAAAATGTTCAGCCAATTACAGATTAAGCTATGCCATGCAATCTCTGTTGATGTACATGTCATACCAAACATGAATTTCATAGCAAAAAGCGCCCTATCTACCGATTCTCAAGAATCAGTAAATAGGGCGCTTCATTCAAGCCTACACTCATATCAACAGCAGTACTTCCGTACAGTTTCTTATACCATTTACTCAGGAATATAAGGCAGATCCAGCATCTTCGGCACATTAATCACATGCTGCTCCGTATACGTGCGAATACCTTCTACACCATACTCACGACCAATCCCAGACTGCTTGAAGCCGCCAAATGGGAAACGAACGTCCAGCCCCTGCACAGCAGCCGTATTAATCATCGTCGTTCCAGCTTCGAGCTGACGCGCCACAGAGATTGCATCCTCTTCCTTGCCCCACACCGAGCTGGTCAAGCCGTAGATGCTTTCATTGTGCAGATGAATGACCTGCTCTACATCATCGAACGGCAGAATCGGAACCGTAGGACCGAACTGCTCCTCTACCACGATCCGATCATGCACATCACAATCCAGAACGAGCGTCGGTTGCAGATAGTATCCCTCGTCAAACCGCTTTTGATCCAAAATACGACCAAGCGGGATAACCTTCGCTCCGCGCTGCTTCGCGTCTTCGACCAGACTCAGCACGTAATCTCTCTGCTTCACGTTATTGACTGGACCTACCGTCGTATCGGGGTCAAACGGATCACCGATGCGAATCCAGCGATTCGCCGCTTCGATATATTTTTCTACAAACTGATCATAGATCGAACGATGTACATACACGCGTTTGGCGATCATACAGATCTGACCTGTCGTCAAGAAATTGGAAACGACAATCCGGCGCATTGCACGCTCGTCTGCAACGTCAAAGCTGTCGAGGAAGATCGCCGCATCATTACCACCCAGCTCAAGTGTCATATCTTTGATCGTGTCCGAAGCTGCTTTGATAATATGCTTGGCGGTTTCCGTGCCGCCTGTAAATGCGATCTTCGCCACATGCGGATTCGTCGTCAGTTCTACGCCCACATCCGCAGCACCATGAACGACATTGATCACGCCCGCTGGGAACTCGCTTGCGATGATCTCTGCCACCTTCGCTGCTGCCAGCGGCGCATACGGGCTTGGCTTCAAAACGATCGTATTACCCGCCAGCAAGGCAGGAGCGATCTTGATCGTAGACAACGCGATGGGATAATTCCATGGGCTAATCGCTGCCACCACGCCAATCGGGTCGTACGAAAGAATCGTTTTGCCGTGATCATGCTCCTGAGTTTCTCCTTGAAGAGCCGCCGCCGCTTCATTACAAACAAACTCCATCCACATCAACGATACATAGATTTCACCGTGCGCATCATACAACGGCTTGCCGTGCTCTCTAGACAGCAGCTGTACAATTTCATTCTCGGCTGCTCGGATCTTCGCAATCGCTTTGCGCATGCTGGTCACGCGTTCTGCAATGTCGGTTGTTTTCCATGTTTGGAAAGCTTCTGACGCCGCTTCGATGGCTTCAACAGCTTGTTCCTTCGTCGTGACAGGGAAATAGCCCACGATTTCAGTCGGGTTAGCCGGATTCTCTTTGGCTGATTGGGAAAGAGAGGTTACATTCTGTCCATTGATCAGCGCTTCAACGGTAACGACATTAACGGCATTCTGGTCTGCTTGAGTTGTCATGTTCTAACTCCTTATGATTGAAATGGATTACGTCCACACTTCGTCGGCAATTTCCTTCACGTAACGCAGCTTACGCCATTGTTGGTCTTCGGTTAAAATATTTCCCTCTTCCGTCGACGAAAATCCACACTGCGGGCTCAAGCAAAGCTGCTCCAGAGGCACATACGTAGCCGCTTCGGCAATCCGCGCTTTGATTTGCTCTTTATCTTCCAACTCGCCAGTTTTGGATGTGAGCAGACCGAGTACGATTTTTAGATCTTTGCGATTCACATGTTTTAAGGAATCGAAGCTGCCAGAGCGCTCGTCGTCAAACTCCAAAAATAACCCGTCTACATCCAAGCCGCCAAAGATCACCTCAGAAGCATAATCATAGCCGCCCGTCGAGAAATAATTCGATTTGTAGTTACCGCGGCAAATATGCATCGTTACTACCAGATCCGCTGGCTTATGCGCCAATGTCTCGTTAATCATACGCTGCATCGTTTTCAGCTCTTCCGCTGGCTCCAATCCTTTGGCACGTATCTTATCGTGACCCGCTTCCGAGAAGAGGTCTGCCCAAGCGGTATCATCTAGTTGCAGGTATCGGCATCCCGCATCATAGAACGCTTGGATTGCTTTTTGATACGCTGCGATGGTGTCCTGAAGGAATTGCTCACGATCTGTATAGATATTGGCACCATTCTCCAAGCGATACAGCAGCATATTCGGGCTTGGAATCGTCTGCTTGGCTACGACGTCACCTGCATGCTGTTTAACGAATTTGAAGTCCTCTACGAACGGATGCGTGGAGAAATCAACTTTGCCTACAACGCGAATCCCGCCTTTGCGCGTTTGCATATTATGAAATTGTGGTCCATCGATTTGTTCATACAGCTCTACGCCGTCCAGACCGCCCAAGAAATCAAAATGCCACCAGCTTCTGCGCAACTCGCCATCTGTAACAGCAAGCACGCCGTTTTCCTTTTGCTTTTCAATGATACGGATAATCTCTTGATCTTCTACAGCTCTTAATTCTTCTTGTGTGATGCTACCTGCTTTATATTGTTGACGTGCCTGACTCAAGTTGCCAGGACGTAAAAAGCTACCTACATGGTCGTGTCGAAAGGGAATCATATCACTTGCTCCTTCTGCCTTATTGTTCTAATGAGTATAACATGAGCGAAGCGGAGTCCTGTCATACGAAAAAAGCATGTCTAGTCATATGTTGCGGCTATAGCTAGAAGGTTAGAAGCATGGAAGATGCGTTTCAAGAGCAAAGATGCTATGTCTAAAGAACAAAATAAAAGGCACCCAAATGGGTGCCTCAAATTCAACGCTTAGGAATGAAGATCGAATTGGCTCATTAATGCCAATGCCTCTTCATGATCAGGCTCAACCTCTAATAATTTTCTAACATACATCCATGCTTCTTCCTCGATCTCTAACTCAAAGCAACACAGCGCCAGACAATAATATACCGTTGATACAATCTCATCTGTATCCTGCTGTACCGAGATTTCTAAGAAATGCTTGGATTGTTCATACATCCCCATTTCAAACAAGATCAGACCGATATCAAGCGCCAGATCATAACGCTGTGCCATGACGTAATATGATGCCCACATCGTTTGAATGCCCATCCACAGATCTTCATGTTCATCGTCGGTGGCATCTGGCAACAAATCGGATATGTGCTTCAGGCTCTGAATGAAAAACTCCGAATCATATCCGCCCAGACGCCAAAAGCTTAACAATTCCTGCATGCCCATACTCTCAATATGGCGATCCACCCATACTTTGATATTGAAAAAGTCGTCCGGTCCAAACCGCTCAATACAGCGACGATAAGCTAATCTCGAATGCACATAGTCCATCGGCTTGTCCACATGGAGAATATAGCCGACATTGATATTTTTATAATGATGCGGTGGAAATAACGCCAAAGCGCCCTGTTGCTCAAAGAAATATTGAATCGCATGATAATTCGCTGTTAATGAAAAGCTTCCACCATGCAGGATCAGCTCCGGTGGTTCTGCGAATTTCCACTGATCTAGCAAATGATCCCCTTTGTCAGCAGATAGCAATACGCAGCCCGCCTGCGATAAACCATTCAATCGTTCCAAGCATTGCAATCCAGCAACAGGGAACAAGATGTGCGAGTCCTCCAAGTGCTCCCGATAGAGCGCAATCACATCGCGGTAAGGATAGGTGGATTGTTCGTATTCAGGCGCCCGTCGGTGCTCATAGCGTAGCTGGATATTTTTCAGCAATTCCGATGCTTGCGGCGATTCCAAATGTTCCAGACCTTGAACATGTACGTCGGTTTCATACACGTTTCCGTCACCTATATATAGCAACTCTTGCGGAATGCTGTCAAAGAAATAGTTCGCAATAACGACAACGGGTTGCTTGAGCTGCTTTTCACGAATCGTGATGCCAGATACCACCAGATTCAGCTCCGTATCATGAACCGCATCATATTGCGCAAAATCCAGTAACCCTTCGGCAATAAAAGATTGCAGCGCGGGATGCTCCTGCCATGCCAATATATTGTTCAGCGCCAAGTCTGTCATCACATAACGGAATGGAGGTAGCGTAATGCCTGCATAATCTCGAATACGGCATAGCTCATCCAACAGATGATAAGCGAAGCGCCCGGCTCCCGCGCCAAGCTCTACGATAATAACAGGTTCGGAAGGATGCTCCATCTTCGCCCGATCTTGCAGAAACCCAAAGAGCACTTCTGCATAAGTAGCAGCAATCATCGGATTACTTGTGATATATTGAGGCACTTGGTTGTTTTTCCAAGCCTTTGTTCCTTGTTCTTCATAATATTGGCGCTGAATATTCCAGATCGGCGCCTCGCTGAATCGGTAACGTTGTTCGTTGTTGCTTGTCATGTAAAAACCTGCTTTCTAAAGTTGAGTCCACGGTATGCTGCACATTGTAGAACAATCCTTAAATCCTTACTTTCTTACGTTCTCTACAGCTATTCCTGCTTATGCGTACGACTACGTTTGTAAGACGAGCGAATCCGTTCGTTGAACAGTCGCCCTTTCACTATCGTTTTCTATAGTATAAAGAACTTGAACGAATGTTACGATGGGTCCATTGATTATAGTGTAAACGGAGTCTATACTACATTATAGTCTAATTAGACTATAATGAGATGGTAAAGGAGTTTCCGCTATATGATACAGTCATTTTTAATGTTGGGTCAGTCGAATATGGCAGGTCGTGGATGTTTGCATGAAGTCGATCCGATTTATAATGAAAAAATAAACATGCTGCGCAATGGGCAGTGGCAGATGATGACAGAGCCGATCAATTACGACCGCCCCGTGTCGGGTGTGAGCCTTGCGGCGTCCTTTGCAGAGGCTTGGTCAAACGCTCATCCTGACGAGGAAATAGGCTTGATTCCATGTGCGGAGGGCGGCAGTTCTTTGGATGATTGGCACCCAGAAGGCATCCTATTTCAGCATGCGTTGTCCGAAGCACGCTTTGCTCTGCGATCCAGCGACATCTGCGGAATCCTGTGGCACCAAGGGGAGAGCGACAGCCATAGCTCACTGCACGAAACGTATCATGAGAAATTAACCGTGATCATGCAGACGCTCCGAGACGAACTGAAGCTGGATAACGTGCCATGGATCATAGGCGGGCTTGGTGATTTCCTTGGCAAGACTGGTTTTGGACAGCATGCGACAGAGTACCAGCAGATCAACGAACAATTGCAGCGCTTCGCTCAGGAACAGCAGCATTGTTATTTTGTAACAGCGGAGGGTTTGACGGCGAATCCTGACGGCATTCATATCGACGCGGCTTCGCAGCGCATATTCGGCTACCGTTATTTTCAGGCATTTTCCCAAAAGAGTCATATTATGCAGCCTATTGCTGGAGAAGAGCAGTCTCTCAATGTGAAGCGAGCCTATTCCCAAAAGGAACAAATCTATATTCACAGTCTAGAACTAGCTTCCCATACGATCACGTACGCACAATTTGAGGCGCTAATGGCGAAGGTGATGCAGCCATGATCCCGTTACTCATCCTTGGCTTGCTCATCCAAAATCCCGGCGCTCACGGCTATGAACTACTGGCTCTTATGGAAAAACGTCATTACAAATACATCGTAAATTTCACCAAAGGATCGTTTTATTATCATTTGCAGCAGCTTGAAGAAAAAGGCTGGATTGAACAGATGCAACAGAATCCGTTGACCAGTGGACGAGAAACGCGGAACTTTATCATCACCGAATTAGGCAAGGCTGAATTTGAGCAATTCATGGTCAAATACGGCACCAAATCGGAATATGTAAATCTTCAATGTTACGGAGCGCTTCTCTTTGCCGAGGAATATGACAAAGACAAATTGCTGGAGCTGATCCAATCGCAAATCGACCAGACCCAAGCCCGCATCGCTCTGCTTGATGAATATCTGTCCCATACGCAGGAACCTCACGGTACTATCGATTACTACCGCCGTATGAATGAAAACTCTCGTGCGCATCACTTGGTTAATTTGGAATGGTTTGAGCAATTGAAAGCGGGAATACAGGGGACTGTTTAGTGTAATAAAGACGTGAGATCAATGGCTCCTCATGGAATCAACAATTGGATAGGGTGGTGAGACTGTGAGGAGCCTTTTCATATATGGATCGTGGCTTTCAAATGTAGATAAGGATGAAGAATGGATGATTCTTGTGCGATATCGCCTGTGAGTATATCACCTGTGAGCACAAAGATGTCTTGCACTGCTATCATCATACAGATTCCACGATAAGCAAAATAAAACTGCGCCATAGATGCGCAGTTTTACAGATCGTTTTGGCATGGCAGTTGTGACTCATTGCTGCTGCCGCAACCTCATTCTAGCAATCACGACTTCGATGACGAGCAGATTCGGAATCCAGCAAGCCCAAGCGACAACGCGAAATGCCGCCTCGAAATCGCCAAGCAGAATAGCTAGCGGCGCTAACAAGATGCGAAGCGTGACCGCGGAAAACGTAAGCGCATAACTGCGCAGCATCCATACTTGATGAGCTTGGACGTCTTTGGCGATAATTTTTCTTACTGCAATAAGCGTAGTCGAAACCCACAGTACATCGAGCGACATAAACCCAAGCCCGGAAATCCAGCCGCCTGTGGCAAACAGGGACAAATACACATTCACGATCCCACTAATTACAATCGAGACAACATATCCATATCCCAATCGGCGATGCCAACGCCTCCTAGCATGGGTTGGCTTTATAAAGAGTTGAAACGGCCCTATCATCAAGGCAAAGATCGCCGTAAAAATATGGGCGTATAGCACATAGAGCCATGGTTTGAGTTCAAAATTCGGCTTTTGCAATTTGAACGAAACCAGCCCAGCATCACTCGCTTGAAGAAAGCCATACTGGACAATAGCGTATCCAGCAATCAAAAATGCGAGAATGAACACGAGTGTCCGAGTCTTTTTACTTGCCATATGAATCCTCCTCCTCCGTTAGCTGTAGGGAAACTATTCACTGCTTGTGCTGTTCCAGTGTTCCGCTGTATTTTTGCTGCAAACGGATCTTGGCTTCCTCCCAGCTTGGAATCGTATCGCCATCCCAATGGATAGAATGAAATTCATCTCCGATTCGACGCGCCGCTTTCATTGTCTTGGCATGATTGCCGTGATTGCGGTAGTCCAGCATGCGATCCTTATTCTCCCATACCGACATCGTCCAGCCTACATTCCAACCATCGTGTGAAAGGTCGGAATGTACCAATCCGGCAGCCGTATTCAGTTGCTTGGTTGACCGAACCATATGGTAAATAAAAAGCGGCAGCACCCACATGCCCTTCACTCGCATCCGCGTCACTGAAATCAACATCGAAATCGCCCCTTCCACGAAACATTCATGTTCGGTTTACAATGTAGTCGGCATCCAGCAGTTAGCGAATGACCGCCAATCTGATGTAGCCTTTCGCTCCTATAACTAACATATACATGCATTCTCAAAAGCTTTTTCCTATCGGTAGGATGTGTATTCTAAGTATAGGGCATGGAACGCTGCTGTCTTTGCCTTTTCCGTCGGAGTCTTTGCCTAATTCAACAGATTCATTCGCTTCATAAAAAACATCCACGAAGCTCCATGCCCGCAGAAATTAAAGATGCATTTGAATTTGAAGTAGTATTTTTGTTTTTTTGCTTGTATTTGTAGTTACCGTTCCCTTCGACTGCTCAATGGTATACATTTATAGATAAAATCAAAACCACTCCTACTACGGAGTGGTTTCTGAGCATCTCGCTTGTATTGAACTATTGTTTTCCATCCAGTTGACTACGCATTGGTGTCCAACATGGCTGGCATATTGATTTCTTTTACACAAGAGGCTTTGGAAAGGTTCATCACGCATTTTACTAAAGACACTATATCTTGAAGCGGAATCTGCGTTCCTTTGTGTGTTGCCAAGACTTTCTCAACGCCATCTTCCAATGGAATCTGGGTAGCAATCTCACCCGGATTGATACAAGTCACACCGATCTCATACTTCTTCACATGCTCCCGTATCGCATTTCCAATACCACGCAAACCGAACTTAGAAGCTGTAAAGGAAACTTGCGTGAAATCATTATGTTCAAGCCCTGCCGTAGAGCCAATCAAGAAAATTTTCCCGTTATCTGACTGTTTTAGATTCGGTAATAGCTTCTGTATGCAGGTAATAGCGGAAGTTACATTGATGTTGATGATGTTAACGATCTCAGCCGGATCATCGTTCTCAAAATCATAGTCATCTCGGAATCCTTTGCTTTCCCATATCCCTACATTGTAGATCAATACGTCTAATCGAACATTATGTAATGCTTTTGCAACCAGATCGCTGGCATCCGAATTCGCCAGATCCGCCTCAATCCAATATTTCTGGATACCATCTTCAACATCTAAAATGTTTGGACGCGTTCTAGAAACAATCCAAACCTGATCACCTTGTTCCGGCAATCCTTTAACGAATGCCTCGCCTAATCCTTTACTTGCTCCAAATATAATGAAGTTTTTCATGAGTTCTCCTTTGGGGGATGATAGTTATCTGTCGGAATGTAGCAATATACTTACCGCTCTAATTATAAACTACAATTCCATCCCTATCCATCATCAGCCACTCTTCCAGGCATCCAGTCAGGTTGCAGTTCAGCTCTAACCCTACGGATTCTAACGATGTCCACAAAACCTATTCAGTCGATTCACAACTGCATATTCTACAACATAGTCACTTCTCAGTTCTATCACACCTGTCGCCGAAAAGAAATTCCTGCATGTCGAATGAATACAAAAAAACGAGCCTGCTAAGGCTCGCTTAATGTATTGAAGTAGCTTTATAATTACGTGTCTCTTATACGTTTGCTTTATTTATAATCTGCTCGTTAGGATGTGATGGTTACTTCAATCCCGACTGTGCCTTCGTGAGCAGCTTCCCACCTTGAAAAGCAATCACAGCATTGGAACCATTGCCAGCTGCACCTTTATAGCTGTACACGACCATGTTCTCTGTTTCGCTTAGCGCTTCACCTTCGCCGCCTAGAATGTTGATGACCTCTTCTACGGACATGCCAACCTCCAGCTTCTTATACTGGGCAAACGTAATCAGCACCCCGTCCCCTTTTCCAGCAGAGCCATTATTGCCTGTGCTAGTCGATGTCTGACTGTTCACACCTTGTCCAGCAGTAGCGCCACCAGCTGCATCAAGTTCTGTCATCTTTTTCTCCAATTCAGCAATTTTCTGCGCTTGCTCATCACTTTTAATACTCTGTTCATCGAGCTTTTTCTCCAGCACCGCGATTTTGTCCTGTAACGCATTCGTATCTACAGATTCAGCCGGAGTCGCTTCTGATCCACATGCAGATAGAAGCAGCATGGATAAGACCACGCTGGTTCCACCAATTACCTTTTTGTTCAATAGATTCATCTTGAATCCCTCCATTTTCAGATTAGCTAGCTGGTTCTAAGGTTATACCGCTATGATTTGCCTCAATGCTCTATGTAAACATATTGATATTAGTTTATCATATAGACTAGTAATGTATCTGCACCTTTGGCTCTGAGACTTCTTGATTAGAAGCGCTCCAACATGTAACAATTTTATATATTAACACGGGTATATTCCTGTGCCGAAAAAACTCGTTTCTAAAAATATATCGGTTTACCCTCATGCCCGTTCCTATGCAACATTCATATAAAAAGAGTGGTCAGAATTTCTGATCACTCTCTATGAGTATCTGTTCTCAGTATCGCCTTTAACTAAATCATTGCTTCATTTCTGGTAGAGCAATTTGTATTTGAGCGATTGACCGAGATGGTTCACCATCCAAAAGTGATGGACGACGATAGTTACTTATGATACGGCTCTCCCCGATTAATCTTCACCGCACGATACACCTGCTCCACCAGCACCAATCGCATCAACTGATGCGGCAACGTCATCCGACCAAAACAAAGCCGTTGCTGCGCTCGTTTCAGCACCTCATCCCCAATCCCATGACTGCCACCAATCACAAACACCACATGACTATTCCCATACGTGCCCAGCCGATCAATCTCCGCCGCCATCTCCTCCGAACTCCACAGCTTCCCGTCCAGCGTCAACGCGACTACATGTGCATCCGGCTTAATCTGCGCCAAAATCCGCTCGCCTTCCTTGTCCTTCACAATCTTCACTTCCGCATCACTGAGCGTATCCGGTGCCTTCTCATCATTCACTTCCGTCATCTGAAACTTAATATACGGCGTCAATCGTTTACTATACTCCGCAATCCCCTGCACCAAATACTTTTCTTTCAGCTTCCCTACACCAATAATCTGAATATGCATAATCTGCTCCTTTATGTTCACTGTAGGACTATTTCAGCCAGAGTCCATCATTGTTCCTTATTCGTGAGATGCATGATCTTTCATCAGTGCAGGCAACAAAATATGATCGATTAATCCAGCATAGAAGTTTGTATCAAACGTCTTATGCTCAATCAGCCCTCGATAACATGCCGATGAGGTGATAACCTGACAGACCATCTCAATATCCGCACCGACAGCAACCTCTCCGCGGCGCTGTGCCCGGCGCATTAATTCCCTATTCACGTTCACCCACGGATCAAAGATGCCCGCCAATCCCAATTCCGGCAGCTCCGCATGCTGCAAAAAGGAACCGAGCTTGGCGAATATGCGGAATTTGCGTTCGTGATCTTGCATTGACGACGGCTTCACTACTGCCAGTAGATCGCCGCGCAATGTGCCGGTATCTGGTAGCGACTCCAGCTCAAGATGGCTTTGGTTCATCCATGATAAAGCATCTCGAACAACCTCGACTTTGGACGACCAACGGCGGTATACGGTTGCTTTTCCGGCTTTGGCTCTAGTCGCAATCATATCCATCGTCATTCCGTCGTATCCGGCTTCGGCAAGTATATCGATCGCAGCTTCTAGAATTTTGGCATCTCGTGTATGGTCGCGTTTGCGTCCCATTTTGGGGACGGATGGTGGAGTCGATTCGCCCGTTCCTTGCGGCTGATTAGACTCTGTTTTGTCATTATGATTCATCGTATATACTCCCTTTTTACGAAACTATATAGTTTCGGAACTTTACAGTTCCGTTTATGTGTGATTTAATGTTATTATCCCACATACAACGGGAAATATATAGATGGTATTCCATCCCAAAAGGAGCTTCTCTCATGTCGAATCAATCTGTTGCGTTAATTACCGGTGCGAACAAAGGAATTGGATTACAAATTGCCAAAGATCTGGCGGGACATGGTTTCACCGTACTGATCGGTTCGCGCAATCTGGAAAATGGAGAACAAGCTGCCCGCAGCATTGGATCGAATGCACATGCGGTCCAATTGGATGTTACGAATTCGGAGTCGATTGCGGCGGCAGCAGTGCATATTGAGCAGGCTTTCGGTCGTTTGGATGTACTTGTGAACAATGCAGGTATTTCACATGCAGGCAATCCGGATAATCCGTTTCCAAGTGGCGGTGCGGCAAGCGGCCTTTTGACCGTGGCTCCAATCGAAGATATTCGAACCATTTATGAAACAAATGTGATTGGAGTGATTGCAGTTACACAGGCGTTGCTTCCTCTTTTACGCCAAGCTCCAGCAGCTCGGATCGTTAATCTGGGCAGCACTGGCGGCTCTTTAAGCTGGAACTCGATCCCAGACAATTCGCACTGTGCAATGTATGGAGCGTATTCCGCCTCCAAGGCAGCGGTGCATGCAGTAACATTCGCCTTTGCCGCTGCCCTTGAATCGGAACATATCAAAGTGAATGCAGCATGTCCGGGCTTCACCTCCACAGCACTTAACAACTTTGCCGGTACACGTACCGTAGAACAAGGCGCGCACGAGGCCGTTCGATTGGCTATGTTGGACTCAGACGGTCCAACAGGGACATTTTCCGATGAGGATGGACCTGTCGCTTGGTAATATTGATTGCTGCAATCATATGTCCAATTCGGAGGAGGAAGATATCATGCGTGTTTTCGTAACAGGAGCAACTGGTTATATCGGTTCTGCGACCGTTCATGAACTTTTGAATGCAGGCCACCAAGTTATTAGTCTTGCGCGCTCGGACGAAAGTGCTGCAAAACTTCAGCAGAATGGTGTGGAAGCGCACCAAGGTGATATATATGATCTGGATACGCTCCGCGAAGGTACTGCATTGGCGGATGGCGTCATTCATCTGGCATTTAATCATGACTTTTCCCAATTCACCGAATCGCTTGAGACGGACTTGAAGGCGATCGAAGCAATGGCAGACGCGTTGAAAGGTTCCGGCAAACCTTTTGTGATGACTACACATGCCAACGGTACTGCTGCAGAACAAGTCATGCAGTCCGCTGCTAAACACGGAGTACGTACATGTATTATAGAATTGTGTCCTTCCGTACATGGCGAGGGGGATACCGGATTCATTCCAAGGCTGATAGACATTGCCAGAACCCAAGGCTACTCCGCTTATGTAAACAATGGAGACAACTGCTGGACGGCTGTACATCGCCTCGATGCTGCACATTTGTACCGTCTTGCTCTGGAAAAAGCTCCTGCCTGTTCGCGATTACATGGAGTCGCAGACGAAGAAGTGTCCTTCCGCGATATCGCGGGTATGATTGGCAAGCAACTCCATCTGCCGGTGGTCAGCATTCCTCATGAACAAGCTACTACGCATTTTGGTTTTCTAGGCACATTGGCAGCACTCGACATTCCAAGATCCAGTGCCGTTACACGAGATCTTTTAGGATGGTATCCTATACAACCTTCATTACTTGACGATCTTCAGCAACCCCATTATTTTAGTAAAAAATAGAGGAGAAATGCCTTCGGATGAGGAGTCTTCCCAAACATCTCCAAAAAATTGAAAACTCCCTCCACACCAACCAAACGGTCAGCACGAAGGGAGCACTTGCCACGCTATATCGCATCAATACTATTATCGTCATTCCAACTTCAATATTTAATACATTATTGGAATATTGTGTAAATTAAATTATTTTCCCTTAACCGCCTGCGCTACCATTGTCGCAAACACTTTTGCACCCGCCGGATTCACATGCACACCATCCGTTGCAAAGAAGCTGTTCTGCCCCTTACTTGCCGAGTACCAATCCACAACAGTAATACGCGGATCTTCCGCTGCTACAGCATTGATCGTATCATTGACGATGCTTTCCCACGAACGAGGTACACGCGTATTTACCATCACAATCTTTTTCGCACTACCCAGTTCATCGAGCAGGTCTTCCAGCTGCTCACGGGTAAAGGAACCGTTCGTACCCAGCTCCAAAATCACTGTGGAGCCGAGGTGACCTCCGCTGCGCAGCTGCTGCACCACTGCTGGTGCTTCGGTCATTTGACGACCAACGCGTCCGTCGATGGTGATGCCCGGCATCGTTTGGGTCATATAGTGCGCTACATCCAGCATGACGGAGTCGCCGATGGCGGTGACGTTGTTGCCGGAAGTGATTTTATCCAGCGTTTTCTTGGTTGCTGCAGCAGGCAGAGACACATCGGAAGAATCCTGTTTATCACTGCCACTGTCCGCAGAATCGCTGGAGGAATCTTTGGATGAAGCATCCTGATCATCCTGTTTGCTGGATGACGGTTTGTCAGTTCCAGCGGACGATGGATCTGTCTTGTTATCTGTAGCAGAAGTACCGTCTTCGTTGGCATCTGCATTGGAGTCTGTACCTGCATCGGTAGATGCAGAATCCCCTGTACCCTTGTCCATATCATCCGACGATGATGTACTGCTTCCGTCGGTATCGCTAGAGGTCGTGCCGTCTGTTTCTTTGTTCTCCTGATCCGAGCTGCCTTTGGACGACTCGGTATCCTTATCCTTAGAGGAATGGGATACATTAGTTGGTGTCGTTTGACTAGAGCCTGTAATAAACACGCTCTGTGGCTGCTGAGCTTCTGCGGTTTCCTCTGTCGTCTGGTTGGATGACAGCAGATGACCGAGTACAGCTGCGGACAGGATAAAGATTGCCGCTGCTGAGCCGCCAATGATCCAGCCGCGTGAACTGCGCCAGTTGGAGCTACCGATGCGTCCGAAGGAATAACGGAAGCCTTTACGACGGATCGGCTCTTCGACGTACCGATAGGACAGTTCGGCAAGCGCGATGCTGACAGCTACCTGAATAATGGCTTTTAGAATCGAAGGCTCGCCTGTATCGATCTGCGGTGTACTGAGTGTGATCACTGGAAAGTGCCACAGGTACAATCCGTATGAACGCTGTCCCAGCCAGCGTAGCGGCTTGCATCCCACGAGCACGGCAAGGCGACTCGCTGGGTGCGCCAGTACGGCGATGAGAACAGCAGTAATGATGGAAATGAGTACAAGTCCACCACGATACAGGAATGGCTCATATTCATTCGTATGCCAGATGGACCACAATAGGACGATCAGAGCAGCCAAGCCAACGGCATCCAGCAAGCCCTGTGCAGGCGCGGATACATTGGCTTTCAGCTTAATACTTGGCCAAACGACCGCCAGCGCCGCGCCAATCAGCAGGGCGAAGATACGGGTGTCTGTACCGTAATACACACGGCTTGGATCGGTTCCGGGCACATACAGCACTGCCATCAGCAGCGCCGAGATGAACGCGAGACTCATAATCCAGCCGGACAAATTGCCGCGCTTGGGCAGGAATTTCATGCCCAGCATCAGGATAAATGGCCACAGCAGGTAAAATTGCTCCTCCACCGCTAGCGACCATAGATGACCAAGCGGTGAAGCTGGACCGAAGCTTTCAAAATACGATACTTTATGGAAAATAAACCACCAGTTGCTCACGTACAACAGAGCCGCCGGAATATCTCCGTGCAAAGACGCCAGTCTGGCATGATCTCCGATCAGGCACCACAGCCCGACAACTAGAATCATCACATACATGGCGGGCAGCAGACGACGCGCCCGTCTTTTCCAAAAGTCGACCAGATCGAGGCGACGATTGCGCTCCCATTGTCCAACAAGAATGTCTGTGATCAGATAACCAGACAATACAAAAAATATCCCTACGCCGAGCAACCCGCCCGGTGCCCAGTCCGTATTCAAGTGATACAAAATGACCGCCAACACCGCAAATGCACGCAGACCATCCAGTCCGGGCATATACCGGTGATGTTGGAGCGGTTTAGACAACATAATATGTCCACCGCCCTTTATGTATGCTCACAGCCTCCGTGAAGGCAGATGCTTGGTGTAACCGTCGATTCATCTTCTGCATATCTATACGTAACGTCCGAATCTTGATGTCGTTCATATTCAATTATCCTTTCCAAGGGGCCATTATTTATCCCGTGCTGCTTCATATTCCTATGCTCGCAGGAACCGACATGACCCATTATATCCAAGTATTCTGCGTGAATCGTCTCAAAGCAGTTAAAATTAATTTACAGCAAAGTCGCAAATTGACCGCACCTTCCATATAACCACAAAACTGGATGCGTCTGTCTGGATCTGGACACAAGAAAGCAAGGACCCCATCCTACTGGTCCCTGCTCCTTTGTTCATGATCTGTACGCGCTACTGTAAGAATGTCTGGCTGGTTATAATAGTGTATCGCATTCATATTCATCGGCTGGACTCCGACCATGCGGTCGGCAGCAGCCGGTATCATCCTATAGCTCCGTGGTCAAGCAGATTCATGAGCAAGCCGGACCGGCAGGGTAGTCAGACAACGAGAAATTCGCCGTGCTGGTCACAATAGATACATTTCGCAGGTGGGTCCCAATCGGAAAATTCAGTTTCCTTCAGGTCCACCACATCTGGTGCATCTTCGTATTCATCCACAAACTCCTCAAGTGCTTTTTCCACATGTTCCTTGCATACTACATACATTAGCATTCCCATTGTCCCTCTTTCCGTGCCCGTCACTTCAAATTTGATATATTGATTGTTTCGTCGAGTATCGCATCATCTTGCTCTAGATCATTACACGATTATGGTATCATCCAATCGCTGGATGACATCATTGATTCGACGATGCTCTGTTCATCCATTCATAGTTCGTTCAGTCGCGATCCGGGGTGTCCTGAAGCTTGGCAGTAACCGAGCCCTTTTTCCCATCACGGTAATACGTTATGTTTATATCGTCGCCGATGGTCTTTTGATTGTATAAATATTTGCGCAAATCGAGGGTCGATGTAATCTTTTGCTTATCCAGCTGTACAATCACATCATCCACCTTGAGACCAGCTTCCTGAGCGGGTCCGCTTACTTCGAGCACGATTGCGCCTTTGGTGACGTTATCCGGCAGCTTGGGCTTCGGAGCGTCATTTTCCTCTTCCTCATCATAGGAGCGGTAAGCGTACTGACTATCCAGATCCATGCTGTAGACACCGAGGTATGGACGGTTGATCTTGCCTTCCGCCATAAGCTGCTTGGCGTAGTCCATTACTTCATTCATCGGAATTGCAAAACCCAACCCTTCCACACCAGTATCGGAAATCTTCATCGTATTGATGCCGATCACCTCACCGCGCAGATTGACGAGCGCGCCGCCGCTATTACCTTCATTAATCGCCGCATCCGTCTGAATGACGTTCTGCTCCCAGTCATAATTGCCGTCTTGGTTAAGCGATACTGGGATTAGCCGATGGTCATAGCTAATAATCCCTGATGTCATCGTACCATTAAACCCTAGTGGATTGCCAATTGCCATCACCGTTTCGCCCAGCTGTAGCTGATCCGAGTCGCCAATAGCGGCGATGGTATCAATATCCTTGCTATCTACCGACAGAACAGCAATGTCGCTAATAAAATCCGCACCGACCACATTTGCCTTCAGCATCGTGCCATCAGTCATAACTGCATCGACTTCATCCGCACCAGAAATCACATGATTATTAGTCACAATGTATGCCTTGCCGCCTTCTTTGCGGAAAATCACACCCGAACCAAGCGCTGACTCATCCAGCGCTGTCATATCCTGCTCTTCCAGACCTTCCTGATAATTCACAATGCTGACAACCGCAGGACGTACCTTTTCGGCAACCTGAATCAGCTGCTCATACGGACTGCCTGCCGTCTGCTGTACCGGCAATGCCGTGCTTGCAGTCGCTGTGCCAGAGTAATTGCTGTGATACCACAACAATCCGCCCATCACTGCTAGTACGGTAACGGCACTTGTGACCGCGCTCACCAGTACTACCTTCAGCATGGACGTTTGTCGGCGTACCTGTCCCGCGGGTGAGCGGAACGATGGGTACGATCGGCGGGAGGAGGAGACGCCGCGTTTGGAGCTGCGGACTTTGGTGGAGTAGAAATCATCATCAAATAACGCCATGCTCATCGCTCCTCTACTATGCCTGATATGATGTTGCGGCGTTTCTGCTGTCGCTTCCGGTCTCCATCATTGTCCAGATGGAATCACCTGCGCCGAGTCTGCTGGTTGGCGCGTTTCATTCAGCGCATCCCATGGGGTCGGACGGTTATAGTACGTTTCGCATAATTGAAATTCATGATCCTTGTAAAAGCAGCCCCGACTTTCCATCGCATCGCGAACGCTCAGCTTGGCAAGCTCCATCATATTGTGATCCAGACTAAGATGCGCCAAGTAGGTACGCTTCATTTTCTGACATAACAACTCACTTAACGCTTCGCCTGCGGCATCGTTGGATAAATGGCCTACATCGCTTAGAATGCGACGCTTTGTATTCCACGGGTACCGTCCCATGCGCAGCATCTCAATATCGTGATTGGCTTCCAGTACCAGCACATCCGAATTGGATATACTTTGCATGACCTTGTCGCTGACATAACCGAGATCGGTTGCCACACTCAGCTTCTGCTCGCCATCCTTGAAAACATAACCGACTGGCTCTGCCGCATCATGCGAGATACCGAACGATTCGATTCGCAGGGAGCCAAAGCTCAAAAAGTCTCCCGTCTGCATAATCTGCTTTTGCTCTGGTGTAATCTTGCCGACTGCCTTCTCAATCGCCATCCATGTTTTCTCGTTAGCATAGATGGGCAGCCCATATTTGCGCGCCACAGCGCCGAGTCCGCGTACATGGTCGGAGTGCTCATGGGTGACCAGAATGCCTTGCAGCTGGTCGCCGCTGAATTCGCGCTCCTTCATCAGCTCGTCAATCCGCTTTGCGCTCAGGCCCGCATCAATGAGCAGAGCCGCATCTTTATTTCGAACGATGGTCGCATTTCCTGTCGAACCACTCGATAATACTGTAAATTGTATGCCTGTGCCTATCATATATCCTACTCCTCATTTTGTGACGACGGGGCAACGATAACCTCCCCGCTGATTCCCTGTACATAATAGAATGCGCCACTTTCCAGCGCGATTCGCCATACGGGTAGAGCAACTGTAGTATGATCGCCAGTGTTCTGTCCGTAATAGCCCAGGGTAATATCCTTAACCACTGCCCCTTCCGGCAGATCATGTTCAATAATAGTTCCCAATGCGGTCGATGCCGACAGAATCTCCTGTCTCGGCTCATCCGCTTCCTCCTGTTGCAGCGTCAGCTGCGGAGCAAGATAAGAATGAATCTTCTGATTACTATAATACAGCTCTAGATTCATATTAAACAGGGGTAAATCATTATTTATGAGCGGATGCATCACAAAAACGCCTTCTTCCGCAATCAGCGAGTCATATTGATAGTTGGAAAATTGAGGGATTTCCGTCGATAGCTGCTCTTTTAATTCGTCTTCATTAAAAATCAACTGACTATCCGCCGCTCGCTTCAGCTGAATCGGCTCGCTATTGATCGGTGTCAGATCGCGATAGGGAATCGGCCCCAGAATCGGTGTATCACGTGGAATCTGCGCATTCACTTGAATATGCTTATCCTCCAACGCACGTTGGGCATTCTCGCTGAGTGAGGCAATATCCAGATTGGACTGTGCCTGATCGCGAATATCCATCCAGAGCTGGTATCCCAATATGATGTTCAGCAGTAAAAAGGCGGCGATCAGCACCGTTTTTGCCCGTCCCCAGTCCATCTGTTCCTCCTGTCTGCCCACCTGCACAGGTTCCTGTGCCAAGGCGAGCAATCTCACGCAGAATATAGTACAGCTTCATAATATGGTATAGCTTCATTTTGTATCCTATATGGTACTTCATTTCGATATATCAGATGTTGACGGTTCAATAGAAGCAGCAGACTTACTGAAAGCCATCTCGCTTACTTGCTGCTCAGCAGCTGGGTGCTGCCATCCTGTAGCTTCACCATCCAGACTGGTGTTAATACAACCACTCCATTACCTAGTGTGGGGCGATAGGCAGGGGACAGATCAACCACCTGCTTGCCTGCTGGAATCTGACTTTTCAGCAATTTCTCTAGCTGCTGTCCACCGGGCAGACTGTGCATCGCTGCTGCCGATTGACCAGCAGTTGTATCCGTTTCAGGTGACACTGCCGAATCGCCACGACTAGATGGATTGGCATTCAGAGACAGCATAGAGCGCTCATAGGAAGATACCGTATTATGCTCCACTACGAGCCGCATATAGCCGAACTTTACTTTGTCCGTCTCCATCACCGGATAGGAGCGATAATATTGACGGAAAATAAATCCGCCCTTACTATCGCCATTGTTGTTGATATTGAGCATATACGTGCCCGGCCAGCCGCCATGCTGATTCACAAAATCAACTGCAGACAGCACATTGTCCGAGCTATTGTTGCTGCCCGTCGTCGGTGCAGTCGGATCGGTATATGTCATCCATTTTTGCAATGTATCGACCTGTAAACTCCGCTTACTATCGGTATAAATTTCAATGCCGTTCTGTTCATTAATATTGCGAATCGCGCCCGGATCGAAAAACAGATTGCGCTGCATCTGCTCCGTCGTTAGACTGTCCAGCTTCAGCGTCACCACTGGGATGCTCAGACTGCTCTGTGGGATATAATAACCGCCAGCGGTGTACTGATAGCCCATGCTGTTCTCGCCAAGCAGCACATTACGCGTAATTTGCTCACTTTTCAGATCCATATCGTTCGCTTCATACACTACGTCACCACTAGCACTGAAAAAGAATGCCTTTGTCTGGCGATCCTCTGACGAAGTATAGATCCAGATGCGGTTCACCGAATCGCCTTCAAACAGCGAATCCGGGTTCAGCTTCAAACTACGTTCCAGCAGACTAACGGGAATCCCGCTGCTAAATGTCAGCTCAATCCCATCATCACTGCGTACCATATTCCAATCGATGCTCTGCACCGACAGACGGCGGAACTGTCCAAAGCTAGCTTCGCGCAGCCCGTTATAAATGGTATTGTAATCATCCGACGACGGATAAAAGATCGTATGACGATTGCCAGTCATATGAATAATCATTTTATCGGGAAATAGCATATTTTCGATGCTAGAGTGTGGACCGATATCCTCCGCCTGCACATAGCCAGACTCGGAATTAACGACCGAATCCGCACCCGGCATCCGGTAAATGAGGAAGTAGCTTTGCACCAAACTGATAATGATCAGCAGAGCCAGCAAGGCAGATTTGATATTCTCCCTCATTCTTCCACCTCTCCTTCCTCATGCAGCGGCAGCAATACCGTTACCGTGGTTCCCTGTCCCAGCTCCGAATCCAAGGCGATAGAGCCGTTATGGACACGCACTATTTCCTGGGCAATAGACAGACCGAGTCCCGTTCCGCCCATATTACGCGAACGTGCTTTGTCGACCCGATAAAAGCGTTCAAAGATGCGCGCCAGATCCTGCTGCGGAATCCCAATTCCGGTATCCTGAATGAAAATTGCCAGCATATCGTCCTTTGTACTGTATGCGCCCAACGTAATGCTTCCGCCATCCATCGTATATTTCAGCGCATTGGATACGAGATTATCTAGCACCTGATCAATCTGATCGCGGTCAATCCAGACACTGCCTACATTCGGCTGAATGTCGATGTCACATCCGATATGCTTTTGCTTCATTTGAACAAAGAAACGGTCAGATGTATCCTCTAGCAACTCCAGCACACTCGTACGCTGCTTGCGCAAAGTCGCTTCGCTGGAATCAAGACGCGACAGATGCAGCAGATCGCTGACCAGTCGAATCATGCGCTGGGTTTCATTTTGAATGACACCGATAAAACGTTCGGCAAGTGCGCGTTCATCCAGCGCACCGTCCTCCAATGCTTCGGTATAGCTTTTAATGGTCGTTAGCGGCGTACGTAGCTCATGCGAGACATTCGCAACAAACTCGCGTCGTGCACCTTCCAGCTTCTCCTGCTCAGTCACATCCTGCAACACAGCGATAACACCTGCAACGCTGTCTTTGCGGCGGTGTACCGTGCTAAACGTTACACGTACAATCGAACTGCTTTCATCTGGCTCGCTCAGCGTGAGCATCACCTGACGTAGTGTACCAGCTTGCAATTTACCGCGTTCATTTTCGGATAGTGGCAGCAATTTCACCAATTCCTTGCCCGTCATATCCTGCTCGCTGGCAGACAGCATTGCACCTGCGACGCGGTTTACGAGAATAACGCAGCCATGCTCGTCAGTGGCGATCACACCGTCACTCATATTTTTCAAAATGGAGGCAAGGCGTTCTTTTTCCTCTTCATTCTGTGCCAGCGCATCGCGCAAACGTCCGGTCATATAATTAAATGCTTCGCTCAATTGACCGATCTCATCATTGCTGTACACCGTCATATGATGGTCAAATTCGCCTTCTGCTACCTGCTTCGCTCGGCGAGTCATTTCCTTAATCGGCTGCGTAATCGTATGCGCCAGAATGACACCTAGAATCGCCGTCATCACCAGCGCGATTAAGATGCCGTACAGGAAAATGCCGTTGATCCGCTTCATCGTATCGTACAAATCCGCCATCGACGCAACGATATACACCGCCCCAACCGTGCGATTGCCACTAATGATCGGCTCGGCGACGACTCGCTTGCGTTCGCCGGTATCATCGATAATATATTCCTCGTTATTGTTAATCCCTTGTAACGCGCGGCTGACCACAGTCTGTGTATTTCGACGCGCTTCTACACCGGATGTCGTATCCAGTGAAGATGTAAGAATCCGTCCACTTGCATCCAGCACCTGAATTTCCTGAATCTCGGTGCCGCTCATATTGTATAAATTGTCGACGATCTGCTTGAGATCATCGACTGAATTGGAAAAGGTATCGCCGCTGCCAGACCATTTGTTCTCGATCAGTACTGACAGCAGTTGTGCCCGCTGCTGCAAATCTTGAGTAAAATTGCTCGTCAGCGAGTTCTTCATCGCACTGACAAAATACACCCCAATCAATTGCATCGAGATCAGGATGAGCAGTACGTAGATAATAATCAGCCGCGCCTGAATGGTGCGGCTGAAGCCCGGCAGCAGCCGCAATCTGCGCTTCACGTTACATGCCTCCCGCTTTGGGACTGCGCATCATATAGCCAAGTCCGCGCCGCGTCAAAATATACTCCGGCTTGCTCGGATCGTCCTCAATCTTCTCGCGCAGGCGGCGAATCGTCACATCAACGGTACGCACATCCCCAAAATATTCAAATCCCCAAACCGCCTGCAACAAATGCTCGCGGGTCATCACTCGGCCCGCATTTTTTGCCATATAATACACCAACTCATATTCACGATGGGTCAAGTCGAGCGGTTCGCCGTCCTTGTACACCATATACATATCTGTATCAATAAACAGACCGAACAGACTCAGTCCATTTTTGTTCTCTTCTTCTTCCGGTACGCTGACTGCTATAGCGGCAGGCGCTTTTTTCTGCTGACGCCGCATATGGGCTTTGACACGGGCAAGCAGCTCACGCGTACTGAATGGCTTGGTGACGTAATCATCAGCGCCCAGTTCCAAACCAAGCACCTTGTCGATCTCGGCGTCCTTGGCAGTCAGCATAATGATCGGCATATCCAGCCGAGTGCGCACTTCGCGGCACACATCCATTCCATCCTTGCCGGGCAGCATCAGGTCTAGCAGCATCAGATCCGGCTCCTCGGCAAATGCCTGCTCCACCGCACTAATGCCGTCAAAGGCACAGATGACTTCATAGCCTTCTTTTTCGAGATTGAATTTTAGAATATCTGCAATCGGTTGTTCATCATCAACGACCAGAATTTTTCCCTGCATGGCTGGATTCACCTCATAATGACTTTGATGTATTTAGTGTAACATATTCGTGGGGGAGGTTCTTGCTTGGAGTTGGGATTTGATGATATGGGGGTAAACGGAACTCCGCTCTGGGAAAGGATGGGGAACGTCCTCAGGTGGAGCCGCGGGAATCTATGAATTAGGAAGGAGGATAGATTCCCGCCCCTCCAAAGAAGTAAGATATTTTGCATTCGCAAAAATCACTTTTCATTGAACCACGTGTTTGAAAATCACAAACACTGTAAGTCGTCCTTTTCCCCATTCCCTTCCCTCCGCTCAGTGGTATTTATATCAGTTGAAGGATGTAACGCAAAAAGCAGCTTTGCCGATTGAGATGGCAAAGCTGCTTGGGTATGGAAGCAGGCATGGGTTATGATAACATTGCATGTCTGCTGGTAAGATTTCGTTGTGCATTGGTTTTGCTGTTTGCTTATGCTGTTTGTATTTGAACATACGAGCATATGGCTTTTAGTGGAACGTTCATTGCGGTAGTCATCCAAACTCACCATTACTACTGCTATTAACGCAGGTAAGAGAGTGGGTTTTGGAGGGCGCCGCCGCTGTGGATTTCGAAGTGGAGGTGGGTGCCGGTAGATCTACCGGTATTGCCCATGACGCCGATATGTTGGCCTTGCTCCACGACGGTTCCGGTGCTGACATCGATTTGGCTCAAATGACCATACAGCGTTTCGTAGCCGTTACGATGGTCGATGACGATCACGTTGCCGTAGCCGGTCATCGTGCCTGCATAAGTGACGACACCATCATCAGCGGACATGACGGATGAGCTGCCAACGAGGTCGATACCTTTGTGGATATGTCCCCAGCGTTGACCGTACGGACTAGTCACGGTTGCGCCACTCACTGGCCAGATAAAGTTACCGCTACCTTCGCCGACAACGACTTTGGTGCCTTTGATGATGATTTTGGGTGAAGATTCCTTGATAACTTCTTGGCTGACCCATTCTTCGCGCAGCACCTGACCATTGGCTTTGCTCACACGGTAGTTAATGCGTTTGAGACCCTTGCTGCCGGAGGAAATGACTTTGGATTCGCCTGCACGCATATCGTCGCTTTTACGGATTTCTACAGCGGGTTCGGTTACAACCTGCTCAGAATAATCCTCTACTGTCGTTACGGTAATCGGCGGTTGCGGTACGGTAAGTGTCAATTCATCGCCGATTTGCAGCGATGTTTCCTTCACATCCGGGTTATTGCTGAAAATTTCTTTTTGTGAAATATCATAAGAAGACGCGATCGAGCTGATCGTATCGCCTTCTTGTACCGTATACGTTAGCGGTGCTTCCACACCAGTCAGCATCACTTTGGCAAGTTGCTTGCTGCTCAGTAGCTTTTGCGGATTCGCTTTAATTTCGTTGGATGTAACGTTTTCGTTGATTTTAACGGATTCCAGCTTATTAACCTTTTTGCTGTACGCATAGCTTTTTGCCATCTTTTGTACCGACGTTTTGCTCAGGTTAGCAGCAGCGGCTTCGGCTTTTTGCGTATAGGTTTTCTCAACGAGCTTGAGCGCGGCATCGATCGTTTTCTGATCTTTGACCACACCTACCGTTTTATCGCCAACGACCACTTCCACACCTTTGGCATAAGCGGTCAGCATTCCATCTAACTGCTTGAGCGTGCTAGCGGAATCCACCTGTGCTTTGTATGCCTTTTGCTCTGTAGTGGTAATGCCATTGGTGTTCAATACCATCGTCGCATCTGGATATTTTTTCTGATACGCCGTTCGTTTCTCAGTAAAGAGCTTATCCAGATCGGATTTATTTAAAATACTGCCAATTTCCTGCCCTTTTACTGATACCACATAATACGGAATGGTATTCGCAGTGACGTAATGCGTACCCGCCAAAACAAGTCCACCAGCGACAACAACGCCACCGATTGCCACCAACAAACGGCGACGCATCTTGTTTTTCCCCTGACGGATCGAATCCACGGTCAATGTATACCAGTTTTGTGATTGAGTGTCCTGTTCCCCGACGGATGGCTGATCTGGATGATGCTGTTCAGCCTGGGACGCTTGCTGTGATACAGCCTGCTGGTCCGCTTCCCGTTTACCTTTCAAACCTTTCATGACCGTCTCCTTTTGCTGTTCATTCCTGAATTTCATTATTTTTCATTTGCAGATATGGATGTAAATATGCTGACTATACGTTATAGATCGCTTGATTGCCTGCCGAATAAGCACCCGTACCATGACGGATGCTGCAACGGAAGGTAAGAAGCTATAAGGTCAAATGCTATATAAATTATTAAAAATTGTCATATAAAAGTATCAAAAAATTAACCTTTCTAACTCCCCGTTTACTTTACCATAATCCCTACAAAACTTTCAACTTTACAATTCATATAACAGTGCCATCCGAGAAAGTATACAAAAGGTCAAAATTGGACAATATTCATACTCTGCTGTTTTCAAAGAAATCCAGTTTCAGTCATGACAATGCGTTCTTTGCAGCAAGTTAGCATGGAATAACGAATAGGATAAGATATGCAACGACTCATCTGACTGAACAGTAACTAGAAAATACTGTAACAGTTTCGGCAGAGTGTGTTTGAAAAGAGCAGCTACAGCAGCAACATTGCTTCTTATTTTCGTATGATCTTGCTGCGTAGTTCAATACATGCTACATCCTTCCTTCAACTGCCTATGTCCGATATCATTCCCGCTGGCAATTCGGGATAACCATTTCAGAAACGCTCGAATCCAATCCCTTTCCTTCATTCCAACACAAAAAACCGGGCTGCGTGGAATGCAGCCCGGCGAATTCGCTATACTGTATAGCT
Organism: Paenibacillus sp. JQZ6Y-1; assembly: GCF_040719145.1. Lineage (NCBI taxonomy): Bacteria > Bacillati > Bacillota > Bacilli > Caryophanales > Paenibacillaceae > Paenibacillus > Paenibacillus kandeliae. The sequence continues at coordinate 302,606 of NZ_JBFDUZ010000005.1, forward strand.
TTTCGTGCCTTTTATCCGTAAATCGGAGCAACTTGATTTGTTTGCTCACGGTTGCGACCAACGGAGAAGATCGCGATTGGGATACCAGTCAGCTCGGATACGCGGTTTACATAGTTGCGAGTCGTTTCCGGCAGCTCATCCAGCGTTTTCACGCCAGTAATGTCTTCGCTCCAGCCCGGCATTTCTTCATATACTGCTTCACATTCTGCCAGATGTTTCAGGCTAGCAGGGTAGTGGGTGATGAATTCGCCACGATATTTGTAACCGGTGCAGATTTTTACAGTATCCAGACCTGTCAGTACGTCCAGCGAGTTCAGAGACAGACCTGTGATCCCACTTACGCGACGAGCGTGACGAACGACAACCGTATCGAACCAGCCGACACGACGCGGACGACCAGTAACGGTGCCATATTCATGACCTTTTTCGCGGATTTCATGACCGATTTCGTCATGCAGCTCAGTTGGGAATGGACCATCACCAACACGAGTCGTGTAGGCTTTGGCGACACCGATTACCTGCTGAATGCGTGCCGGACCTACACCGGAACCGATGCAGACACCGCCTGCGGACGGGTTGGACGAGGTTACGAATGGATACGTACCTTGGTCGATGTCCAGCATCACGCCTTGTGCGCCTTCAAACAGTACTTTTTTGCCTTCGTCGATTGCGTCGTTCAGGACAACGGATGTGTCTTTTACATACTGACGCAGCTTCTCGGCATACCCAAGATAGTCGGACAGGATCTGCTCCACGTCGACTGGTTGACCACCGTATACTTGGGTGATAACTTGGTTTTTCTCTTTGACCAGATGGCGCAGCTTTTGCTCGAACTCTTCGGCGTCCATCAGATCGGCGATACGAATGCCGACACGGGAAGCTTTATCCATGTAGCAAGGACCGATCCCTTTACCAGTTGTACCGATTTTGTTCGGACCTTTGCGTTCTTCTTCCAACAGGTCGAGTACCATATGATATGGCAAAATCACGTGCGCACGATCACTGATGGTCAGGTTTTTGGTAGAAAAGCCGTTTTCGTGCACATAGTTGATCTCGTCGATCAGTGCAGCCGGATTGATAACCATACCGTTACCGATCACGCATGCTTTGTCTTCGTAGAAAATGCCGGATGGCACCATCGTTAATTTATATTTTTTCTCATTGATTAAAATTGTATGTCCCGCGTTGTTACCACCTTGATAACGAGCTACAACGTCCGCGCTCTCCGAAAGATAGTCGGTAATTTTACCTTTGCCTTCGTCTCCCCATTGTGTTCCCACAACGACTACAGTTGACATGATTCATTCCTCCGTAGGTGTATGTACACCGTATATTTGCGCTGCCTGTTCCGTATAACCGCCGAATCTGAACCTCTTTTGAAAAAGATGACGATTGCATCTAGTCCAACCGTCGGCGCGGCAACAGCACAGCATAAAACCTCCTTGCGAGGAACGGTCGGGCAAATTGCAGGCATACAAACCGTTTCGCGGGCGGAAGTTCATCCCCGTGCGGTAAGGGATTGGCGAAGCTCCTGAACTGACAGGATACTTACATCCAATAACACGATTGCGCTTTACCGCAGCATTTACAGTGTAACAGGACACTTTTTCAAAGTCAAATGAAACGCGAACAATTACAGGATTGAAAATTATCATTGTTCGGAAATGATTCACTCATTTCGCCAAACGCCACCTTTGCCTATGGTAAAACCGCATTTTTCGTAAAATGAAGCATGTTGTTCCGTAAATGACACGGTGACGATCTCTATCTGTCGCTGTGCTGCCTCGTTCAGCAAAGCTTGTACCAATCGGACGCCAATACCATGCCGCTGCACATCTGGATGAACCATCACATCCTCCAGATAGGCATGCTGCAAGCCCGTCCCGCATATATACGCGAACGCAACCAACCGATGTTGCTCGTCCCGACAGCCCGCATAAAATAAGCATCGCTCCAGCAGTAATGGATAGTCATCATCTCGTCGTTCCCATCCGATTGTTGCTCTTAGCTCCGGCACTTCGTCCGTTCCAATGGGGGGATTCATCTCAATGAAAATTAACTTCAACCTCCCTTGTATTAAAATTATTATGTAAAATATGGTTTTAATTGTTTATCGAGACCGTATTGGTTTATAAATACTTAACCGCGGTTTATCCTTCATGCACACAAAGGCATATTTTTTAGAATTAATATGCAACTAATTCAGGCACATTATTACATCACGAAGAAATAGCTGATAAAGGAGGTGCAAATGATGGACAAGATTGCTTCCAAAATGATCGTAAACGGACTGGTTGTTATCGCTTCACTTATGTTCCTCAGTAACGCAGGCTTCTGGGGATCACTAGTGACAGCACTCGTATTAGGAGCGATTGCTTACGTCGTTGGCGACATGTTTATCCTACCAGCGACAAACAATACCATCGCGACCATATCCGATGCCGTGCTTTCCTATCTTGTGCTATGGGCAGCCGTAGCGCTGACTGGTTGGACAATGTCGTACTATGAGATATTGCTGCCAGTCGTTATTATTGGGATCTTTGAATATATGTTTCACTTCTGGCTGCTTCGCGACGGTATCCCAGGTCGTATCAATCGAGCCGAGATGAATAGCCGCGCCTAATTATGGAACCATGCAAAAAAGCCTCTTTTCTCCCGGCGATGAACCGAGTGAAAAGAGGCTTTTTGTGTTTGAGATCATGCAAAGTAACGATCAACTGCCTATATACGATGCAGCTGTCATCTGTTGCAGTTATGACCTTCTATCCAGCGAACATATCCGATTGGACACGCTCGTAGTTGACGAATTTGTTGAAGTTTTTCAAAAAGACCAGTTCGACCGTACCCACCGGACCGTTACGCTGTTTGGCGATAATGATCTCGATGATGTTCTTTTTCTCGGTTTCTTGGTTGTAGTAGTCATCGCGGTACAGGAACGATACGATATCGGCATCCTGCTCAATCGAGCCGGATTCCCGCAAGTCGGACATCATCGGACGTTTGTCCTGACGTTGCTCGACACCACGACTGAGCTGCGACAGTGCGATTACTGGTACATGCAGCTCACGCGCAATCTGTTTCAAGGTACGCGAGATTTCGGATACTTCCTGCTGACGGTTTTCGCCCGCTTTGCCGCGACCGGAGATCAGCTGTAGGTAGTCGATTACGATCATACCCAGACCTTTTTCCTTTTGCAGACGACGGCATTTGGCACGAATCTCGGATACCATGATACCCGGTGTATCGTCGATATAGATTTCTGATTCCGACAACGATGCAATGCCCATCGTCAGCTTCATCCAGTCCTCTTCTTTGAAATCACCGGTACGCATCACACTTGCATCCAGATTCGCTTCGGCACAGATCATACGCTGTACAAGCTGTGCTGCCGACATCTCCAGACTGAAGATGGCAACTGTTTCTTTGGCACGCACCGCGACGTTTTGCGCGATATTCAGTGCAAACGCCGTTTTACCAACGGACGGACGCGCCGCCACGATGATCAAGTCACTGCGCTGGAAACCAGCCGTCATTTTATCCAGATCGATAAAGCCTGTCGGAATCCCCGTCGTGTTGCCGCTGTTCTCGCTCAGTGTTTCCACTTTCTCAAACACTTCCATCAGCACATCACGAATGGCGATAAAGCCACTGCCTGTACGACGGTTGGAGATTTCTAGAATCTTGCGCTCCGCATCGCCGAGCATACTGCCGACATCTTCGCCACCAGTATAGCCTTCGCTGACGATCTGCGTTGCGGTACGGATCAGACGGCGCAGCATCGATTTCTCTTCGATGATCTGTGCGTAATAATCTACGTTAGCTGCGGTCGGCACTGCATTGGCAAGCTTCGCCAAATAGCTAACGCCGCCGATATCTTCCAGCTGCGAACGATCTTGCAGCAATGATGTCAATGTAATCAAGTCGATCGGCTGATTTTCTTCCCCCAGATTTACCATCGCATCGTAGATCAGTTGGTGCGATTTGTCGTAAAAATCTTCTGTATCTACGCGCTCCATCACGCTAATCAGCGCTTCAGCTTGCAGTAAAATGGCACCTAGAACGGCTTGTTCCGCCTCTAGATTCTGCGGTGGGACCCGATCGTAAAACATATCGCCGCCCATGATTACTCCTCAGTGACCTGAACTTTGAGCGTCGCCTTCACTTCGGGATGCAGCTTCACGGATACTTGGGTCACGCCCAGTGTACGGATTGGCTCATCCAGTTCGATTTTGCGTTTGTCGATCTTGTGTCCCTGTTTGGACAGTGCTTCAGCAATCTGTTTGCTCGTAATCGCGCCGAACAGACGACCGCCTTCGCCGGATTTCGCTTTCAGCTGAACAGTAAGTTCTTCCAGCGTTTTACCCAGAGCTTGCGCTGCTTCTTTTTCTTCCTGTTTTTGACGCTCAACCGCAGCGGTTTGGTTTTCCAGAATCTTCACGTTACCACCAGTTGCCGGTTTGGCATGACCATTTTTGATCAGGAAGTTTTGTGCGTAGCCGTCGGATACCTCTTTGATATCCCCTTTTTTACCAGTTCCTTTAACATCTTTTAGCAAAATGACTTTCATTCAAATAACCCCTCTTCCTCATTCATTTGATCCAATACTTGCAACAGCCGCGTTTCCGCTTCGGCAGCCGTACCGTCGAGTTGAACAGCCGCATTGGTCAAATGACCGCCACCGCCCAATCGTTCCATCACGACCTGTACATTCATCTTGCCGAGCGAGCGAGCACTGATGCCGATCAGGCCATCCACACGTTCGCTAATCACAAACGAAGCATGGACATTACTCATATTTAACAGCGAATCCGCGACCTGTGCAATGAGCAACTGCGGCACCTTTTCGCCCGGAGACGTAACTGCCAGTGCAATATGATCGTGGATAATGCGCGTTTGCTTAATAATCTCCGCTTTGGCAATATATTCAGACAATTCTTCCTTCATCATCTGCTGAACCATCACCGTATCGGCTCCATTGCGGCGTAGGAAGCCTGCCGCCTCAAAGGTACGCGAACCCGTATGCAGGGCAAAATGCTTCGTATCGACCGTAATACCTGCCAATAGCGATGTCGCTTCCAGCGTGGTGAATTGTACCTTGTCATGAATATATTGCAGCAGCTCTGTGACCAATTCGCAGGTAGATGACGCATACGGCTCCAGATACACCAGCACCGCATCGTTAATAAACTCCTCACCGCGGCGATGGTGATCCACCACCACTACGCGGCGCGCTCGCTCCACCAGCTTCGGTTCAATCGTCATCGACGCCTTATGCGTATCGACCACGATCATCAGCGTCTGCTCGGTCATAATATTGAGCGCTTCTTCCGGTGTAATGAAATGCACCGACAAACGCTCATCATTGGAAATGCGCTCCATCATGCGTTCAATCGACGGATTAACGCCATCCAGCACAATGTACGCTTCAACCTCGTACATATCGGCAGCCTTGAGCACACCGATACATGCGCCGATGACGTCCATGTCTGGAATTTTGTGACCCATGACCAGCACTTGGTCACTATCCAGCATCAGATCACGCAGCGCATGGGCGATAACCCGTGCGCGTACACGTGTCCGTTTCTCAATCGCATTCGATTTGCCGCCGTAGAACGACAAACGCTGATCCGCCTTGACTGCCGCCTGATCGCCACCGCGTCCAAGCGCCATATCCAGACTGGATTGTGCCAGTTCGCCCAGCTCGCTGATCGTTTCTGTACCAAAGCCAACACCGATACTAAGTGTCAGCGGCACTTTCAGATCAGCAGTCATTTCGCGAATTTCGTCCAAAATGACAAACCGGCTCTGCTCTAGCTCGCGCAGCGATTTCTGATTCAGCAGCAGCAGATAGCGCTCTGATGATAGACGGCGCACATAGATCTGATAATGCTTCGCCCAGTCTGTGATGCGTGTAGCCACGCGTGCAATCAGACTGGTGCGCTGTTGATCGTCCATGCCTTGGGAAGCCTCGTCAAAGTTATCCAGCAGCACGACGCCGACCGCCAAGCGTTCTTCCTCATGGCGATCACGCAAATTCGCAAACTCAGTAATATCCTGCACATAGATCAACCGCTCATCCGGCAGCACGATACATTCCAACGTGCGTGCATCATGCTCCAGCTCAAAGCGAACTTCCTTGATCGCTTCCTTCTCGCGTGCAGCTTCTTTGCGGCTGTCTCTAGCCTTTTTATACTGTTCCTGAAAATCATGAAAGCATTCGTCCAGCGGTGTGCCGACCAGCGTTTTGCGGCCAAACAAACCAGCGATATAACGATTATGCCATTCAATCGAAAATTTATTATCATACAAAACCAGACCGAACGGAAGCGTGCTGACCGCTTCCTCCTCGACACGTCGAATCCGAAACGACAGACCGGCGATATACTCATCTAGCTCCCGCCTGAACGCAAGCTCCGAACGCACCAGCACCGCTGCGAACACGATGACCGCACACAGCGCTACCAGACCTACGATCCAGTTGAACCATGACACCATGACAACTAGAACCAGCATGAGCAGCGATGCCCATACCGACCGATAACCGTGCCAGCGGTTTAGCAAAAAATTAGGCATCCTTTATCACCCTTACCGTTTCGTTCTCGTAATATACTCGCGGAGCGGGAAAGCCAGATCAATAATCCCGATAATCCGCAGTGGCGGAATCAGCACGACGACGATCGCCAGAATAAACGGCAGGAACGAGCCCCATTTCCGTTGACTGGCCCAGAAATACACAAATCCGATCGTCTGGATGGTAAAGGCGAGATGCACAAGCGGCATAAAGTTCAGCACAATCGCCGCCAGCACACCGGTCATATTCGAGCGTGCGATAAACTCCAGAAATACCGCGATCAGATAATACCAGATCAGCGACCGTGGCAATCTCCAATCGCGTGCCGGCTTCAGTCGCGGCACAGAATAGTTCATACTTTCCAGCAGTGGACGTGCCACCGCATGCGTAATGATCGCCATCGTAAAGGACGCGATAATCAGCGCACTGGGAACTAGCGTAAGCGTGTAATTGCTTAGCCCGATAATGTACTCCGGTGTCAGCACATCGCTCAGATTGGGATTCACATCCGCCATCGCCTGAAGGGGCGCAACGGAAATCTGAATCACATCCCGCACGTACTGTCCAAGGCTGAAATGGAACCCAGCTGTCGCAATCAACAGCAGCACGAGCAATTCCAGCAATGTTGTCAGACCACCGGCAAATATCACTTTAAGCGCAGGCTGGTACTTTTTATACATCCTGCCCATAACGATTCCCGGGATCATAAAGAATACTCCTAGAATCGGCAGGAATAGCCCTGCCTGTCCGGCAATAATCAACGCGATTAACCATACGGGAATCAGATGCATGATAAATTGGCGCAGGGTCAAAGTTGAATACAGCACAACGACGGGCACGATTAGAAATAGCATACCGATGACTCTTACAGATGTTATTAGGGATAGCAGCAGAAGCAGATAAGCAACGCTCCATGCTACGGATGTCCAGCGCAGTTTCAAACGATTCACCTCTTACGCACAAATTGTCGGCCTCGCTAAAAAAGATTTACTCATCATTATAGCATAGACGCCGAGGATCACGCACGGATTTGTACAGCGACCGGAGCAGATTTAGATGCCGGACATACGGTTGCGTTCCGGCGCATATTCGCCGCCGCGAACGAACTGTTCACAGTATTCAATAATCTGACTACGGCGTACAATGCCGATAAACCGATTCATATCATCGACAACCGGCACAAAGTTCTGTACCTTGGCCAAATTGATCAGGTCTTCCATATTGGCATCGATCGATACCGGCTTGTCATCCCGCTTGAGCGGAATTTCGGACAATAGAAATTTAGAAGCGTTCTCAAAAGTAACTCTGCCACCGGAGCTTCGCATAAACCAGAGCAGATCTCCTTCTGTGATCGTACCTACATATTTCCCGTCCTTGTCGAGCATCGGAATGGAGGTATAGCGATGATATTCCATCCGTTCGAGCGTCTGGCGTAGCGTCGAATTAAGGGTAACGCAAACGACCTCCTGCTTCGGCAGCAGAAAAAACGCGATATTCATGAAAAAACCTTCCTCCTCGTCGTATTACGACCTGCTGCACCGATGGCAGCATAGTATGATTCATGGATTGGCGTCATACAGGTGTTGACGATGCTTCTCTTCTATTTTAAGCGATAACCAGTCCACAATAAAGCTAGTCATCCAATTAACGTACTTCGGACTGCTGAATGGTCGTTTCGGTATCTCCGTCAGCAGCATTACCAGAAGGTGGCTGCTCCGCCGCATCAGGACCGTCCTTGCTCATCCAATCATCAATCAATTGCTTCGCTTCTTCCACTTCACTCTCATCTGGCACTTCGTAATATACACCATCAATATATTCGCCATCACCTGCAATCGTGAATGCTTTCACTTCCGGCTCGCCAGTGCGCAGCAATTGACTCACCAAACCGGTTAATTGATCTGGTCGCATATCTGTTTTAAAATTGTCACCCATAATAGTCAGCAGCTCGGGAACCTTATCAATCTGCTTCAATTGAAATGCCTGACTAGCAATCTGCTGCAAAAAGATCTGCTGACGCTTCGTCCGACGGAAATCGCTATCCTCGCGGTAGCGCACATAATACAGTGCCTCTTGACCGGAATAGATCGGCTTGTTTGCCTTAATCGTAAATTGCTCATGATTCGGATCGCGGTTCACAATATCCTCTTCAATCGGCAATTGAACACCGCCCAGTGCATCCACCGCATTGACCAATCCCTGAAAATTGACCGAAGCGTAGAAAGTAAGCTTTTCATCCAAAAAATGCTCCACCGTATTCATCGTCATCTCGATGCCGCCAAATGCGTAGGCATGATTGATTTTGTCCATCCGGTCGCGCCCAATAATCTCGGTATACGTATCACGCGGAATGGAAATGAGCAGTACCTTGTTATCCAGCGGACGAACGACCGCGTACATCAGAGTATCCGAGCGCGCCTTCTCATTCTCCCGCTGATCACTGCCGACCAGCAGCATCGAGAATGGCTCAGTCATCACAACCTCTGGCTCCGTTGCCTGCTGTTCACCGCCCGTTTGACGAATCGGCTGATACGTCTGCTGGAGCTGGGTTTCAATTCGATCCGCAACAAACCAGTCGAACATTGCCAATGAAATTGGCTTCCACCATATAAATAGGCTTGCCGTCAAAACCACGACGGCAGCTGCAATGCCAGACCAAATCTTTTGCTTCTTTGTCATTGTCCCATTCCTCATTTCGAGCAGACGTATATTCTTCATTCATTAAACGCTGGATACAGCTTATGACACAATTACATTATTTTACACTGTTTCTTGTACTTTCACCAACGAAAATGACGGATCAAAGTAACCAATTTTCTATACGATACGCATAACAAGCGGGATCATCGCTTTTCTGTTCTGCGATTTCCTTCTATATTAAGTATGGGTTCAACGCAATTTCACGTCTATGTATACAAAAAACTTCCGGTCGCGATGGACCGGAAGTTTGTACATCCTCTCCTTGTTGCTATGCAGCATACACCGTTTCGTTTGTCAGCTGCACAGCATCTCGAAAAAGAATCTTCTATAATATAGTGCTTCTTTTGAGGATAGATATTATTTCGCTTTTGTCAGCGTGATTGCACCAGTGGACTCGTTCCATTTTACATCCCAGCCCAGCAGCTCCGTGATCGAACGCAGTGGCACCAGTGTTCTGCCATCGCCGTTCACCATAGAAGTTGCTTCCAGTGTTTGTGTTTTGCCGTTTACATCAACGGTGTTTTTTCCAACCCAGAATTTCATAGTGTCTTTACCAGCCATTACAGTTACTTGACCAGCAGCTTTATTCCAAGCTACTTTCGCGCCGATGCCTTCAGCCAGATAACGCAGTGGAATGTACGTTGTGTTGTTGCGTACTACTGGTTCTGTATCCATCATTGTTGTTTTGTTGTTAATTTTCAGCTCTTTGCTGTTCAGCTTCATCCAAACCGTAGTCATTGCAGCGTTTGCTGGAGTAGTAGCTGGTGTTTTCGCAGGTGTTTTTGCAGGCATTGGAGCAGCAGCTTTGAATTTATCAGGGTACTGCTTCACAATCGCGCCGCCCAGTGCTTCACCGATACCGAACATTGTTTTGAAGCCTTCACGATCTGCTTTGTATGCCGCAGCATATTGTTTATTCGCATATTGGTTGATGACGTTTTGTACTTGTGTTTCATGAGTAACCAGCGCTTTTTCAGCAGCAGATGCTGGCAGATTGTTCGCTGTTGCTGTTCCCAAGAATGTTGCAAAATCCTTCGTGAACATGGTGATGCGATCCTTCACGGCTTGCAGTGCTTCTTTGTCACCTTTTTTCAGTGCAGTCACATAGTCGCTTTGTGCTTTGATGTGGTTTGTTACCCAGATCGTTTCGAATTGTTGACCACCCGCAGCACCGTAGATTGATGTGATTGCTTTTTTGAATGCAGCAGTGTTAGCTGCTTCAGCATTTACCAGCGCAGAAGAGTCTTTTTCGCCGTTATACTGCTTTTGCATTTGCAGAACGGACAGTGCGAAGTGCTCAGCTGCCAGACGGTTCAGTGCGGAACGCAGATCAGCCGCAGGCGTATCTACTGTGCCGTTGTTGAATTTGGAAGGATATTGAGCCACAATCGCGCCGGAGAGCGCTTTACTTACTGTAAACATTGTGTCAAAGCCTTCACGGTACTCTTTGTATGCACCAGTGTAATCACCAGCTACATATTTTTCGAATACATCTTGTACTTGATCCTCATGCAGTCTCAGTGCATCAGCAGCAGCTTTTTGTGGCAGTTTGCCAGCTGTTGCAGTCGCCAAGAATTTGGAGAACTCGTCTACAAAGCCTTGTACTTGTGCTTCGGCTTTTTTGATCGCCGCTTTATTGTTCATTTTGGTCGCTTTGACCAGATTGTCGGTATATTTGTTATGGGCACGGAAGATACGTTCAAATTCCGCTGCACCCGCTTTGCCATAAATGGCTTCAATCGCAGGCTGCATGTCCAGCGCATTTTGATCCAGCGCATCGTAGGCTTGTTTCGCATCCGGTGCACCTTCGTAGGCTTTTGTCATCGCTACAACAGCCAGTGCAAAGTGTTCGGACAGCAGGTAATCCAGTCCTGCACGCAGATCAGCAGCTTTCGTGCTTACCGTTGGTGTTGCTGTTGTCGTTGTTGCGGCAAAAGCTCCGGTTGTAGGCAGAAGCAGGGAAAGACTTAATACAGGTACAATCAGTTTTTGAATTTTCATTATTCAGGCTCCCTTTGTAAGTGAATTTGGTTTTCTCTGTTTGTCTTGCCGTCCATGATTGGATAAACGGGCAAAGTTCAATTTTGGATCACATCTATGTTCAAAAAAGTGAAATCGATGCTTCCCATTAACCTCGCCAAACCTGCGTATCGCCCTGAAAAACCTGATATGATCTGCTTTTCCCACCGAGCCATTTTTTGTTATACAAAGGTATGGGGAAGTTCCGGATCTTCCGTCAGCCACATTATGTATAAGTCAAAGCATGCGCATAAGTAAGTAAGTGATTGTATCAGTACGGATATGATATAACCACAATTTCATCATTTAAATCTGTGTCTCTATTTATTTATACAAAATAATAACTATTCGTTGTTTGCAGAATTGATAACGTATCCATACACACTATTTGCATACAAGTATTATCAATAAAAAAGAAGCTATACTGGGTATTTATTTCCAGTTGTATAGACTATTTCATACTACTCGTTATACGGATCATTTTGTACGACATGAAGCATTATATATTACTGTCTGGATTATACAGCAATCCAACTATGCACCACTATGTTACGACAATATAAAAAGCGTACAATCTTCTCTCCTGCAAGAGGAAAGAGACTGTACGCTTGAACCTTTCTGCCGAAGCAGAAAAGCAATACTATTCAGTAGTGTATGGCAGCAGTGCGATTTGACGGGAACGTTTAATCGCAGTAGTCAGCATACGTTGGTATTTTGCACTTGTACCAGTCACACGACGCGGCAAGATTTTACCACGCTCACTGATAAATTTACGAAGCAGGTCCGTATCTTTATAGTCGATGTGAGTGATTTTGTTTACAGTGAAATAACACACTTTACGGCGTTTGTTGCGACCGCGGCGTCCACCTGGACGTCTGCCTTCGCCATCTCCGCTTTCACGTCTATTAAAGCTCATCTGATTCATTCCTTTCTTACTTTAAAATGGTAAATCATCATCGGAAATATCTATCGGTTTACCGTCATCGGAAAATGGATCTTGATTGTCACGAGAGTAGCTATTTCCATTGCTGCTGCGGTTACTATTGTTACCGCCGCCGTAAGGTGCTTCCTCACGATTGCCTCCACTATTGCTGTTTCCGCCATCACGGTTGGACTCCAGGAAACGAACATTATCAGCAATAACTTCAGTCACGTAGACACGTTTACCTTCGTTATTCTCATAATTCCGTACTTGAATGCGTCCTTCAACCGCTGTTAAGCGGCCTTTCCGCAAGTAGTTGGCGCAGGTTTCTGCCAGTTGTCTCCAGGTTACGACCGGAATAAAGTCCGCTTCGCGCTCTCCACCCTGGCTCGTAAAAGGACGATCCACTGCCAGCGTAAACTGCGTCACAGCCACACCCGCAGGTGTGTAGCGAAGTTCCGGGTCTTTGGTCAACCGTCCGATCAAAATGACACGGTTCAACAATCCAATCCCCTCCTCAAACGAGTTTACAATTCATAATTCAAACTTACTTTGTAACGTCTACAGTGATCAGATAACGGATTACGTCATCAGAAATTTTCATGATACGCTCAAGCTCAGCAACGACAGCTGGTGTAGCTGCGAAGTTCACGAGAACATAAATACCATCACGAATTTTCTTGATCTCATACGCAAGACGGCGTTTGCCTTGGATATCATGGCTAGTGATCTCACCGTCAGCTGTAATGATGCCTTTGAAACGTTCAGTCAACGCTTCAACCGCTTCCTGTTCCATTTCTGGACGCAGAATGTACATTACTTCATAGTTGCGCATAGTTTTCACCTCCTCTTGGACTAAGGCCCCTGATCAATGCCAGGAGCAAGGAACGAGCAGAAACTCGAACCCTATTATTGTACCAGAAATATACAAGCTCTACAAGGAAAACTTTATATTTATTTACACGAGTGATTTCAGCGCAGATATGGTAGCTAGCTGTATAGGAAAGTGCATATCTTTCTATGATTTTATCTTATCCTTTCCTATCCAATCACACTTCAAGCTATAGTCCAAATGGCGAACTCTACAACAATCTAATCTAATCCCTTGTATTTCAATGTTATATTATTTAACATTAATCTAATAGTTCATTCCTTTATCGCATTAAATATTCTATATACAGGAAGATAAAATGATATTACTTAGCCAATTCCACTTATAAAATTTATATAATCTCACATTGACAAAGCTTTCACTTGCAAAGTATGATGAGTATATCTTCTTTAATGTTACTTAAATTAACATGTCTTTTTGTATAAGCTCATTAATCGGTTTGAGCGTCTCGACCAGGCAACCGTAAATTGTCCCAGGCTACAAGAGGGTGTATCTGTGAAAGCAAACGCATGATGACTTTGGCATCTTGCACCGTATGGTGCAGTGCTGGATGTCATATGCAGCCTTATTTCTTATGCCGGTATGTAACTGCCGGTCTCATGAAAAGGCTTGTTTGCTATCGCTGATCACCCACTTGTCGTCTGGGATTTTTGGTGTTTGCATCCTTTGTTTGTACCAGTTTTCCTTATCATCATGCTTACTACATTTGTATTCCATTTCCTGTTTTCCAACATTTTAATGAGGTGATCATCATGAGTACACGTGCCAAATCCCCTGCTGAAGCTGCCCAAAATCAATTGCCTCGCGATTGTACATTTACACCGGAAGACTGGTATGTATTGTCGCAATACTGGTATCCCATTGCTATTGCTGACGACATTCAGGAGAAGCCTGTTGGTGTGAAGCTGCTGGATGTAAAGCTTGTTTGCTATCGTAGCGGCGACGATGTGGTTGTAGCACGCGACCTGTGCTTTCACCGCGGCGCACCGCTTAGTCTAGGCTGGGTAGATCATGGTGAGATTGTATGCCCATACCACGGGTTTCGCTATAACTGTGAGGGTGCCTGCACATCTGTACCCGCACACCCTGATAGCAAGATCTCGCCCAAGCTAAAGCTAATTATGTATCCATCTATTGAAAAATACGGTCTGATCTGGACATGTCTAGCTGGTCATACCGAGCCGCAAATCCCAGAATTCTCCGGCTGGGATGATCCCGATTATGTGAATGTTTTACCGCCAAGCTTTGATATTGCGGGTTCGTCTGGACGTCAAATGGAAGGATTCCTCGATGTATCGCATTTTGCTTATGTACACACGGAGACATTCGGCGACCGTAACAATACCGAAGTTCCACAATACAAAGTCAAACGTGATGGCAATGTGCTGCTTGCCGATTATTGGAGTACGGTGAGCAATTACGGCAAAGGACAAGAAAATCCGGCACCGGAAGGTTTTATGTGGCTGCGTGCCTTCCGCGTATACCCGCCATTCGCCGCTTCGCTGACTGTTCATTTTCCCGATGATGGCAAGCTGATGATTCTGAACTGCGCATCTCCGGTATCGGCGCGCTATACTCGACTTTTCTGCCCGATCTCCCGCAATTTTGATAAAAGTGTTCCGGCAGAGGATACGATTCGCTTCAATCTGCAAGTGTTTGAGGAAGACCGTGCAATGGTCGAGGCGCAAACGCCAGAGGATCTGCCGCTTGATCTGACTGCCGAAGCGCATATCCCCGCAGACCGCACGTCCATCGCATATCGTCAGCTGCTGACCGAATTGGGATTGGGTCGTCACTACACATCTTGATCTGTCATATCATTCTGTCTGCTTCATTGAGATAAGGGGATGGCAGAGTTCACTATTACATCGCATCCATGTTTCCATAATTGTATTGTACAGAGGCGAATGCGCCAGAATATAGCGTATTTGCCCAAAACATATAAAAAAGCTCCGCCGCAGAGTCTGCAACAGAGCTTAGTCACGAATCATATATGTAGCAATCAATATGGGATGGCGGAGAGAGAGGGATTCGAACCCTCGCACGCCCTAAGACGCCTAACTGATTTCGAGTCAGTCCCCTTATAACCACTTGGGTACCTCTCCGTATAACATGTACCGCTGTGAAAGCGATCCATTTACAACAAAATTGATTATACTTGATTCTTTTTCCGTTGGCAATAGAGCAAACTTATATTTTTACAATTCATTTGGAAGGAATTGTCCGTTTACACGTGTCACGCTGTCCTATACACTTGTGGCTGTACGGATTTTATTTCTTTCGCAGGGGGAATACACGTTATGCATCAGACGCAACATATTCAGGAAGCTAGAGATTACATTGTAAAACAAACCGGAGAACAAACGCCGACTATCGGTATGATTCTCGGTTCAGGCTTAGGCGGTTTGGCGGATGAGATTGAGAATCCGACGGTTATTCCATATGAAAATATTCCGCATTTTGCGACTTCCGGTGCTTTTGGTCATGCCAATGAGCTGGTCATCGGTACACTGATGGGTAAAACCGTCGTTGCCATGAAGGGACGTCTTCACTATTATGAAGGCTTTACACTGGATGAAGTTACATTCCCTGTGCGCATTATGAAGGCGCTCGGTGTACAGCAGTTGATCGTCACCAATGCGTGTGGCGCAGTGAATACTGGTTTTGCACCCGGTGAGCTGATGCTGATTACCGATCATCTCAATCTGGTGGGCAACAATCCGTTGATCGGACCAAATAACGCGGAATTGGGTACTCGTTTTCCTGATCTGTCGCAAACGTATCATCCAGAGCTGCGCAAGATTGCTTTGCAGGTCGCTCAAGAGCAAAATGTATCATTGCAGCAAGGTGTCTATGCGTGGTGGACCGGTCCTGCGTATGAAACACCAGCAGAAATCCGTATGATTCGTACGCTCGGTGCGGATGCAGTTGGTATGTCGACCGTACCGGAGGCGATTGTTGCTGTTCATGGCGGCATTCAGGTGCTCGGTATTTCCTGTCTGACTAATATGGCTTGTGGCATTCTGGATCAACCGCTCAGTCATGATGAGGTTATCGAGGTAGCAGCCAAAGTAAGAACGACTTTCGTCGGTCTGATTAAAGGTGTGCTAGAGCAGATCTAATCCCTAAACTTAAATGCGTCATTGTTAATAGGGTTTATCCCCTTTTGGCAATGACGTTTTGTATGAATTCTTCAGGTATGAGCAAACTACCCTCTCAAACCGATCAAATGAAATCACAAAGCAAAATGATGAACATTTGTTAACTGAATCGCTTAAGCAATATAACAATACCGATATATACCACTGTACAAGCATCGTATGATCCGCTATGATCTATTCTTGTGCAACTACAGTACACTACGCATCCTTTTATCTTTATCCCCAGCTATCTACATAGCAAAAAAGGTTATCCACTGTGGATAACCTTTTTATTTTCTCTATTTTCTTGATAAAGCGGTTTCTCTGTTGATAACTTTCTTACATTGTATTATTCACTCGATGACGTTGCTTGCTCAGGATCGGCTACGGATCGTAGTACCTTCTTCATGTTTTTCTCAAATTTTGCCCGTGGTACCAGTACGCTATGCTTGCAGCCTACGCATTTGATACGAATATCCATGCCCATGCGAATAATCTCCATCTCGTTGCTACCGCAGGGATGCGGTTTTTTCATCTGCACAATATCCCCCAGTTGAAACTGCTTGCGCTCCACCATGACCTCCACCCTTTCCTTCTTTTCAATCTGTCCGTAGCTGTTTATGCTTTGATTTATTAGAAACTACTTTCTACCGATGGTTTATCCACAACCATTTTACCAGATTTTCTGTCATTTGCGGACTGTGGATAAAAATATCAGCCTCTTCTATTGAACCTCATTCTCTACGCAACAAACCGGACAGCTGATATTCGCTGTCCGGTCGTTTGGCATGAGTAGGCGCTGCTATTTATAGCATCATTTCCTTATCCGCATCAATCATTCGATTCGTTAGGATCGCGCTTCTCGGTCACTTCTGTTTTCAATACACCAGTTTGTGGTGCTGCTTGATTCGCTGCTTCCCGCTCAGCAAGCTTCGCTTCTTCTGCGGTTTTACGCTCTTCTTCCAGACGCTGTTCTTCTTTATCCGCATCCAGTTGCTGCTTCACTGCTGTATGAATGGCACGCTCCACATTGGCGCGCGAGTTTGGCTGACATTTAGCGATAATACGTAGGGAATACTCACCTGTAGTCAGCGTCTGAATACCGAGTACTTCTGGTACATCCAGCACTTCATCGCGATCGGTTTTCATCGTTTGTGTTGCGCGCAGAACTAGCTGCTGCGCATCTTCCAGGGAACGATCCATACTCATCGGGATATCAACAACCGCTAATGAATTGGATAACGAGAAGTTGGTAACACTGATAATCGAACCATTCGGAATGATATTTACTTCACCATTCCAGCTGACCAACCGTGTTGTACGTAGACCGACCATCTGTACCGTACCTTTATATGTACCGGTCTGAATCACATCGCCTACTGCAAATTGATCTTCAAAAATAATAAAGAATCCGGTAATAATATCTTTGATAATACTCTGCGCACCAAAACTGATTGCCAAACCAGCAACCCCAGCCCCTGCTAGTAACGGTGCCAAATTAAATCCAAATTCGTTCAGAATCAGCATGATCATAATAAAGTTGAACACGCTGGAGATTACGTTTTTACTCAATTCTCCAATCGTAACGAGTCGACGTGGATTGGTAGCAATCCTGCTTTTATCCCGCCCAGATAATGAACGCTCGATCACCTTGTTGATCAGTTTAATAGCTACTCTTGTCAGAATAAAAATTAGAACGATACGGATCGCCGAAAAGGCAAATTGGGTCCACATTCCCGTATCGGTGAGCCATGTCCAAAATTTGTCGGTAAAGCCGCTGATTTCTTTTGCTGCTGTGTCTGCGGCATTATCATTCGTTAACCAGCGTGCTGCAAATAGCTGCAATGTCGTTTGCAATAGATTCATTGATTGTCCTCCTTGAACGTCGTGATGTCATGATGCATTAGTCGATCGGTTCATAGCCATTCGGAATCGGGCGAAAAATGCCCCGAATCTCCACCTGCTCTTGCCGGATAATCTGCTGCACCGTATCCAGCTCCTGCTGCGGGAATTGCAATGATAAAGCACAACCGGCAGTAATCTGCTTCGGTGTTGGAAACATATCATTTTCAATATCCGCATATTCTAGCAGCATTTCCGCGCGTAGTGCCTGCTGTGTGGAATCAAACGCCATGACCAGAGTGTGCTCCATCTTTTCTTTTACCCCTTCCGATACGAACTGTCACGTTAATCATTGTATTTTATATTCGTGTCTGTATGCTTTCTATGCTGCCATATCATGAATTCAATATATCCATTGTAAGCAGATTGCCGATGCAGATTCAATCTTACTCTATCAAAAAACCGCCGTATACGGGGACAGAAGGTGTCTGTCATCCACTATGCGGCGGTTTTGATTCTCTTTTCCAAAACGTATACGTTGTGTGATCCTTGTGACTGACGCTTGGTTACCTCATCCTTTAGCCGATGTGCGCGCTAGGCTGATAGCTTCCAGTTCTTCCGGCGACAGATTATAAGTAGATTGACCATTCGTAATCGGCTTGGCGTACACGTAG
Source organism: Paenibacillus sp. JQZ6Y-1 (assembly GCF_040719145.1). NCBI lineage: Bacteria > Bacillati > Bacillota > Bacilli > Caryophanales > Paenibacillaceae > Paenibacillus > Paenibacillus kandeliae. The sequence goes on from NZ_JBFDUZ010000005.1 coordinate 321,366, forward strand.
GAGCTATCACGGTTGTGTAAGCCAGTCAGTACCAGACCATCCATATTGTCATTCAGCAGCGCGACCGAGAAGCTCAGATCGCTACCGTGCTCGGAAAAGGCATTGTAGCGCTTGATGCCGGTATATGCCTGCACTTTGTGCAGCTTGTCCTCGATCTGTTGAAAACGGGTACTCTTTTGCTTTTCCCCATCTTCAATCGCATCCATTTGCAGCTTCAGATCCAGCAGTAATGATTCCAGATCCTCGACACCGCTTCCTGCCATCATCATCTCATAACGTTTGCGCATTTTACGCAGTTTGGCGCCCTGTACCATTACAATAATCAGCAGCAGGAGTACCAGTGCAGCGATTACTCCCAGTATCAAAAATAATTGCTCTGTAACCAGACTGTTTAATTCCGCCATCGTTGTCCGCTCTCCTCTTATTTCATTACCGTGCTGGTCAGAGATGCGTGTCCTTTCTTCGCATCGCCTATCCAGTCTGTCATCCAACCAACTGCATCCTGCAAGAGGCACATGTATTTTTTATATAGGCTGTGCCTTACCTGTTCTATAGTCAATCATCCATTGATGTGCTACTTCTGCCATTCCTATCAGGCAATAAGCAGCTACTTCGTGATCCATAAGCCCTTTAGCATTATACTTGCATATATACGCAGATTCCATCTCAATTTTGTAACATTCCAGATGAATATAGCAATTCTACGCATGATTTTCGTTCGATTTGCCGATATGCCGAATAGCTTCCAGTAAACGTTCGACATGCTCTGGCGTCGATCCATATCCTACGCTGGTCCGCACCGCACCCGTTTCTATCGTACCTACTGCACGATGGGCCAGTGGCGTACAATGCATGCCCGCACGTACCGCAATCCCAAACTCACGATCCAGTCGAAAAGCAATCTGTGCCGCATCCTGCTGCTGCATCGTAAACGAGACGATACCAGTACGCGGCTGACCCAACGCTGGACCGAGTACCTGCACACCATCAATATGCTGTAATCCATCCAGCAATTGCATTGTCAGCTGCTGCTCCTGCTCTGCAATATGCTCTACCGTCTGTTCTAGCACATGCCATACTCCGGCTGCTAGCCCTGCGATGCCAGGCGTATTCGGCGTCCCTGCTTCATACCGATCTGGGCGTACAGATGGCTGATCTGGCTCCTCTGACTGACTTCCCGTGCCGCCATAGATCCACGGCGACAGCTCCAGCTTGGGCGATATATACAGCCCGCCTGTTCCTTGCGGTCCAAGCAATCCTTTATGACCGGGAAAAGCAGCCAAATCAATCTCCCACTGCTGCAAATGAACCGGAATATGCCCTGCACTTTGCGCCAGATCAAGCAGAATGGCAGCTCCATGACGATGTGCAAGCTGTGATAGCTCATCCACAGGCAAAATACTGCCAAGCAAATTGGAGCTATGATTGCACACAAGCAGACGTGTCTTTGACGTAAAGGCACGCTCCACTTCTGCCAAATCCAAACGCCCTTGCTCATCCACCGCAATATAGCTTACCTGTATACCAGCTGTTCGTTTCAAATGCTCCAACGGTCGCCAAACCGAATTATGCTCTGTCATCGTAGAAATGACATGATCCCCCGGCAATACATAACCAAAGATCGCCATATTAAGTGCCAATGTCGTATTGCCTGTAAAAGCTATATCGACCGGATTGCGCACATCCAGCAGTGACGCTAGCTGACGACGACATTGAAATAGAACCCGACTGGCGCGCACTGCCATCGCATGGCTCCCTCTGCCCGGATTGGCTGAATCATGCTCCAATGCGTGCTTTACCGCCTCATATACAGCTGGCGGCTTTGGCCACGAAGTAGCCGCATGATCCAGATAAATGACAGCGTGATTATTCTGCTGCTGCATATCGCTCGTCACCGTTTTCCCTCCGTCGTTGGATTATAGGCATTCACGTATCAATTGTGCTCCATAGCATACGTCGGATCACAATTTGTTCAATAGTTCTAGCAATCGCTCCAGCTCTTGACGGCTATGGAAGCTGAGTTCAATCTTGCCTTTATCCTTACTACCGTTACGAATTTTGACAGCAGTTTGTAGACGATCGCGCAATGAATGCTCCACATCCACCAGATAAGGATCGGTTTTCTTATCCTTGTCTTTGTCATTGCTTTTACGGTTCGTTTCCAAGTTTTGCACTGCTTCTTCCAGCTGGCGCACGCTCCAGCTGCTTTGAATCGCCTTATGGGCAAGTGCGAGAATCAGATCTTCCTTTTTCACCCCAACCAGTGCGCGTGCATGTCCCATCGATAATGTTCCACGTGAAACATACTCTTTCACTTCATCCGGCAATGTTAGCAAACGTAAGAAATTAGCAATATGCGGACGAGATTTGCCTACACGAGCAGCCAATTCTTCCTGTGTCAGCTTAAATTCATCCATCAGCGATTGATACGCCGTAGCGATCTCCATCGCATTCAGATTCTCACGCTGCAAGTTCTCTACCAGCGCAATCTCCATTACCTGCTGATCGCTAAATGTCCGTACGACCGCAGGAATATCCTTTTTACCAGCAAGCTGAGACGCGCGGAAACGGCGTTCTCCGGCAATGATTTCGTAGCCTTTTAATACCTTGCGTACAATGATCGGTTGAATAACGCCATGCTGAGCGATAGAATCCGCCAACTCCTGCAAGCCTTCATCATCAAATGCTTTGCGGGGCTGAAATGGATTCGGGCGCAGCTCTTTTAATGGAATCTCAATCACTTTATCATCCTCACTCACAGACAGGGAAGGAATCAGTGCATCCAGTCCCTTGCCGAGACGTTTACTCATATGACACCACTTCCTTTGCCAGCTCTAAATATACTTCAGCGCCTTTGGAACGCGGATCGTACGTAATGATTGCCTTCCCGTGAGAAGGGGCTTCGCTCAATCGGATATTGCGCGGAATGATCGTCCGGTACACTTTATCCTGAAAATATTTTTTTACTTCTTCAATCACCTGTAAGCCGAGATTGGTGCGTGCATCTAGCATCGTCAGCAGTACGCCTTCGATTTGCAGATCGGTATTCAGATGCTTTTGCACTAGCCGTACCGTATTTAGCAGCTGGCTTAATCCTTCCAGCGCATAGTATTCACACTGGATCGGAATAATGACCGAATCGGCAGCGGTCAGCGAATTAATTGTCAAAATGCCAAGCGATGGCGGACAATCAATCAATATGTAGTCATATCCCTGCTTGACCTGTCCAATCGCATTTTTCAAACGCAATTCACGCGAAATGGCTGGGACAAGCTCCACTTCGGCTCCCGCCAGCTGAATCGTTGCTGGAATAATATCCAAATTCTCGATGGCTGTCGTCTGAATCGCTTCCTTTGGAGCCACATCGTTAATAATCACATCATAGATGCAATTTTCCACATCCGCTTTGTTAATACCGACGCCACTCGTCGTATTGCCTTGCGGATCGATGTCAATCAACAGTACCTTCTTGCCCAAAGTGGCAAGGCAAGCACCCAGATTCACGGATGTTGTCGTTTTTCCTACTCCGCCCTTTTGATTCGCTATGGCAATAATTTTGGACAACTACTTCACCCCAGTATTATGAAATTCGCTGATGACAAACGGTGGATAAAGACAGAAAAAGCGGCTGAATGCCGCCTGTCTGTCAGCGTTTTGGTATTTTGATGACGATCTCATAATGATCGTCGTGATCCTGCTCGGATGTATCGATCGCCAAACCGGAGCCAGACACCATATCGATGGATTGACGAATCGTATTCAGTGCTAGCCGTACATCTTTGCTGTAGGAAACGCGTTTGGATTTGGATTTCACCTGGTTTTTCTCTTTATAAAAAGCAACCCGGGCTTCCGTCTGCTTCACATTCCATTCTTTCTCAATAATTTCCTTCATAACACGCAGCTGTAGCTCTACCCCTTCGAGCGATAACAGTGCTCTCGCATGGCGTTCCGTCAATTGACGATTCATCAGCGCCTGCCGAATCTCTTCCGGCAATTGCAGCAAACGAATTTTGTTGGCAATAGTCGATTGGCTTTTACCCAAGCGCTGCGCCAGACTTTCCTGTGTGAGCGAATGCAAATCTAGCAATTTCTGGTACGCAATCGCTTCCTCAATCGACGTTAATCCTTCCCGCTGCAAATTCTCAATCAGCGCAATAGACGCCGCCTGTGAATCGTTAAACTCGCGTATGATCGCCGGTATCGTCGCCAATCCCAGCTTGCTGACGGCTCTCCAGCGTCGTTCCCCCGCGATAATCTCATATTTTCCATTCCGCAGCCGTACAACAATCGGCTGAATGATGCCGTGTGTCTTGATCGTCTGGCAAAGCTCATCAATCTTGGCATCGTCAAAAATCGTACGGGGCTGATATGGACTGGTTGTAATATTGCCAACCGGTATCTGCTTGACCTCATCTCCATTTACACGCTCGGACAAGCCAAACAATTTGGAAATTTGTTCTTTCATTCCGTATGAGACCACCTAATCTTATGATAGCAATACCTGTCTCAATAGACAGGCATACTTAAAATACGGGTATCTGGCATGGACCGATAAATCACCAGCACCCGGAATATATGGCATGTTTCGTCTACTCATTTTATCACTTTTCCGTTGATAATCCTACGATTACTGTATAAATTTATGTGAAAAATTGTGAGTGCTTTTGTTTTGAAAATGAGTTGTAAGTTGAAGTCACAATTGTGGAATTTCACATATTTTCAAAGATGCTTGCCTATACGATATGTTCCACGTGAAACAATCAGAAACGGATCGTTGTATACTGAAATGCGTCACTTCAATATCATAGTTTTGCCTCGCAAGCTGCTTTTTATAAATAATGCAGCAGGTTGTTTCTGCTAGAGCAATCCATCCTATAGATCAAGTAAAGCAAACAGAAAAAATCCTCTTTCTGTACACTCTCCTGCAACGCATAGATAGCGTCTACCAGATGTGTACAAAAAGAGGATTGCTCTGAATAACGATCACCGTTAGTTATTGTTACTCACGCTATAGAGTGAATAGCTTCTGCTTAAATCAGCGGTTCCTTCAGCGGTGTACCCGGTTTACGCGGATACTTCGGCGGTGTGGCGCCTTCTTTTTCAATTACGACAATATGGCGGTCCGATTGCTCAATTGGCAGCTGGAATTCGTGCACCTGCTTGATCTTGCCTTTCAGCAGACCCAGACTGCGACGCGCTTCCTTGATCTCTTCTGTAAGATCACTACCCTTCATCGCGGCAAAGGTTCCACCTGTTTTCACGAATGGCAGGCAAAATTCATTCAGCACAGCAAGACGGGCAACAGCTCTGGCAGTAACCAGATCGTGCGCATCACGATACCCTTCCTTGCGACCGATTTCTTCCGCGCGACCGTGGATTAGCTCTACCTGCTGAAGCTCCAATCGATCCGTTACACTTTGCAAAAACTTGATCCGCTTATTCAGCGAATCTACAATGCGCAGCTGAATGTGCGGAAAAGCGATTTTGAGCGGAATGCCGGGGAAACCGGCACCAGAGCCGATATCAGCCAGCGATTGTACACTCTGCATATCTACATAAAACGCTAGCGTCAGCGAATCGTAAAAATGCTTCGTATACACCTGATCCCGCTCGGTAATGCCGGTCAGATTCATCTTTTCGTTCCAAGTGATCAGTTCTTCGTAATAAGCTTCAAATTGCTGTAGCTGCTGTTCATTGATAAGAATGCCTTTCGCTGCCAGCATGTCTGTAAATTGCTGCTGTATCTGATCCATACTTACCCCCGTGCTGCCGTTACGCGATTATAGTGCTCCAAGTAAACGAGCAGGATCGAGATGTCCGCTGGAGTTACACCAGAAATGCGGGAAGCTTGTCCGATCGATAGTGGGCGGATTTTGGACAGCTTTTGCTGTGCTTCAATCGCTAGACCCTTCACTTCTTCGTACACGATATCTTCCGGCAGTTTTTTCTGTTCCATTTTTTTCAGGCGCTCTACATGAGTGAGCTGTTTCTCGATATAGCCTGCATATTTGGTCTGGATTTCGACCTGTTCCTTCATATCCTCGCTCAATACTTCCGGCGATGGCGAGATGCCCTCGATATGCGCATATGTCACTTCTGGACGACGCAGTACAGTTAACAGATCCGTACCATTTTGCAATGGAGCCGAGTCCAGCGAAGCCAGCATGTCATTCACATCAACCGGTTTCACTTTTACTTTGCTCAGACGCAGCACTTCTTGCTCCACTTTTGCTTTTTTGTCCAAGAAGGTATGGTAGCGAGCATCTGGAATCAGACCAATATCATGACCGATTTCAGTCAAACGCAGATCGGCATTGTCATGACGCAGCAGCAGACGATATTCTGCGCGTGATGTCAGCAAGCGATATGGCTCATTTGTGCCTTTTGTGACCAGATCGTCGATCAGTACACCGATATAACCTTGCGAACGATCCAGCACAATACCTTCTTTGCCTTGTGCTTTGCGTGCAGCGTTAATACCAGCCATCACGCCTTGTCCGGCAGCTTCTTCATAACCGGATGTACCGTTGATTTGACCAGCAGTGAACAGACCGGGAACGCGTTTTGTTTCCAGCGTTGGCCACAGCTGAGTAGGTACCATCGCATCATACTCGATCGCATAACCGTTACGCATCATCGTTACATTTTCCATACCCGGAATCGAACGCAGTACACTCAGCTGCACATCCTCTGGCAGACTGGTGGACAGACCTTGTACATAGTACTCAGATGTATTTTTACCTTCTGGCTCCAAGAAAATCTGATGCTTCGGCTTGTCGTTAAAACGTACAATTTTATCTTCAATGGACGGGCAATACCGCGGACCTGTACCTTCGATAATACCGGAGAACATCGGTGCGCGATGCAGATTGTCGTTGATAATCTGATGCGTTTCTGCTGACGTATACGTCAACCAGCAAGGCAGCTGCTCATTATCGGACGATTCCGTTTCATACGAAAAGAATTTCGGTTTCTCGTCGCCCGGTTGAATTTCGGTTTTGCTAAAATCAATCGTATCGCGGTGTACACGCGGCGGCGTACCTGTTTTAAAACGTACCAGTTCAAAGCCTAGCTCGCGCAAATGATCCGACAGTTTCAGCGAAGGCTGTTGATTGTTTGGACCGCTTTCGTATGCCAGCTCGCCCATAATAATTTTACCACGCAAATACGTGCCTGTAGTCAGGACAATCGATTTGCCTTTGTATGTCGTACCGGTTTGTGTAATAACACCAGTACATACGCCATCTTCTACGATCAGACGATCTACCATACCTTGACGCAGCGTCAGATTTGGTTCGTTTTCCATTGTTTCTTTCATTGCATGTTGATACAGGAATTTGTCCGCTTGTGCGCGCAGTGCGTGTACCGCAGGTCCTTTACCTGTATTCAGCATCCGCATTTGGATAAAGGTTTTATCAATATTGCGACCCATTTCGCCGCCCAATGCGTCAATTTCACGTACAACATGACCTTTTGCCGGTCCGCCAATCGACGGGTTACATGGCATAAATGCAATCATGTCCAGATTGATCGTTACCATCAGCGTGCTACAGCCCATACGCGCCGCAGCCAGTGCCGCTTCGCTACCTGCATGACCGGCACCGATGACGATAACGTCGTATTCTCCACCCACATAGCTCATGGGTATTCCTCCTCTATTGCCCAGACTGCTCTATGCAGCCGCAACATATAAATGTATATCGGTTGAATTCCGAATTGATCCTTACGTCAGCCATCGTTCTTGCTTGTGTAGTATATGATCTAGTATGGGAGGCTTTGTCGCAACGATCATCAGAAACAATAGCGTCTCCATGCGCTCCACTATCCATCCGTCCCATCCCCTATATAATAAATAGATGCGATACATAGTCTCAAGGCATACTAGAGCAGCCCCTCTACCTGATGTAAAAGGGCTACCCGAATAGTATAGCGCAAAATCCACACTTTCATAGAAGTTTTCCGTAATAAATCCAATAAAATATGAAAATTTTAAACAATTTTCACGATAATGCTTCTATATTCCGCACATTACTTGCCCAGACAGAATTGCGAGAAGATCTGATCAATCAACGAATCTGGGGCAGAGTCGCCAATAATCTCGCCTAACTGCTCCCAAGCCAGACGCACATCAATCTGGATCATATCAATCGGTATGAACTGATCAGCTGCTTCGTACGCATCCTGAAGCGAACGCTTCGCCTGCTTGAGCAAGCCGATATGACGCACATTACTCACATACGTTACATCCTGCGCCTCCAGCTTACCGCCAAAGAACAACGCCGAGATCGCTTCTTCTAGCCGATCCACACCCTGCTCATCCCGAACCGACATTTCCACAATCTGCTGCTCGTCAAAATGCTGCAACAGCACATTACGATCCAATTGTCGTGGCAGATCGATTTTGTTCAAAATAACGATCACCTGACGACCGCTAATTTGCTGCATCAATTCAATTTCGTCCTCATGCAGCACTTCGCTATTATTCAATACAAACAGCAGCAGATCGGCATCATTCACTGCACCACGCGAACGCTCAACCCCGATCTTCTCGACCACATCCATCGTTTCGCGGATACCTGCCGTATCTAGCAGCTTGAGCGGGATATTGTTGATCGTAACAAACTCCTCGATCACATCACGCGTTGTACCCGGAATATCCGTTACAATCGCTCGATTGTCATGCGCCAGCGCATTCAGCAGCGACGATTTGCCAACGTTAGGACGTCCTACAATCGCCGTCGTAATACCTTCACGCAAAATTTTGCCTTCGTTTGCTGTCCGCAATAGCTTATCAATCTCAGTCATAACGAGCGACGATTTTTCCTTGATAAATTCGGACGTCAACGATTCTACATCATGCTCAGGATAATCAATATTGACCTCGATATGCGCTAACGTCTCAATCAATGTCTGCTGCAACGGCTTGATCTGACGAGACAGCTTACCTTCCACCTGCTTGAGTGCAACAGAAAAGGCACGATCCGACTTGGAACGAATCAGGTCAATGACGCCTTCCGCCTGTGATAGATCGATACGTCCATTCAAAAAGGCACGCTTTGTAAATTCACCCGGCTCAGCGATTCGTATCCGCTGCTGCAACAGAATATCCATCACACGCCGTACTGCAACCACGCCGCCGTGCGAGCTGATCTCGATCACATCCTCCATCGTAAACGAGCGCGGCGCCCGCATGATCGTTACCAGCACTTCCTCTACCTTCTCGCTAGTTTGCGGATCCATAATAAATCCATAATGAACGGTATGACTGTCTGCTTCATTCAGCGCTATTTTCCCTTTAAAAATGTGGCTAACTTCTTCCACTGCTTCCGGTCCGCTCACCCGAATGACCGATATACTTGCTTCACCGACCGCCGTAGCAATCGCTGCAATCGTATCGCTAATCATGATACTGGTTCACCTCTCCTTGATCTGTTCAGCTTATTCTCTATAGAAACTTGTGTTTAGAAATGATTAAAGAAAAAGCAATGATTCTCTGCCCTCAGGCAAAAAATCATTGCATCACATCCTGACTTCCGAAACGGCAGTCAGCGATTATTATCTCTGTATAGCCTGATTACTCAGACAATGGATTGGAAGCTAAATCATACATGATCATCGCTTGCTTGTACTCTTTACTTGGCACTTACAAACCAAGTTCAGCAAAATGAATGGCTCATAACCTTAACGCAGCGTAATGACCACACGACGATTCGGTTCATCACCTTTACTCGCCGTTTTCACCTTGTTATGGTTTTGCAAGCGAGCATGGATCACTTTCCGCTCCTGCGATGACATCGGTTCTAGTACGACTTCCTTACCAGAACGAATCACCTTGCCAGCAAGACGATCTGCCAGCTCCTCCAGCGTCTTGCGCCGACGATCGCGGAAGTTTTCGGCATCCAGCATAATGCGGATGTATTTGTCTGAATAGCGGTTGGCTACGATATTCACCAGATACTGAAGAGCATCCAGCGTCTGTCCGCGCCGCCCGATCAGCAGACCCAGATCACTACCGGAAATGCTCATCACATAACCGTCGCGTCCGCGCTTCACATCCACATCCAGCTCCAAACCGATACTTTCGCCAACCTCGCGGATAAACTGTACGGCTTCATCGCATGCCTCCGAAGTCGCTGCCGCCCGAGAAACGGACGACTGCGGCTCATCCCATACTTTGCCATCGTCGCCGACAGGCAGTACACCGGAGGTAACCGGATTTGACTTGCTGCGTTCCTTGTCTGTTAACTCGATCGCCGGACGTGGTGCACTGCTAGGGATACCGACTGGCTTGGACTGCGTTTCCACTACGGTCAGCTCCACTTTGGCAGGCTTCACGCCGATCAAACCGAGAAATCCTTTGGATGGTGCTTGCAGCACCTTCACCTGAACATGTTCTTTGGTCGTATGCAATTGGGCAAGCCCTTCTGCAATAGCATCATCAACTGTTTTTCCAGACGCAATGACTGTAGTCATCTATATGTTCGGCCCTCCTCAATCGTAGTAGGGATACTCAGGAACATTCCGGATTTCGGTAAAGGTAATGATATTAACGACGTTTCTTTTTGGATTTCTTTTTGTTGCGGTTTTTGTTGCCCGCTTTGGACGTATTGCCGCTTGTATCCACAGCGACACCCAGATCGGTAACGATCGGTTGGTTGTTGCGATACAGGAAGTAGTTTTGCACGATGGTATAGATGTTACTGTATACCCAGTACAGTGGCAGGGCAGCAGGGAAGCTCCACGACATGATGGCGATGATTACCGGATAGATGTACATCATCATTTGCATCGGACCTTGCATCGATGCAGGGTTCATTTTCATCATCATCCATGTTTGCAGGAATGTCGTAGCAGCAGCGATAATCGGCAGGATATGCCATTTATCTGGCTCACCCAGTTGGAGCCATAAGAACGTATGCTCACGAAGAGCACTATTATAAATAATCGCGTTGTACAGGGCGATGAAAATCGGCATCTGAATCAGCAGCGGGAAACATCCGGCAGCCGGATTGATCTGATTTTCTTGGAACAGCTTCATAGTCTCCGCTTGTTGCTTTTGCGGATCGTCTTTGTACTGTTCACGCAGTTTTTGCAGCTGCGGCTGAATCGCCTGCATCGCTTTCGAACTTCTCACCTGTTTGAGCGTCAACGGCAAAATCAGTGTACGTACAATCAACACCAGGACGAGGACGGCCAGACCATATTCACCATTAAACCAATCGGCGAATGTGTCCAGGGCGTAGGCAAACCAGTATACGACATAGCGGTTCCACCATCCGTGGTTTAATAAATCTGCTGTTGTATGGGTTTGTACCGTACTTGGCGTACAACCAGCCAACAGGGCTACCACTGCAAATGCAGCGATAAGGAGAAACCATTTTCCTCCACGAGTCTTCAATTGCGACACTTCAAAACCCCTCTCTTGACCATTGCATTTCCTTGCAAATCATATCATATTTGACAGCACAAATAAACCGAAAGCGTTACCGTCCTGGGCGTTTTAGCAGGGAAGATTTGCGAAGCACATGCAAAATGCTTTTTTCTAGATCTTTATAAGGAAGCGACAATGCCCCTTTGCGGACAATAAATACCATATCGATATGTGGCACGATCTCATGCGCATGATGACGCACGATCTCCTTGACCACACGACGCATCCGGTTACGAACGACGGCATTGCCGACTTTTTTGCTGACTGAAATGCCTGCCCGAAACTCTTCAATACCCTTTTTGTGAAACCAGTACACAACAAACTGGTGATTGGCAAAAGACCGTCCGTGACGGTAAACGCGGCTGAAATCAGCGCGATTGCGTAAACGCAGCTTTTTTTGCACCGTACATTCTCCTCAACTCCAGCGTCGGACGACCACAACGCATGTTTCATTACACAAACCTTTTTGTGAAGCGAATAAGCTCCGTTGATTGGTATCTTAACTAGCTGTATGCCTAAACAGCCAATCCACCGCTGTATCCGGTTGCATGTTTATCATTTCCTTTTATAGAAATCTGCCAACCGTTCAAACGGACGTCAATGTGGCTTAACGTGAGCAATGGATCAACCGGTAATCTGTTTCACCTATTCGTCCTCCGCCGACGGCACAATCATAGCAGTGATTGTATCGCCGACGTACCCTATAGGGCAACGAATCCATATACTAAGAAAAAAAGACCACCGTAGTGGTCTTTGTGTACATATTAGGCGCTGATGACTTTTCTGCCTTTAAGGCGACGAGCCGCCAGCACTTTACGGCCGTTTTTCGTACTCATTCTTTTACGGAATCCGTGTACTTTGCTACGTTTTCTTACGTTTGGTTTGAATGTCGGTCTCATATTGTGCACCTCCTTGCAGGTAATTATATCCCATATTGATTCTATGTCTGCTCACATAAAAATACCATTTTATATTTAATCATGGAAATGACCATGCCGTCAATGGATTTTCCGCAATTCCTTAAAAATAAATAAAAAAGGGCTACATCCCCTTCTGATATATCGAACATCAAACGCCCAAAACCCGCGCCCTGCTTGCATTCGCAACATATTTTGGAAAAGGACAAAATATAGCTTGTATTTGACCTCCTGCTTCCATCAGACGTCGCTCGCAGTCTGCTCAACATATATGATACAACTACTATTAAGAAGAATTTATTTTATATATTAGAAAAGAGGGATCTATGGTGGATCATCAATTGCTGGAAGAGCTGGATCAATGGCGACAGGATGAATTATATTGGCCAATCATTCAACGGATCGAAAAGATTCCACAGCAGGAACGTACATATGAACTGAACGAACGACTGATCACCGCCTACAATAACGAGGAAGATTATAAAGCAGCGTTGGAAGTACTAACAGCTACCGCTGCCGAAGGCGAACAGGATGCCAGATGGCATTTCCTTTTCGGATTCGCCTGTTATTATCTGGCTCGTTACGATCAGGCGCTGGCTGCTTTTACACAAGCAGATCGGCTACAGCCGGAAAATGAACAAACCGAACAATGGTTGGAGGAAACTCGCATTCGGGTAGACCAAACGAACAAAGATCGTATGCGTTATGAACAGGATCAGCAAGCATGGGAGCAGCAGTACAGCAATCAACCGCCATTTAGCAATTTTGATCTTCCTTCGTTCTGGGGTGATCAGCAAAAGGAGCATGAACCATTCTCAGATACCAAAGTCTCCGCTGCTCTGGATGAACAGCTTATTTTGTCCGTAGAACAGAAGCTTGGTTATAAACTGCCGCATTCGTATCTTGTGCTCATAAACAGTCAAAATGGCGGTATACCAGCACGCACTGCGTTTCCATTGCCCTATTCGGAAGAAGATGATATACACAATGTCGCCATTGATAGCATTTTGGGCATGGATTTAGACGACGAAGATTCCATAGGTGAGAAAAGCCGATTTATGATTGAAGACTGGGGCTACCCCGATCTGGGCATTGTCGTTTGTGATTGCCCATCTGCTGGGCATGATGTAATTATGCTGGATTACCGATTTTGTGGACCGCAAGGCGAACCCTGTGTGATTCATGTGAATCAGGAAGATGATTACCGGATCACCTATCTGGCTCCCCATTTCGAAGCCTTTATCCGCGGTTTAGAAGTAGAAGACTATATTTGAACCTATAGTTGAACTGTGAAATGAAAGAAGCACAGTCCTATAGAAAACTAAACATTCCAGCTAGCGGTGCAAATCTTAGGCAAAAGATTGCTACAGCCATTCATATCTCACTATAAGAAAATCGTAACCTCAGTGATTCGGAAGGGTAGCAGCGAATCGCATCTCTCTATACTACATTCCAATTTCCAAAAGACGACTTCGGTATATACCGAAGTCGTCTTTTTACGTTCGCGTAAATATATCAGAGCGAACTAGTTCGTTTCATAAAACCGAAGAGGGGTTTGTCATTTATCCACAAACCATTTCCAAGCCAAACTTATACACAGTTATCCACCAACAGCGAAATTGTCTGTGAATAGTGAAAATTATTTTTCCACAACTCACCGTCAGGTTCCGAACAAACTATAAACAATATCTTGTGGTGTGCATAACTTTTATACACAACAGATTGAATTTGTGGATAAATTATCGGTTTTCGTTGAAATACAAGGCTCTTTTTGCTATTATGATATTGTTTTCGTTGTGAATAGAGAATGTGAATAGAAAAATTATCAACAGCCTGTGGATAAAGTTGTGAACAATTTCATCTTATCCATTTTTTACTTTATCCACCGATTGGGTATTCTGGGGATAATTCGACATCATTAATCATAGCAATTTTCATCATTTCCGATATCTGCGCATGGCTTCAGCCACATTGGAAGTTTAAAAGGAGTGACAGTCTGTGGACAGCCATACCTCCGAATTATGGCAGCAAATACTATCGATTATTCAGACAAAACTCAGCAAGCCGAGTTTTGACACCTGGTTCAAGGCAACCAAAGCGCTGACATTTACGGAAAACTCAATCGTTATCTCAGCACCGACCACCTTCGCCGTTGAATGGCTAGAAAGCCGGTATACCAAACTAGTCAGCTCCACGGTTTTTGAATTTTTGGGAAGACAGGTTGATGTGAAATTTGTCATTGAGGAAGCTGTTCCGGAAGAAGCTCTCATCCCGCAGCAGGCACCGGTTCAACCGGCAGCCGTGCAAACGGAAGAGCCACTCGCCAACATGCTGAATCCCAAATATACATTCGATACATTCGTCATTGGGGCGGGCAACCGTTTTGCCCATGCAGCCTCGCTGGCGGTCGCCGAAGCGCCAGCCAAAGCGTACAATCCGCTGTTTTTGTACGGTGGTGTCGGTCTCGGCAAAACGCATTTGATGCACGCGATCGGTCACTACATTTTGCAGCACAATCCCAATAGCAAAGTTGTGTACATTTCCTCCGAGAAATTTACGAATGAATTTATTAACTCGATTCGTGACAACCGCGGGGAAAGCTTCCGCAACAAATACCGGAATATCGACATTCTGCTGATTGATGATATTCAATTTTTGGCGGGTAAAGAGTCGACACAAGAGGAATTTTTCCATACGTTTAACGCGCTGCACGAGGAAAGCAAGCAGATCATCATTTCCAGTGACCGGCCGCCAAAGGAAATTCCGACGCTCGAAGAACGATTGCGTTCGCGGTTTGAGTGGGGTTTGATTACGGATATTCAGCCTCCTGATCTGGAGACACGGATTGCGATTTTGCGGAAAAAAGCGAAAGCGGAAAATCTGGATATTCCCAACGAAGCGATGATGTATATCGCCAATCAGATCGACACGAATATCCGTGAGCTGGAAGGCGCTCTCATCCGTGTAGTGGCGTATTCGTCGCTCACCAACCAAGATGTGACATCGCATCTGGCAGCGGAAGCACTGAAAGATATTATTCCTTCCAGCCGTCCTAAAATCATTACAATTCAAGACATTCAGCAACGAGTTGGCGAATATTACAATCTCAAGCTGGAAGATTTCAAAGCACGCAAGCGGACCAAAGCAGTTGCCTTTCCACGGCAAATCGCTATGTATCTGTCACGCGAGCTGACCGACTATTCCTTACCGAAGATTGGCGAAGCTTTTGGTGGACGTGACCATACAACCGTCATTCACGCACACGAAAAAATAACCCAATCGCTCAAATCCGACCAGGAATTGTTTAAAGTGGTCAACAACCTGATGGACAAGATCAAAAATCCATCCTGAACAACAACAAGCCTATACACACTTTATACACATGTGGATAGGCTTAATTTTATGCCGTCATGACTGGGCTGAAGTGGGTTATCCACATATTCACCGCCCCTACTACGATTACTACTATATTTTAAATATATACTTCTTACTAAAACGCACCTCACGGTGCATGTGTAAAAAGGATATCGCAAAGCATGAATGATGCTGATTAGGAGTGAAACTATGAAGATCCAAATCTCGAAAAACTATTTGAATGAATCGATACAACATGTATCCAAAGCTATTTCCAGTCGTACTACGATCCCTATCCTGAGCGGTATCAAATTCGACGTGAACTATGCAGGTGTAACATTGACCGCTAGCGATACAGACATTTCTATCCAATCGTTTATCCCAGCAGAAGATGCAGACAAAACGATTGTACAGATCGACCGCCCAGGCAGCGTCGTATTGCCAGCCAAATTCTTTGTAGAAATCATCAAAAAACTGCCATCTCAAGAAATCGAAATGGAAGTCAAAGATGGATTTCAAACGTTCATCCGTGCAGGTGCCACCGATATTCAACTCGTTGGTCTGGACCCAGAAGAATTCCCGGTACTGCCAAACATCGAAGAAAATCAGCAAATTTCCGTTCCAGGCGATCTGTTGAAAAATATGATCAAACAAACCGCATTCTCCATCTCCACACAGGAAACAACACCGATCCTGACTGGTGTGCTGTGGAATCTGGCGGATAGCGAATTGAAATTTGTCGCTACCGATCGTCACCGTCTGGCAAGTCGCACAGTTAATCTGGGTAACGAAACCGATGTTCGTTTCAGCAATGTAGTTATCGCTGGTAAAACGCTGAACGAACTGAGCAAAATCATTCCCGATCAAAATCAGCTACTGGATATCGTCGTTGCCGACAACCAAGTGCTGTTCAAAATCGACCGCGTATTGTTCTACTCCCGCATTCTGGATGGAACCTACCCAGATACGTCGAAAATCATTCCGACCAGTTTCAAAACCGAACTGGTGATGGATACAAAAAAACTAGCGGATTCGATTGACCGTGCATACTTGCTGTCTCGTGAAGAAAAAACAAACATTGTCCGCATGCAAACGCTGGAAAATGGCGCTGTTGAGATCTCCTCCAGCTCTTCCGAGCTCGGCCGCGTTACCGAGCAGCTGGATATTGCGCGTTTTGATGGGGAACCGCTGCGCATCTCGTTCAACTCCAAATATATGCTGGATGTACTGAAAGTGATCGAAAGCGAGCAATTGTCGATCCAGTTTACTGGCATCATGAGCCCAATTATCATCAAGCCACTGGACGAAAGCCGTAGCCTGTATATCATCCTGCCATACCGTACAACGAACTGATATGCATAAATAAACAGGTTTATACACGACCGAAACGTGGAAGAAAAAAACTTATTCACATGTGTATAAATATCTTTACAGCATGTCCACTCCACAAAGACACGTCATGTAGGGCTGCCCTCGAGGCAGCCTTTATCATGACCTTTACCCCCTGCCTTCTGGCAAAATAACGAAAAATAGCCGGGTACTTTGCCCATAACCGTAGTAGTGCATGCTTGGACTATGGTATGATGCAAAGACCTGGCTATTCATTTCTGAGCGGCCCTAATTAATCAGTCATCCCGAAAGGACGGTTTATCCCTATTATGAAAATGATTTCGATTTCGACGGAATATATTAAGCTAGACCAATTTTTGAAACTGGCGGATTGCGTATCCACAGGAGGAAGCGCCAAAGCATTGCTGCAAGAACAGATGGTCAAAGTGAACGGAGAGCTGGAAGAGCGTCGTGGTCGCAAGCTGTATGCTGGGGATGAAGTGGACGTGCAAGGCGAAGGCAAATTCAAGGTTCAACGTGAGCAATAAACCGGAGGATTGTACCGATGTTCATTAACCAAGTCAGCCTACAACATTATCGCAATTATGAGCATCTACAGCTGGATTCCTTTGCACCAGTTAATCTGTTTATCGGACAGAACGCGCAGGGCAAAACGAATCTGATCGAAGCGCTGTTTGTGCTGGCGTTATCCAAGTCGCATCGGACGAACAAGGATAAGGAGCTGATCTCCTTTGATTCGGATCATGCCCGAATCACCTGCGAAGCGGACAAAAAGTACGGCAAGGTCAAACTGGAGTTGAATTTTTCCGCACGAGGTAAAAAGGCAAAGATCAACGGGTTGGAGCAGCGTAAGTTGAGCGATTTTATCGGTACGATCAATGCGGTTATGTTCGCACCGGAAGATCTGGAGATTGTGAAAGGCTCGCCGGGCATTCGTCGCCGGTTTCTTGATATGGAGATTGGACAAGTGCAACCGAGCTATCTGCATCATTTGCAGCAGTATCAAAAGGTGCTTGTGCAGCGTAACAATTTTCTGAAGCAGGCATGGAGCTCTGGCAGTAAGGACAGCACCATGCTGGATATCTGGAACGAGCAGCTGGTGGAGCATGGCGTGAAGATCGTCAAAAAGCGCAAGCAATTTATCCACAAGCTTCAGGGCTGGGCAGAAAATATCCACATGGGGATAACTGGTGGCAAGGAGAAATTGCTGCTATCGTATGTCCCGTCATTCGGCGAATCGGAAGAAGAAGATGAAGCTGTCTTATTTGAGCAATTTATGATAAAATTATCACAAGTGAAAGAACAGGAATATCGCCGTGGCGCGACTCTGGCAGGTCCACATCGGGACGATCTGACCTTTCACATTAATGGCAATGAAGCAGCTGTTTTCGGCTCACAAGGTCAGCAGCGCACAACCGCTTTATCGCTGAAACTGGCTGAAATTGAATTGATTCACGAAGAGATCGGGGAATATCCGATTCTTTTGCTGGACGACGTCCTATCCGAACTGGACCCTTATCGTCAAACCCAGCTGATTGAGACATTTCAGGACAAAGTGCAGACTTTCATCACGGCGACCGGAATCGAGAGTATCAATGCCGGACGTCTGAAGGAAGCCCAGATTTTCCATGTCCATCAGGGGCATATTGAGAAATAAGGGAGGCCCGTTCTTATGTATATTCACCTGGGCGGCGAGAAAATTATCCGTTTTTCCGAACTTGTAGCTATTTTTGACATATCGATTGAGAAGTCTTCCAAAATTTCAAAGCAGTTCGTTAGCTTTGCCCACGAAGACAAAAAGGTGGAAGCGATCGGCGAAGAAGAACCGAAGTCGATTGTGGTAACCAAAAACAAAGTGTATTACTCCCCCATTTCCTCTGCCACGCTGAAAAAGCGAACCAATAGCTTTTTGATGAACGCATAGCTGCAGCCGCTGTTGGCGGTTGCCTTAAAATACAGAAGTAGGTGAAATGTCATGTCGACGAATCAACCGGCTTATGATGCCAGTCAGATTCAGGTGCTTGAAGGTTTGGAAGCCGTTCGTAAGCGTCCGGGTATGTATATCGGATCGACCAGCTCCAAAGGCCTGCATCACCTGGTCTGGGAAATTGTAGATAACAGTATTGACGAGGCATTGGCCGGATACTGTGACCATATTGAAGTAACGATTCATGAAGACAACAGCATTACCGTTGTCGATAACGGACGCGGAATCCCGGTTGGCGTGGAAGCGAAAACACAGCGCTCCGCGCTTGAAGTCGTTATGACCGTACTGCATGCCGGCGGTAAATTCGGCGGCGGCGGATATAAAGTATCCGGCGGTCTGCACGGTGTCGGCGTATCCGTTGTAAACGCATTGTCTGAGCATGTGCGCGTTGTTGTAAAACGTGAAGGCAAAGTGTATCAACAAGAATACAAACGCGGCGCACCAGTCGAAGACATCAAAGTGCTGCGCGATATGACGGATGAAGAAGGAACCGGTACGACAGTAACCTTCCGTCCAGATTCGGAGATCTTTACCGAAACGACCGTATATGATTACGATACGCTGTTGGGTCGTATTCGCGAGCTGGCGTTCCTGAACAAAGGCATCGCACTGACACTGACCGACGAGCGTACCGATGTATCTAACCATTTCAAATACGATGGCGGTATTATCGAGTATGTACAGTACTTGAACCAAACGCGTGAAGTTATTAACGAGCAGCCGATCTACGTGGAAGGTACACGCGACCAGATTCAGGTCGAGATTGCCCTGCAATACAACGAAGGCTATACGGAGAACATTTACTCCTTTGCCAACAATATCAACACCCATGAAGGCGGTACGCACGAATCCGGCTTCAAGAGTGCGCTGACACGGATCATCAACGATTATGCTCGTCGTAACGGTTTGCTGAAGGATAACAACGGCAACCTGACCGGTGAAGATGTACGTGAAGGCTTGACCGCGATCATTTCGGTGAAGATTCCTGAGCCGCAATTTGAAGGTCAAACAAAAACCAAACTCGGCAACAGTGAAGCTCGTGGTATTGTCGAATCGCTGTTCTCTGAGAAGCTACAGGAATTCCTGAACGAGAATCCTTCGGTGGCACGCCGCGTACTGGACAAATCATTGCAGGCGTCCAGAGCACGTGAAGCGGCGCGTAAAGCCCGTGAACTGACTCGCCGTAAGAGCGTATTGGAAGTTAGCGCATTGCCAGGTAAACTGGCAGACTGCTCATCCAAAGACGCATCGATCAGCGAACTGTACATCGTAGAGGGTGACTCTGCGGGTGGTTCAGCAAAACAAGGTCGTGACCGTCATTTCCAAGCGATCCTGCCGCTGCGTGGTAAAATCCTAAACGTGGAAAAAGCACGTCTGGATCGTATCCTCGGCAACGCAGAGATTCGTGCCATCATCACAGCACTTGGTACGGGGATTGGCGACGATTTCGATCTGTCCAAAGCTCGTTACCACAAAGTGATCATCATGACCGATGCTGATGTCGACGGTGCGCATATTCGTACGCTGCTGCTGACATTCTTCTACCGGTACATGCGTCAGATCATCGACGCAGGCTACGTGTATATCGCTCAGCCGCCACTGTTCAAAGTGGAGCGCAACAAAACAGCAGTCTATGCTAACTCGGAAAAAGAACGCGATGAGATCATCGCTGGCTTTGGTGAAAATGCCAAATTTAACGTTCAGCGCTATAAAGGTCTGGGCGAGATGAACGCGTCCCAGCTGTGGGAAACAACAATGGACCCAGAAAGTCGTGTGATGCTGCAAGTGAGCATTCAAGATGCGATCCTTGCCGATGCCATCTTTGATACGCTGATGGGCGACAATGTGGAACCGCGCCGTGACTTTATCCAAGAAAATGCCAAGTACGTCAAAAATCTCGATTTCTAACGAGAAAATAGCGTAATTATACAAATGACAGAGGAGCATCTGCCACACGGTGGATGCTCCTTTTGCTTTTTATGAACCTTTGCCGGAAAACGGCAAGAAAATTGATTTTTCCTTCTCAAAACTGTTGTAAATAGCGCGAAAACACAGGACATTACACGAAAAAAATGGTATAATAAAGTGATGTAGCACCGGGCATGACTTCATCATTTGATCGCCCTTGTGGCGAGTGCTTTTAACCCTAATACTGGTGACAGAAAACTTATTTTTATACAAAGACCGGCTGGAGCGTAGAAGTCTCCACGATCAGGTCAACAAGCATCCATTTGTGTAAACGAAGGCTGCGATAAGGAGGCTAAGCTTAGCATGGCGGAAGAGAATTTTTCGCAGATCAAAGACCGGGATATCGGTACAGAAATGCGCGAGTCCTTTATGGACTATGCGATGAGTATTATCGTCAGCCGGGCTTTGCCTGATGTGCGTGACGGTTTGAAGCCTGTACACAGACGTATTTTATATGCGATGTCGGAACTCGGCATGTCCCCAGACAAGCCATACAAAAAATCGGCGAGAATCGTCGGCGAAGTTATCGGTAAGTATCACCCGCACGGTGACTCTGCCGTGTACGAAACGATGGTACGGATGGCGCAGGATTTCTCCATGCGTTATATGCTGGTCGATGGTCATGGTAACTTCGGTTCCATTGACGGCGATATGGCAGCAGCGATGCGTTATACCGAGGCACGTATGTCCAAGATGGCGCTAGAGATGCTGCGCGACATCAACAAAGACACCATCGACTTTATCCCAAACTATGACGGTGAAGAGCGCGAACCGGTAGTACTGCCGGCACGCTATCCAAACCTGCTCGTTAACGGTGTTTCGGGGATCGCGGTCGGTATGGCAACCAATATCCCGCCACATAATCTGAGCGAGGTTATTGATGGCGTACAGGCGATGATCCAGAACCCAGATATTACGTCGATGGAGCTGATGGATTATATCCACGGACCGGATTTCCCGACTTCGGGTTATATTCTCGGTCGCTCCGGTATCCGTCAGGCATACCAGACAGGTCGCGGCTCGATCACGATGAGAGCCAAAGCTACCATCGAAGAAAACAACAACAAAGCACGGATCGTCGTTAACGAGATTCCGTACCAAGTCAACAAAGCGCGTTTGGTTGAGAAGATCGCTGAGCTCGTTCGTGAAAAACGAATCGAAGGCATCACCGATCTGCGTGACGAGTCTGACCGTAATGGTATGCGGATCGTCATCGAGCTGCGCCGTGATGTGAATCCAAGCGTTGTTCTGAACAATCTGTACAAGCACACAGCGATGCAATCTACATTTGGTGTGAACATGCTGGCGATCGTGAACAACGAACCGAAGCTGCTTGGTTTGCGTGAAGTTATTCATCACTATATCCAGCACCAGATCGAAGTCATCCGTCGTCGTACCGAATTTGAGCTGAAAAAAGCGGAAGCTCGCGCTCATATTTTGGAAGGTCTGCGTATTGCACTGGACAATCTGGACGAAGTCATCGCCCTGATCCGTGCATCTCAGACTAGTGAAGCGGCACGTGAAGGACTGATTGAACGCTTCTCGCTCAGTCAAGAACAGTCTCAGGCGATTCTGGACATGCGTCTGCAACGTCTGACTGGACTGGAACGTGACAAGATCGAGAATGAATATAACGAACTGCTGCGCATGATTGCCGAATATCGCGATATTTTGGCAAACGAATACCGTGTACTGGAGATCATCAGCGAAGAGCTGAATGAGATCAAGGAACGGTTTGGCGATGAGCGTCGTACTGAGATCACAATCGGCGAAGAGAGCATTTTGGACGAAGATCTGATTCCACAGGAAGAAGTCGTCGTTACCGTAACCCATACCGGTTATATCAAACGCTCTCCAGTAACGACTTACCGTAGTCAGCGTCGTGGTGGACGCGGGGTAATGGGCGTGGATATGAAAGATCAGGACTTTGTCCAGCATCTGTTCGTAACCAACTCTCACCATCACCTGCTGTTCTTCACAGACAAAGGGAAGGTCTACCGGATCAAGGCATACGAGATTCCAGAACTGGGTCGTACCGCACGCGGAACACCAGTGATCAACCTGATTCAGATCGAACAGGGCGAGTCGGTCAATGCGGTCATTCCGGTTCAAGACTTTGAAGGCGACCAGTATCTGTTCTTCGCTACCCGTCAAGGTGTGGTGAAGAAAACGCGTTTGGATGACTACACGAACATCCGTAAGGGTGGTCTGATTGCCATCAATATGCGTGAAGATGATGAACTGATTCAGGTTAAACTGACCGATGGCAAACAGGACATCATTATGGGTACAGCGTACGGTATGTCGATCCGCTTTAACGAGAACGATGTCCGTTCAATGGGACGTAGCGCGACTGGGGTCAAAGGGATTACCCTAGACGAAGGCGACCGTCTGGTCGGCATGGATCTGATCCAAGACGAACTCAAAGTATTGATCGTTACAGCCAAAGGCTACGGTAAACGTACACAGGGCGATGAATATCGTCTGCAAACGCGTGGCGGTAAAGGGATCAAAACGATGAACGTCACTGACAAAAACGGTGAACTGTCTGGTCTGAAGGTCGTTGGCGAGGATGACGATTTGATGATCATTACGACTAGCGGTACGCTGATTCGGATGGGGATCGAAACGATCTCTACGATGGGTCGTAATACGCAGGGCGTGCGTCTGATTCATATCCGTGATGAAGATGCAGTAGCAACCGTATGTATTACCGAGAAGAGTGAAGAGCCAAAAGAAGACGAACTGGACGAAACGAACGTCGATGCAGCAGAAGGAACGGAAGCAGGCGCAGCGGTAGAGGACAGCGAAGCTTCGGAAGCTCCAGCAACGGACGAAGGCGAAACGACAGAAGAGTAATCTTTTCAGAAGTTCTTTTGCTCATTTGAACCTTTGCACCGAAAATAAACGAAATAAGCGATTCAGCAATCCGTGAATCGTGCCATAGCATAACGAAAAGAGCATGAATCCGACCTGCATACAGGTTTCCGATTCATGCTCTTTTTTACTCTCATTTTATAAATAAAGTATCGATTCAATCAGCAAGTTCTCAAGTAAGGAAGCAGCCATTATATCGTTGGATCAAATCGAGTGTATTAGGATTGCATTGCGACAACTAGTAATTAACCTACTTTATAACTAATAAATTGAATAATTAGATTGTATTATAGGTCTTTGGGTGCTAATATATGTACATAATTATAAGTCATAGTACCTATATATAATAATTGGTAATTTGAATATCAATCTTCATCATCACTTCTTTCCTACCTTTTTCTCCTCTCTATTGCTTTGTATAGCTCCATATTCCAATAAATACGATTTCGTTTTAGTCATACAAGCGGTTTGCGATTACATACATCATGTCCGTTACACCGATATCCGTTTTGTAGTCATTCCATCGTGATCTAACCACATGACTTGCTATCATCAATGATTGCCCTATTGCTAAATGGAAACTGTAGGTTCCTAAGCGTTTATAGACGTTATTGTATTGCTCTATTCCTGTGTAACCGTATCCACTATGTTCTAAAATATATCGTTGTCCGACATTTGTATGCTTTTGCTGCGCCACATTGTAACATCAACCCACATCTCATACGAAAAGAGGTTATCCATCATGGCAATGACTCCTGTATCTGAATTAAAGCCGGGTACTCGTCTACATAACGACGTGTTTACCGAGAAAGGTAATTTGCTGCTTCCCAAAGGTAAAATGTTGCTACCGCGCGATCTGGAGGTCTTGCAGGCATTCTTGATCGACGCAATCAACAACGATAAGCCAGCGCCGCCAGCAGCAGCAGATACACCACTTATTTTGGAAGCGCCGAAGGTCAGCCGACCGGAACGTGTATCTTTTGAGCAAGCATATAGCTCTATGGTACATATGATCAAACAATGCTTTCAATCTGCACTCGCACAGGATATTCCTGTCTACAAGTTACGTACCGGCTTAGAGCAATTAATTTCGCATTCTCGCCACTACAATATATTGACCTTCTATCCAGCACAAATGAAGCAGGAGGAATACATCTACCATAATGCACTACTGACCAGCCTCACCTCCTACCGAATCGCCAAATGGATGGGAGTACCAGAAAATGAAGGCATGCAGGTAGCGTTAGCTGGCCTGTTTCATGATATTGGCAATATTCGAGTAGATCCTGATATTTTGTATAAACCTTCGCGTCTAGAACCGTCCGAACTGGAGGAGATGCGCCGTCATACGCTATATGGATATGAAATTTTGAAAAAAGTAACAGGCATCAATGAAGGTGTTCGCTTGGCAGCCCTTCAGCATCACGAAAAAGTTGATGGATCCGGTTATCCGCTTCGATTGGATCACACACGTATTCACGCTTACGCGCGTATTGTAGCAGTAGCGGATATTTTCCATGCGATGACCTTATCCAAAAACTATCGTAAAGCGCAATCTCCATATCTTGTACTGGAGCAGCTGGAAACTGAATCATTTGGCAAACTAGATCCAGCGGTCGTCACTACCTTTATCCGCAAAGTCACCCAATTCCACAATGGTACAAGCGTACGCTTAAGTAATGGAGCAATTGGCAAAATCGTATTTTCAGATCGTGATCATCCAACACGCCCGATGGTTGCAGTGAACGAAACGATCTATAATCTGATCGAAAACCGTAAGCTTCATATTCAGTCCGTGTTACAGTACTAACTTCTATAGGAATAAACTGCAAGCTACATTCGAACGGTCATGAATAAATCATCAATAAAGAATCAGTAACTAATGAAATATAAACAACAAGGCATTCTTATCAAAAGAGGAATGCCTTGTTGTTTATATTTAAAAATCCAATTCCAAGATCCTGTTCAAAGATCATGCAGTATTTGCTTTAGTACTTTCTTTACCTCACATGTTCTACCTAATAGATTTGGCAAACTATCAAACATAATAATAGAGGAATAGCCGCGTAGAACTTCTATATAACTCTTGTATATGTGTGCGATTTAGACTGACTATTACTATAATGTATCAATGAACAAAGCCATTTATAATTATTTAAAAAGAATTGGGTAAATAGGTGTTGACTTGCTCGGTCGATCCATGGTATAGTCTTTTGTACAAGCCTTTTGAAAGCATCTGTCGCTTCGACAATGAGTCAAATCATTACGAAAAACAACTTCAAAAAAAGTTGTTGACAGCTAGCTGAGAAGGTGATAAGATATAAGAGTTGCTGCGAGAGACACTGAGTGGCAACGAAAGAGCTTGATCTTTGAAAACTGAACAACGAGTGAGTGAAGAACTTAGTTCTTCAAAATATAGAGAACAGCAATGTTCTCGCCAGCAAGAAATGAGCAAGTCAAACACTTTTATGGAGAGTTTGATCCTGGCTCAGGACGAACGCTGGCGGCGTGCCTAATACATGCAAGTCGAGCGGAGTCGATAGGAAGCTTGCTTCTTTGAGACTTAGCGGCGGACGGGTGAGTAACACGTAGGCAACCTGCCCTTTAGCCTGGGATAACTACCGGAAACGGTAGCTAATACCGGATACTTTCGTTGTCCGCATGGACGACGAACGAAAGACGGAGCAATCTGTCACTGAAGGATGGGCCTGCGGCGCATTAGCTAGTTGGTGGGGTAACGGCTCACCAAGGCGACGATGCGTAGCCGACCTGAGAGGGTGATCGGC